>DASVUF010000295.1:0-19598 GCA_036387195.1 Pyrinomonadaceae bacterium | reverse complement strand
CGCCGTCGTCGGCCGACGACGGCGAGCGCGCCGCCTCTCATCTTCCCCTTAGCTTTTTGCCCTTAGCGTTTCGCCCGGGCTACTACTTCCCGCCCTGCTCGTCGGGGAGCCTGTGCTCGCCCTCGATGCCGGCCTTTTCTTCGAGCTGCTCGACGCCGCCCTTGACCGCGCCGATCAGCGCGCCGACGCCGGCGCCGACGAGGACATCGCCCGCAACCTCTCTGGCCTTACTGACGAGCGAGCCGCCGCCGCCCTTCTTCGAGCCGCCCTTCCTGGAGCCGCCCTTCTTCGAGCCGCCTTTTTTGGCCCCGCCTCCTTTGGAAGCCCCGCCCTTGGACGCGCCCCCTTTGGAAGCGCCGCCCTTCTTCGAGCCGCCCTTCTTCGAGCCGCCCCTGGCAGCGCCGCCTTTACCGGAGCCGCCCTTCGACGCGCCGCCTTTCTTCGCGCCGCCCTTGGCCCCGCCTTTGGCGCCGCCCTTCTTCGAGCCGCCGCCGCCGCCCGCCTTCTTGCCGGCGGACTTCTTCGCGCCGCCTTTGCCGGCGGAGCCCTTCGAGCCGCCGCCCTTCTTCGACGCGCCGCCGCCGCCGCCGCCCTTCTTCGAGCCGCCGCGGCCTCCGCCGCCTTTGGCCCCGCCCTTGGCAGCGCCGCCCTTCTTCGAGGACTCCCGGTCGTCCTTCTTCGAAGACTTCTTCGACGACTTCTTTGAAGCCATTCCCTTTTCTCTCCTCTGTCAACTGACGGATGGAAAAGCCTGTTCGACAACGTAGCAAATGAGAGCGGCGCTGTCATCAACTTTTCTCCGGCCGGCCGCGCGCGGCGAAGCGGCCTCGGGCTCTCTTTCGTAAATCGAGCGCGCGGCGTCCGACGCTATTGACTCGCCGCGCCGCCGTGTAAAGAATGCGGGGCGGCGTGAGCGAGAAAGAGTTTCATTACCGATGGGAGTACGACCTGCGCGCCGACCCGCAGGCGCTCTGGCCGCTCGTCTCCGACACGAACCGCTTCAACCGCGACGCCGGCCTGCCCGACGTCACGCGCCGCGGCGGCGACGCGCGCGCGGGCGACGGCGCGGAGCCGGGGCGCGCCGCCCGCCGCCGCAGGCTTCGGCTCTCGAAGCTCGGCGTCGGCGTCGAGTGGGAGGAGGAGCCTTTCGAGTGGGTGCGCCCGTTCCGCTTCGGCGTGGTGCGCCGCTACGCGACCGGCCCCGTGGAGGAGGCGCGCGTCACCGCGCACCTCTCCGAGCGCGAGGGCGGCGGCACGCGCCTCGTCTACGACGTGAGGGCGCGGCCGCGCGGCGCGCTCGGCCGCGCCGTCATCCCGCTTCAAATCGGGCGCGTCAGCGCGCACAGGTTCGCGGAGGTCTTCCGCCGATACGACGCGCTCGCGCTCGAAGGCCGCGCGCGGGACGGCGGCGGCGGCGCCGTCGCGGGGCGCGCGCACAGGCTCGGCGCCGGCGAGCGAGCGCTGCTCGACAGCCTGCGCCGCAGGCTGCTGGCGGACGGCGCCAACCCGCGGCTGGTCGCGCCCCTCTGCCGCGCGGTCGGGCGCGCCGACGAGATGGCGCTCGCGCGCATGCGCCCCTACGCGCTCGCGGACTCGTGGGGGGCGGCGCGGCGCGACGTGCTGGAACTCTTCCTCAAGGCGACGCGCGCCGGGCTGCTCGACCTGCGCTGGGAGTTGCTCTGCCCGCTCTGCCGCGGCGCGGGGCAGTCGGCCGAGTCTTTGCGGGAGGTGCGGCCGGGGCAGCACTGCGACTCGTGCATGATTGACTTCACGGTGGACTTCGACCGCTCGGTCGAGGTCGTCTTCCGGCCGAACGCCTCGGTCCGCCGCGTCGAGGCGCGCGAGTTCTGCGTCGGCGGCCCGCAGGTCACGCCGCACGTCGTCGTCCAGCAGCTCGTCCCCGCGGGCGGCAGGCGCGCGGTCGAGCCCGTGCTCGAAGAGGGGCGTCACAACTTCCGCACGCACGCCTCGAAGGAGGGCCGCCCCTTCCTCGTCGTCGCGCGCGGCGGCGCCGGCTCGCTCACGCTGCGCGCCGGCGGCGCGAACGAAGACGCCGAGGAGCCGCGCCTCTCTGCGCGCCCCGTCATCACGCTTGAGAACGACACGGACGCCGAGCAGCTCTTCGTCGTCGAGCGCGCGGCGTGGGGCGAGCAGACGGCGACCGCGGCCGAGGTCACGGCGCTCCAACTCTTCCGCGACCTCTTCGCCTCCGAGGCGCTGCGCCCCGGCGACCGGATAAACGTCGGCCGCATGGCGATTCTCTTCACGGATTTGCGCGACTCGACGCGCCTCTACCGCGAGATAGGGGACGCCGTCGCCTTCGGCGCGGTGATGAGCCACTTCGACGTGCTGCGCGAGGAGATAGGGCGGGAGGGCGGCGCAATCGTCAAGACGCTGGGCGACGCCGTGATGGGCGTCTTCCCGCGCCCCGCGCCGGCGCTGCGCGCGGTCATGGCCGCGCAGGCGAGGCTGGCCGCGCCGCCCGCGGGCGCGCGCCCGCTCACGCTCAAGGCCGGCCTGCACGCCGGCCCGTGCATCGCCGTCACGCTCAACGGGCGGCTCGACTACTTCGGCTCGCACGTCAACATCGCCGCGCGGCTCGAACCGCTCTCGACCGGCGGGGACTGCGTCGTCACCGCGGACGTGCGCCGCGACCCGGAGGTCGCCGCGCTGCTCGCGGACCCCGCGGCCGGCCTCGCCGCCGAGCCCTCGGAGGCCGCGCTCAAAGGCTTCGACGACGAACGCTTCGAACTCTGGCGGGTGAAGATGAAAGGCTGAAGGCGGAAAGCTGAAGGCGGAAGGATGAAGGATGAAGGATGAAGGCGGAAGGATGAAGTGACGGCTTGCGGCCTGGCCTTCGTCCATAATCTCCCGGGGGCTTCCAGGGCTCGGCTCGGGGGGCGGCGAGTTCAGCCCGCGCGCTCGTTTATCCAGACCGGCTTGGAGTTGCAGCCGGAGCCGTCGCTGCGCCAGCGCGGGCACGACCAGAAGTAGCTGCCGGCCGACGTGGGGCCGCGCTTGAGCATCGGCGTCTCGCAGAGCGCGCAGGGCGGGCCGGTTTCGGGCGCGGGGCGCGGCTCCTCCAGCGCGCCCTTCTCGTCGAACCAGCGCGCGCCGCGGCAGTCGGGGTAGCGCACGCAGGAGAGGAAGGCGTGCTTGCCCTTCTCTTTCGGCAGCCGCAGGCGCATCGCGCCGCCGCACGCCTGACAGGAGGTTTGCAGCAGGGCCTTGCGCTGCTTCGCGTTCTTCGGCGCGTCGCTCAGGTAGCCGCACGCCTCGCGCCCGGCGGAGCATGCGAGGAACTTCCCCGAGGCGCCTTCGCGCTCGACGAGGAAGCCGGCGCGCTCCTCCTTCCGGCACTTCGGGCAGTCGAGCGCGCCTTCGGGGCGCGGCGGCGCGGGCGCGGCGACCGCGCCGGACGCGCCGGCCGCCGGGCGCTCGACCTCCGAGCCGGCGATCTGCGCCACCAGCTCCGTCACCATCCCGCGCACCTCGACCATGAACGAGTCCAGCTCGTACTCGCGCCGCGCCATCCGCGACAGCTTCTGCTCCCAGCGCCCCGTCAGCTCCGCCGACTTCAGCACCGGGCTCGGCAGCATCTTGATGAGCGCCGCGCCCTTCGCCGTCGCCACCAGCGACTTCTTCTCGCGCACGACGTACTCGCGCTTCAGGAGCGTCTCGATGATGGAGGCGCGCGTGGCCGGCGTCCCCAGCCCGGCGTCCTTCATCGCGAGGCGCACCTCCTCGTCCTCGACCTTCTTCCCCGCCGTCTCCATCGCGCCCAGCAGGCTCGACTCCGAGTAGCGCGGCGGCGCCTTCGTCTGCTTGGCCAGCGCCTCGGCCGCTAGGACTTCGGCCGGGTCTTTCGCCTTGAGCGGCGGCAGCTCGGCCGACTCGTCGTCCTCCTCCTCGCCCGGCTTCTTCGCGCCCTCGTCCGCCCCCCTGCCGCCGCGGCCGGGCGGCTCGACCTCGCGCCAGCCCGCCTTCAGCACCACCGTGCCGCGCGTGATGAAGCGCTCGCCCTCGGCCGCGGTGACGACGGTCGTGCGCTCTAGCTCGGCGTCGGGGAAGAAGGCCGCGAGGAAGCGGCGCGCGACCAGGTCGTAGATTCTCTTCTCGTCGGGCGAGAGCGCGTCCGGCTTTATCTGCTGCTTGGTCGGGATGACGGCGTGGTGGTCCGTGACCTTCTTGTCGTCCACGTGGCGGTTCGTCAGCTTGGGCCTGCCGGCGGCGAGAATCTTCTCGATGAAGGGGACGTAAGGGCCGACCGAGGCGGCGCGGACGTGCGCCTCTATCTCGTCGGCCACCGCCTTCGAGAGGTGGCGCGACGAGGTGCGCGGGTAGGTGACGAACTTCTTCTCGTAGAGCGACTGCGCCAGCTCCAGCGTCTTCGCCGCCGTGAAGGCGTAGCGGACGTTGGCGGCGCGCTGCAACGAGGTCAGGTCGTGGAGCAGCGGCGGCTTCTCGCGCGCGGCCTTCTTCTCGACCGACTGGACGACGCCGCGCTTGCCGGCGACCCTGGCGACGACCGCCTCGGCCTCCTCCTTCTTGTCGAAGCGGCTGCCGTCTTTGCCGAACCAGCGGCCGCGGTACTCGCCGCCGGGCGCGCCGAAGGTGGCGACCACCTCGAAGTAGTCCGTGGGGACGAAGTTGGTGATTTCGGCGTCGCGCGAGACGATGAGGGCGAGCGTCGGCGTCTGGACGCGGCCGAGCGAGAAGACGCCCTGGTGGCCGGCGCGGCGCGCGCGCACCGTCTGGGCGCGCGTGGCGTTGATGCCGACGAGCCAGTCGGCGCGCTGGCGGGCGTGCGCCGAGTCGCGCAGGCCCCTGTACTCCTCGGCCGGCTTCAGGTTGCGGAAGCCTTCGAGGATGGCCTCGCGCGTGAGCGACGAAATCCAGAGGCGCTCGACCGGCTTGCGGCAGCCGGCGAGGCTGTAGACGAGGTCGAAGATCAACTCGCCCTCGCGCCCGGCGTCGGCGGCGTTGACGACCGACGACACGTCCTCGCGGCCGAGGAGCGCCTTGATGACGTTGAACTGTTCGAGCGTCCGCTCAGACGGGTGGTACTTGAACTCGTCGGGGAGTATCGGCAGGTCTTCGACGCGCCAGCGCTCCAGCCGCGCGTCGTAAGCCTGCGGGTCGTCCAGCTCGACCAGGTGGCCGACGCACCACGTCACGATGTCGCGCTCGCCCGAGATGAAGCCCTCGCCGCGCCGCCCGGCCCCCAGCGCCGCGGCCACGTCCCGCCCCATCGAAGGCTTCTCGGTGACGATGACTCTCATGGGTGTTCGGCGGCGGGCGCGGGCGAGGGCCGCCGGCAGCCGGCCGTCAGCTTTGCGCCGGCGGCGGGCGGCGCCCGTCCGCGCTCAGTAGTCTTCGCTGTCTGAGTAGTAGACCTGCAAGTCCTTCTCGCCGTTGATGAGCCAGCGGCCGCCGGCGCGGACGAGCATGAGCTGCTGGCGGACGGAGCCGCGCGAGTTCTTGTCGGGCGAGTCGAACTCCCAGGTCTTGTCGAAGGCGACGGTGGCGCGCAGCCCCGTCGGGTCGGGCTTCACCTCGACGGCCCCTATCTGCACGTCCATCTGGTCGTAGCGGACGAAGGCGCTCTGGCGGTCGGCGCGCACCTGCGAGGCGGGCACGTTCTGCTTCTTGTAGTAAGTCTCCAGCGTGTCGGCGTAGTGGCCCATGTGCGCCCCGAGGTCGCGCTCGCGGGTCGAGGCGGCCCACGCGGCGACCGCCTCGGCGACCTCCCGGCTGACCTCGCCGGCCTCGGCCACGGGCGGGCGGCCGCCGTTGTCCTCGAAGGCTTTGAAGAGGTCGGCGTTGGCGCGGTCGCTGGTCGTCAGCAGCCGGTCGCTGTAGCCGTCGCGCGGCTTGTACCAGGGGCGCGACGCGAAGTGCTGCTTGAGGTCGTCCTCGCGGAAGACGCGGCCGTAGCGCGCGTAGACGGTGTTGCGCAGCAGGCGGAGCTGCGCCGCCGTCAGCCCCGACAGCTCCGAGGGCGCGACGAGCGAGCCGGCGACGACCTTCTGCTCCAGACGCTGCCCGGCTTCGCCGAGCGGGTTGGGCGTCGGGCTCGCGCCGGCGTTCGCGTTGGCGCGCGGCGCAGGCGTGGGCCGCGCGTTGGCGGCCGCGGGCTTGTCGCGCTGGCTCAGGTAGTAGAAGAAGGCCAGCACGGAGAGCCCGCCGAGGCCGACGAACAGCACGGCGAGCAGGCCGATGACGTAGCCCCTGCGCGAGCTTCGGACGGGCGCCGCGTGGGCGTGCGGCGGCTGCTGCGGCGGCGGCTGACGCTGCGGCGCGGGCGCGTACTGCGCGGGCGGCGGCCAATGCTGCTGCTGCTGCTGCTGCGCGGCGGGCGGGACGAACGTCACCTCGCCCTGCGCGGCCGGGCGCGCCGGCGTGACGGTGACGGGGCGCGCGGTCGCCGGGAAGAACGGCTCGGCCGCCTGCGGCGGCGCGGCCCCGGCCTGCGGCGCGGCGGCGGCGGGCGACGCGAGCGCGGCCTGTATCTCGCGCGCGAACTCCGAGGCGTCGCTCTGGCGCGCGTCCGGCTCCTTGGCGAGCGCGCGCGCGACGGCGGCGCGGAGCGCCTGCGGAATCTGCAAATCGGCGGGCAGCGGCGGCGGCGGCTCGCTGACGTGCTTGATGACGAGGCTCGTCATACTCGACGCCGTGAAGGGCGGCGCGCCGGCCAGCATCTCGTGGAGCATCGCGCCCAGAGAGTAGACGTCGGCGCGCGAGTCGAGCGGCTCGCCCTTGCACTGCTCGGGCGACATGTAGAAGAGCGTGCCGACCATCGTCCCGGCCTCGGTGAGCGTCGAGCCCTCGTGCGCCATGTCGCGCAGCTTGGCGATGCCGAAGTCCACGACCTTGACGCTCTCGGCCGGGCGGTCTTCGTCGGCCGGGGTGACGATGATGTTGTCGGGCTTGACGTCGCGGTGGACGATGCCGCGCCGGTGCGCCGCGCCGACGCCCGCGCACACGTCGCGCATCAGCGAGACGGCGCGCGCCGGCGCGAGCCGCCCCTCGCGCTTGAGCAGCGCGCGCAGCGACTCGCCGCGCACCAGCTCCATGACGATGTATGCGAAGCCCTCGGGGCCGCGCGACTCGCCGTAGTCGTGGATGGTGACGACGTTGGGGTGCTGGAGCTGCGCGGCGGCGCGCGCCTCGCGCCGGAACCGCTCGACCAGCTTCTCGTCGCCTGTGAGGCGCGAGTGCAGGACTTTGACCGCGACCTCGTCGCCGATGAGCACGCGGCGCGCGCGGTAGACCGCGCCCATGCCGCCCGTCCCGAGCGGCGCGACTATCTCGTACTTCCCGTCGAGCACGCGCCCCGTCATGGGGTCGCCCGCGCCCGGCTCGGCGCGCGCCGCGTCGTCGCCGCCCGTCGAGCGCGCGGCCTCCTCGCGCACGGCCGTCGGCGCGGACTCGGCCGCCGCCGCGCCCGCCCCCTCGTGGGCGGTTCGCGCCCCGCAGCGCGTGCAGAACTGCGCCCCGTCGCGCAGCGGCTCATGGCAGTTCGGACAGTTCATAAATCAGAGGCCGAAGGATGAAGGATGAAGGACGCAAGGGGCCGCCGCCCGGCCGCCCCTTCACCCTTCATCCTTCCGCCCGCCTTACCTTCGCGTTTTGCGTGTCCCGTCACGCGGGACTGAAGTGGCCTTATCAACCTTCGACGGCGTCGAGCACGCTCGTCGCCTTCTTCTCGTAGGCCGCGATGGCGTTGATGTTCTGCCTCTCGACCGAGGTCAGGGCGGCGTCCGTGTACTTCGGGTCGGGCTTGTACCAGTCGAAGCTCTTGAAGTAGCCCTGGAGCCACCTGTCCCTGAAGACCTTGCCGTGGCGCGCGTAAATCTCGTTGCGGAGCTTGCGCGCGTCTTCGAGGAACATCCCCTCCAGCAGCGCGTTCGTGACGGGCTGCGTGCTCAGGCTCTCCTTGAGCCGGCGCTCGTAGGCGACGATAGTCTCGACGTTCTTCTTCTCTGTCTCGGACAGCTCGGGCTCGGCGGCGTCCTCGCGCGCCTCGTACCAGGGCTGGCTCCAGAAGTACTGCGAGAGCCACTCGGTGCGGAACTGTCGGCCGCGGCGCGCGTAGATTTCGTTGCGCAGCAGGCGCAGCTCGTGGAGGCTCAGGCCCTTGAGCATCTCGTCGGTGACGAGCCGCCGCTCGAAGTGCTCCATGTCGCCGGGCGAGACGGCGGCGCGGCGCTGCTTGCGCTGCGCGGCGTTAATGGCCGAAAGGTTCCGCCGCTCGGTCTGCGTCAACTGGCGGGCGTCGTAGTTGGGGTCGGCCTTGTACCAGTAGCGCTCCTCGAAGTAGTTCTGGAGCCACGGGTCGTCGTCGAAGCGCTTGCCGCGGACGGCCTCGACCTCGGCGCGCAGGATGAGCCACTCGGCGGCCGGGTGCGCGCCGAGCTTCTCCTCGGTCATCGGGCGCGCCTGCCACCAGCGCAGGTCGCCCGGCTCTATCTGGTCGTGCTTCTCGGCCTCAAGCTCGCGGATCAGGTCGAGGTTGGCGCGCTCCGTCTCGTTCAGCATCGAGTTGCTGAAGTCGGGGTTCGGCTTGTACCAGCTCTTGTCGCGGAGAAAGCTCTGGATGTCGCGGTCTTTGAAGACGCGGCCGCGGCGCCCGAAGACGACCCCGCGCAGCATCTTCAAGTCCCACAGTTCGAGGTCCTTCAACTGCTCGCGCGTGACCCGCTGCCGGGCGTAGTCAACGGCCTCCATCTTCTCGAAGGCGCTCTGCTCCTGGCGTGCGGGGGCGTGCGCGGCGGCTGCGGCGGCCCGCGCCGGCGGCGCGGAGGCCGCGACGAGGGCGAGGGCGAGCGCGGCGGCCACGCGTCTTAGTTTTACGGGTAGGTGTCTCAGTCTCATCGGGGGAACAACGCTCCTTTTGGGCGTCCTGAAGGGTGTGTGAATCGCGCCTCACCTGCGCTTGCTTTGCGGGCCGTCCTTGAACGGGGCGACGTAGCGTGAGACGCCGTCGGCGAGCGACTCGGCCATCCGGCGCTGCCCCTCCTCGGTCTTGATGAACTCGGCGTCGCCGGGGTCGGAGAGCGTGACCATCTCGACGGTCACGACCGGCACCTCCGAGAAGATGGAGCCGGTCAGCGCGCCGCCCTGCTCGCGCCCGACCTTGGTCTGGTAGTCGGTGCGCACGCCGTTGTCCTTGAGCGCGCCGGCCAGCCCCTCGGCCAGCCCCGCGTGGACGGCCTCGGCCGCGCGGCGGCTCTCCCCTATCACGCCGCGTGCGGGGCCGACGCTGCCGTCTTTGGCCCGGCCGGGGCGGTCGGGGTAGTAGACGGCGAAGCCGCGCTCGGCGCTCGCGTCGCAGTGGAGGCGAATCATCAACGCGGCGCGCGCGCGGTTGGCGACGAGCGCGCGGTCCTTGTTCCTGACCATCTCGCCCTCGGCCGACTTCGTCAGCACGACCTCGTAGCCGCGCGCCTCCAGCGCCTCGCGCAGCCTCGTGGCGACCGCCCAGTCAACGTGCGCCTCGCTCGTGCCGTTCTGCACGTTCTGGCCGCTGGCGACCTCCGAGGGGTGGCCGGGGTCTATGCAGACGATTGTGCGCGCGCCGGCCTCGTCGCCGGGCGCGGCCGCCGCCTTCGGCGCCTTCCGGGTCTTCGGCGACTGCGCGGAGTCGGCGGCGGCGGCGTCCCCGCGCGGGGCGCCGCGCCCGACCCGGGCGGCCGGGGCGCACGCGTGCAGCAGCAGGAGGAGCGCGAGCGTGGTCAGGGGTCTCATCAAGGGCTCGGGGCGGCCTGCGTTGTTCGCGGGCGCGGTTTGATGGTAAAAAAGCCGTCGCGAATTACGGCGTCACGCCGGCGTCCGGCGGCCGGGGCCGCGGGCATTATTCGACTCGGCCGGACGCGTTGTCAAACAACACCCCTTGCGGGGCCGCGCGCGCCGTCGGCGCGGCGGCCGGCCGCGACCCCCGAATGACGAGCCGCCGCCTCGACCGCCTCTCCGTCCGCCGCCGCCCCGCCGGGCTGCCGCTCATGCGGCAGTGGTGGGGCAGGCTCCTCTTCATGCACTGGCCGGTGGAGGTGAGCGCGCTCAGGCGGCTGGTCCCGCCGCAGCTCTCGATTGACACCTTCGGCGGGCAGGCGTGGGTCGGCGTCGTCCCTTTCAGGATGTGGGGCGTGCGCGCCTCGTTCGCGCCGCCCGTGCCGGGACTGAGTTCGTTCCTCGAACTGAACGTCCGCACATACGTCCACCACCGCGGCGTGCCCGGCGTCTGGTTCTGCTCGCTCGACATAGACAGCGCGGTCGCGCGCTGGGGCGGGCGGCAGTTCTACCACCTGCCGTACCACACCGCCGGGATGGAGATGCGGCGGCGTGCGAACCGCATCGAGTTCGCCTCGCGCCGCCTCGCGGGCGACGCCCCCCCGGCCGACTTCCGCGCCGCCTGGGCGGTCGGCGAGCCGCTGCCGGCGGCCGAGCCCGACTCGCTCGAATTCTTCCTCACGGAGCGCTATTGCCTCTACACGGTCAACCGCGAACAGCTCTACCGCTGCCGCGTCTTCCACGAGCCCTGGCCCTTGCGCGCGGCCGCGGTCGAGGCGCACGAGTCCACGATGCTCGAAGCCCTCGGCGTCGCGCAGCCCGCCGGCGCGCCGCTCGCCCACTACGCGGAGGAGTTGAAGGTGGACATCTGGCCGCTGCTGCGCGTCGAGCAGGAGACGCGCGACCGCGTCTTCGAGCCGGCCGCCGCCCCCGAGTCGCTCGGCTGAGCCGCCGGCGGCCGGGCCGCCCGACCCGGCCCCGCGCCGCGGAAGAATTTTCTTGACTCGCCCGGCGCCCTGACCTATTTTCTTACCCGCATTCCAATCGCCGACAACCTGAGAGGCGAGCAAGCCACAGCCCGCTCAGTCTTTGAAAGCCGCGGCCGACGCCTTCGAGCTTTTCGGGCGCCGCGCGCCCGGCCCGACGACGACCCTCAAGCGACTCTCTCGGCCCGCGGCGGTTCTCGGCCCCGCCCGCGTGCGAGACGTTTTTTAAATCAGCATTAGCCATCTTCAAGTTCTTCGACGGGGACTTTCTGATGACACGCTTGCACGCACGCAGCCGACGGCGCCAGAGGCGCGGGGCGGCGCTCTGCCTCGCGCTCCTGCTGACACTCCAGTCCGCGCCGCCGCCCGCGGCCTCGGCCTCCGACGGCCACGCCGACGCCCCGCCCACGCGCGCCGAAGAGGCCGAGACGCTGATGGACGCGCTGCTCGACTTCTTCTACCCGCCGGCGCCGGCGCGGCAGCAACCCGCCGCGACGCCCGCGCCGACGCCCACGCCCGCGCCGAGCCCGACGCCGGGCGCGACGCCCGCGCCGGCGCGGCGGCAGCCCGCCGAAGAGGCCACCACCGACAGGCGCGGCCGCGCCGACAAGTCGAAGCCCTTGCAGCACCCGCTGCCCGACTGGTCGCCCCTGGGCAGCGCCGGGCCGCGCACCGTCGAGGCGCTCGACGAGTCCACCGAAGAGTTCATCCCGATGCCCGACCGCTGGCGCTTCCCCTTCCCGCGCTACAAGCGTTTCGACCCGGCCGTGCAGGAGTCGCCGTGGGTCGAGGGCGGCGTCTTCGACCCGTACAACCAGAACGTGCTCAAGGGCGACTACCCCATCCGCGGCAACCACACGTTCCTCAACCTCAACCTCCAGAGCGCCTCGACCATCAACCCGCGCGTCGTCGCCGCGGGCGGCCGCCGCGAGCAGTTCTTCACCAACCAGAACTTCGTCATGGGCGCCGAAATCTTCGGCGGCACGGGAGCCTTCGAGCCCAAGCGCTGGGCGGTGCGCGTGACGACGGTCGCCAACTTCAACTTCCTCGCCAACAACACCGTCAACCCCTTCGACTCGCGGCGCGGCAACTCGCGCCTCGCCGTCGAGGAGGCGTTCGTCGAGAAGCGGCTCGCGGTCGTCAGCCCGAACTTCGACTTCGTCTCTCTGCGCGTCGGGATGCAGAACTTCAACTCCGACTTCCGCGGCTTCCTCTTCGCCGACAACCAGCTCGGCGCGCGCCTCTTCGGCACGCTCAACTCGCAGCGCGACACATACAACGTCGCCGTCTTCTCGATGCGCCAGCGCGACGAGGTGTCGCAGCTCCACAGCTTCGACGACCGCCGCCAGACCGTCCTCCTCGCCAACTGGTTCCGGCAGGACTTCGGCCACAGGGGCTACACCGCGCTCTTCAACTTCGCCCTCAACCACGACCGCGGCCGCGTCGCGGGCGACCGCGAGACTTTGAACGTCGCCTACCTCGGCTTCCACGGCGACGGCAGGTGGGGCAAGCTCAACGTTGACCACGCCTTCTACTGGGCGTTCGGCCGCGACCGCTTCAACCGGCTGGCGGGGCGCTCGCAGTCGGTCAACGCGCAGATGGCGGCCTTCGAGGGCTCGGTGGACAGGGACTGGACGCGCTGGCGCGGCTCGTTCTTCTTCGCCTCGGGCGACGGCGACGCGTCCGACGGCGCGGCCAACGGCTTCGACATGATTCAGGACAACCCGAACTTCGCCGGCGGCCCCTTCCAGTTCTGGACGCAGCAGACGACGCTGGTCGGCGGCGCCGTCGGCGTCCTCAAGAACAAGTTCAGCCTGCTCCCCAACCTCCGGAACAAGTTCAACGACCGCTCGAACTTCGTCAACCCCGGCCTGCTGATGTGGAACTTCGGCGGCGACTTCCGCGTCACGCCGAAGCTGAAGATGACGGCCAACCTCTCGTACCTGCGGTTCGCGCGCGCCGGGCTGCTCAGGCAGATAACCGGCGACGCCGGCATTGACGGCGGCGTCGGGACCGACCTGAGCTTCGGCGCGAAGTTCCGCCCGTTCGAGAACGAGAACCTCTTTCTCGTCACGGGCGCGGCCGTCATGTTCCCGCACGGCGGCTACGCGCGCATGATCGGGAGCACGCGCCCGCTCGTCTCGCCGACCTTCGCCTTCCAGGTGGCTTTCTAAGCTCAGCAAACATCTTTCGGGCAGCAAACAATGAAGACCTCCGGCAACCACCCACGCACGAAGCGTCAGCAGTTGTTCAGCCTCCTCGCGGTGCTCGTCGTCTTCGGCCTCGCGGCCTTCGCCTTCCTCCCCGTCCAGTCGGCGGGCGTCGCCGTCGGCGGCGGGGGGGCGGCCGCGCCGGCCGACGCGACCCACGCGACCGACGCGGCCGGCGCGACCGGCGCGGCCGGCGCGGCAGCCGAGCCCGCCGCCGGCGCCGCGGCCGCCCCGCGGCAGGAGAGGAAGCCGCCCGCGCCCTCCGAGGGCTGCGTGAGCTGCCACAAGGGCGTCGGCGACCCGCACCAGACGAAGATCAACAACGGCCCGTCGTGCGTTGACTGTCACGGCGGCGACGGCGTGGCGACGCTCAAGGAGCAGGCGCACACGGCCAGGCCCAGGCGCCCCGAGAAGTGGCACGGCTCGGCCAACCCCGAGGAGAGCTTCACGCTGCTCAACAAGGAGAACTGGGACTGGATTCGCTTCGTCAACCCCTCCGACCTGCGCGTGGCCGAAGTCTCGTGCGGCGGGACGTGCCACGGCGACTACATCAAGCGCCTGCAGAAGAGCGCGATGACGAACAGCCCGCAGGTCTACTCAAGCGCGCTCTACAACAACGGGTCGCTCCCGACCAAGTACGCCATCATCGGCGAGAACTACAGCCCCTCGGGCGAGCCGCAGATAGCGCGCACCGTCCCGCCGCCGACGGAAGAAGAGACGAAGAAGAAAGGCGTCATCCCCTTCCTCTTCCCCTTCCCGCGCTTCGAGGTGGGCCAGCCCCTGAGCGTCGCCTTCTGGCGCCCCGTCGAGCGCGGCGGCGGCCCCAAGTCCGAACTCGGCAACCCCAACCGCGAGGACGTGCCCGGCCAGCCCGACGTCACGCTCTCGAACCGCGGCTACGGCACGCAGGCGCGCGTTGACCCCGTCATCCTCGGCGCGCAGAAGGTCAGGCTCAACGACCCCGTGATGTCCTTCATGGGGACGAACAACGCGCCGGGCGACTACCGCCAGTCGGGCTGCGCCGCCTGCCACGTCGTCTACGCCAACGACCGCTCGAAGTTCAACTCCGGCCCCTACGCGCGGTTCGGCAACGCCGGCCGCACCGCGCCCGACAACCCCGACCCGAACATCCCCAAAGACGAGAAGGGGCACCCCATCGAGCACAAGTTCACCAAGTCCATCCCTTCGAGCCAGTGCATCACCTGCCACGTCCACAACGGCAACGGCTTCATCAACACCTACCTCGGCTACATGTGGTGGGACGAGCAGACCGACGGCGAGTTCCTCTACCCGAAGAAGCAGAAGAACCCCACCCCCAGGGAGCTGGACAGGGCCGGCCAGTTCAACCCCGAGGAGGCCGCCGCGCGCGGCAAGTGGGGCGACCCCGAGTTCCTCTTCGAGATGAGCGAGCTGAACAAGCAGATGCGCAAGATGCAGGTCTCGGACTACCACGGCCACGGCTGGGTCTTCCGCCGCGCGTACAAGATGGACAGGAAGGGGCAGTTCTTAGACAAGGACGGCAAGGTCGTCCCCTACGACGACCCCGAACTCTACGAGCGCGACGGCAAGCCGGGCAAGGCCGTCCACCTCAAAGACATACACCTCGAACGCGGCATGCACTGCGTCGACTGCCACTACTCGCAGGACGCGCACGGCACGAATAAGATTTACGGCGACCGCCGCGCCGTCATCGAAATCTCCTGCGAGGACTGCCACGGCACTCTGGACAGGAAGCGGACGGCGCAGACGATGCGCACCTCCGGCTTCGGCGCGCCCGACGGCGGCAACTCGATGATCCCCACGCGCGGCCGCCCCTTCAACCGCGCCCGCTTCGTCCAGCGCGAGGGCAAGCTCTTCCAGCGCTCGATGGTCGAGCAGAACGACCCCGAGACCGGCAAGATCAAGGAGTGGGAGGTGCCGCAGGTCGCCGACACCGTTGACCCCAGGAGCCCGCGCTACAACCCGAAGTCGGCGCGCGCCAAGACCATCCTGCGCGACAACACGACGTGGGGCGTCGTCCCCTCGGACTCGAAGCAGCTCGCGCACGACGCGTCCAAAGTCTCGTGCGTCTCGTGCCACTCGTCGTGGACGACGAACTGCTGGGGCTGCCACCTGTCGGCCTCGGTCAACACGCGCAAGCCGGCGCTGCACGAGGAGGGCGACATCACGCAGGTCTACCCGTCCTACAACCCGCAGGTCCTGCGCACGGACGGCTACATGCTCGGCGTTGACGGCTCGGTGCAGGGGCACAAGGTGATGCCCGTCCGCTCTTCGAGCGCCGTCACCGTCTCGGTCACGGACGCCGCGCGCCGCACGGTCGTCAACCACGCGCCGACCATCTCGTCGGCCGGCTACAACGGCAACGCCTTCAACACGCACCCGCCGCACACCGTCCGCGGCGCCGAGACGAAGCAGTGCACCGACTGCCACGTCTCGAAGGAGAACGACAACAACTCCTGGGTCGGCTCCGTCCTGATGCAGGGCTCGAACCAGGTCAACTTCATGGGGCGTTACATCTACGTGGCCGAAGGGGCGGAGGGGCTGTCGGCGACCGAGGTGGCGGAGCTGACCGAGCCGCAGGCCGTCCGCGGCGGCCACCTCCACCAGATAGCCTACCCCGACTGGTACGCGCGTCATCAGGCGCGCGGCGCGAAGCTCCAGGACAACTACGCGCACCGCTCGGCCGACGTCAACCAGGTGCAGATGTACGGCGAGTTCCTGCTGGCGGCCGCCGGCGGCGACGGCTTCGTCGTCTACGACGCGGCGAACGTCGCCGACAAGGACTTCAGCCAGCGCATCGTGGACTCGCCCTTCTCGAAGGTGGGCCAGCGGCTCTACGTGCGGACGAAGGACGCCGTCGGCGTCGCCGTCGGCTCGCCCGCGCCGCTCGACCCGCGGCGCAACCCCGGCCAGACCGCCGACCAGCGGAAGTGGCTTGAGGTGAACGAGGAGCAGCCGCTCGCGCCGCTCTTCGGCTACGCCTTCGTCGCGGACAGGCAGGAGGGGCTCGTCACCGTAGACATCACGACGCTCGTGGACGGCGTCAACACCAACAACCACCTCAGGCGCGGCGCGACCTTCAACCCCGACGGCCGCCTGACGAACGCCCGCGGCGTCTGGGTCGTCGGTGACTACGCCTACCTGCTGACCGACCGCGCGCTCCAGGTCGTCAACATCAGCGACCCCCTGAGCCCGCGCTGGGTGAGCGAGGTCACGGCGCCCTTGCGCGACCCGCGCTCGCTCGCCGTGCAGTTCCGCTACTGCTTCGTCTCGGACGCCGAGGGCTTGAAAGTCCTGGACGTCACGGACCTCGAACGGCCGCGCCCCGTGCCGGACGCCGCCGTGCCCTTGCGCGACGCGCGCGGCGTCTACCTCGCGCGCGAGTACGCCTACGTCGGCGCGGGCGCCGACGGCCTCGCCATCGTTGACATCCAGCGCCCCGAGCGGCCCAGACTCGACCAGCTCTTCAACGACGGCGGCAGGCTCTCCGACGCGCGCGACGTTAAGGTCGGCATGGCCTACGCCAGCCTCTTCGCCTACGTCGCCGACGGGCGCAACGGCCTCAAGGTGGTCGAGCTGACGAACCCGAACTCGGTGCCCGGCAACATGGGCTACAGCCCGCGCCCCGCGCCGCGCGTCGTCGCCTACTACCCGACGAAGGGGCCGGCCCTTCAGGTGTCCGAGGGCTATCGCCGCGACCGCGCCGTGGACGAGAGCGGCAACCAGATCGCCGTCTTCGGCCGGCGCGGCGCGCGCCCCTTCAACCTCGAAGAGCAGCGCCGCATGTACCTGCGCGACGGCAAGCTCTACACCGTCACCGACGAGCCCGGCCAGCCCACGGCCGCGGGGGGAGCCGCGCAGACCTCATGGCTCGGCGCGCTCTCGCGCTTCTTCGGCTTCGGCTGGCTCGGCCTCGCCCTGCTCGCCCCCGCCGCCCTCGTCTGGCAGCGAAGGCGTCGGCCGCGACGGTAGGGCCGGGACGCGAGGCACGCCCGCGCGCAGACGCGCCGGGAGTCCGAAGGCGGAAGGATGAGGGACGAAGTGGCGGCCGGACGGCCCGACCTTCGTCCCTCATCCTTCCGCCTTTGTCCTTCGCGGCCGGCGCCCTTCGTCCTTCGCGGCCGGCGCGCGGTCCCGCGGCTCAGACCGCGCCGGGCTGACTGCTAGACTTTTCACCCCGCAATCTTTTAATCTCACTTGTTCGACAGGCGCGCGCGAAAGTGGCGGAACTGGTAGACGCACCAGACTTAGGATCTGGCGCCGCGAGGCGTGGGGGTTCGAGTCCCCCCTTTCGCATTGTGACGCACCCTAATCAAGGAAGGACGCCCGCGCTCCCCGCGTCTGTGGAGTTTGAGGGGGTGAGGCGGGATTCGTGTTTATGAAGACAGAGATGGTTGACGTCTCCGCGACGCGCAAGGAGATCAAGATAGAGATCGAGGAGGCGGACGTGCGCGCCGAGTTCGACCGCGTGACGCAGGAGTACACGCGCGCCGTGACCGTGCCCGGCTTCCGCAAGGGGCACGCGCCGGCCGCCGTCGTCCGCACGCGCTACAAGAAGGACATCCAGGGCGACGTCCTCAAGCGGCTCGTCCCCGAGGCCGTCGAGCAGGCCATCGAGGAGAGCGGCCTCCAGGTCATCGGCCAGCCCGACGTCCACCTCGACAACGAGGGGCTCGACCAGCTCGGCCAGGGGCCCGTCAGGCTCCACGCGCACGTCGAGGTGATGCCCGAACTGTCGCTCGGCGACTACAAAGGCATCGAGGCGGCGCGCCGCACGCGCCCCGTCGCCGACGAGGACGTCGAGCGCGTCATCGGGAACCTGCGCGAAGCCTCGGCCTCGCTCCAGCCCGTCGAGGAGCGCGCCTCCGAGGAGGGCGACACCGTCACCGCCGACATCCACGGGCGCTACGTCGAGCCGCCGGCGGACGAGGACGTCAACGTCTCGGACGTGGACATCCAGCTCGGCGGCGAGGGCGTGCTGCCGGCCTTCACCGAGCACCTGACGGGCGTCCGCCCCGACGAGGTCAAGACCTTCACGGTCGTCTACCCCGAGGACTTCAACGCCCAGGGGCTGGCCGGCAAGACCATCGAGTACACCGCCACCGTCACGGCCGTCCGCCGCAAGGAGGTGCCCGAACTCGACGACGAGTGGGTCAAGAGCCTCGGCGAGGAGGAGGTCGAGACGGTCGAGCAGCTGCGCGCGCGCGTCCGCGAGAACCTGACCCGGTCGGCCGAGCACGAGTCCGAGCACCGCCTGCGCGACGAGGTGCTGACCCGCCTCATCGAGCAGCACCGCTTCGAGGTGCCCGAGACCATCGTCTCCTACCAGTCCAACCAGATACTCCAGTCCATGGTGCGCGACATGATGCAGCGCGGCATGGACCCGCGCTCGCAGGACGTCAACTGGGAGGCGATGCGCGACCTCGTGCGCGACCGCGCGGGCGACGACGTGCGCGGCTCGATGCTGCTCGAACGCGTCGCCGAGGCCGAGAATATCGAGGTCACTCAGGAGGAGGTCGAGGCCGAGATTCAGACGATGGCCGAGGGCTCGCGGCAGCCGGTCGAGCAGGTGCGAGCCGCCTTGACAAAGCAGGGGGGCGAACGTAGCATCGCCGACAGATTGCGCAACCGCAAGGCGCTCGACTTCCTCGTCCAGCACGCCAACGTCCGCGACGAGGAGTGGCGCGAGGAGGCGGAGCAGGGGCGGCCCGAGCCGGCGGCGGAGGGCGGCGAGCAGGCGGAGGGCGCGGAGGGCGGCTAAGGCGGCCCGCGAGGAATCCAAAAACCGGGGATTTGAAATTTCAAATGCGAGTTTGGAGTTTCAAATCTCCGGTTCCGTTTTGAGCGGAGAGGGCGCCGGCGCGCGGGCGGCGGGCCACGGTTCAGCGAGAGCAGTACGGAGAAGTCAAAGATGAGTCAGTACATTCCCAACCCGACGGTCTTCGAGCAGACGCCGCGCGGCGAGCGCTACTCGGACGTCTACTCGCGGCTGCTGCGCGACAACATCGTCTTCCTCGGCACGCCGATAGACGACACGGTCGCCAACCTCATCATCGCGCAGTTGCTCTTCCTGGAGGCTGAAGACCCCGAGAAGGACATCAACCTCTACATCAACAGCCCCGGCGGCTCCATCACGGCCGGCATGGCCATCTACGACACGATGCAGTTCATCCGCCCCGACGTGGTGACCATCTGCCTGGGGCAGTGCGCCTCGATGGGCGCGCTGCTGCTGACTTCGGGGGCCAAGGGCAAGCGCTTCGCGCTGCCGAACTCGCGCATCCTCATCCACCAGCCCTCCATCGCGGGCGGCATCGGCGGCCAGGCCAGCGACATCAAAATCCAGGCCGAGGAGATCATCCGCATGCGCGAGCTGACCTCCAACATCATCGCCAAGCACACGGGCCAGCCCTTCGAGCAGGTCGAGCGCGACGTCGAGCGCGACCGCATCATGTCGGCGACGCAGGCCAAGGAGTACGGCCTCATAGACGAGGTCATCACGCACCGCCAGTAGGCGCGGCGCCCGAAGAACAGTCGGGGCGGGAGGCTCTCGCCGCCTCCCGCCCCGTACTTCCGACGCCGCCGCGGGCCGCCCGCCGAACCGCCCACGCCC
>DASVUF010000294.1:0-6972 GCA_036387195.1 Pyrinomonadaceae bacterium | reverse complement strand
CCCGGCGCGCCCGCCCCGGAGACAACGACGATGATGAGTAACGTCGTAGACATCAGGCCGCCAGCCGCACCCGCGGCGGTCGAACAGGCGGAGCCGCTGGAGGCGGCCGTGCGCGAGCTGAGCCTGCGCATCGCGGAGAACAACGACGAGCGCCGCCGCCTCTTCTCCCGCGTCTGTGAGCTGCGCGGGCTCACCCCTCACCTGCGCCGCCGGCGGGCGCGCCCGCTGCCGCCGGCGATGGCCGCCCCCGTCACCTTCTACTCCATCGAGGAGGCCGCCGACGTGGCCGCCCCCCTCCAGGTCGCCAGAGGGTAAGGATGAGCGCCACCGTCAAAAAGCCTTCGGGCAACGTCTCTGACTTCGGCGACGAGAACGCTTTCCGCCGCCGCCGGAATCACGCTCAGATCGAGGCCATGACCGGCCTCATCCTCCAGGCCGTCGGCTACCCCACGCGCCGGCATCGTGACTTCATCTGCGCGCTCCAGAGCACCAACAGCGGCGACGCCGCGCGCGTCCCTCACACCCCTTTCCGCCGGGCTCACCTCACGCTCGCGGAGCTGATGACGTGCGAGGGCTCTCCCGAGACGAAGCGGAAGGCGGTCTACAGGGAGATAGTCACGCTGCGCACGTTCCAACGCCGCAAGGGGCTCATCCTCTTCAAAGTCACCTCTGGCAACGAGGAGGAGGCGACTGAGTACGTCGATTACCTCACGCCCGCGGCCGACGCCGCGGTTCAACGGGCGCTCTCCTCGCCGCTGTGGCAGACGGACAAGCAGGCGGCCAAGCGCGAGGCCGTCGCGTGGGCGGTCGAGCAGTTGCCGCGCTGTGAGGTCGAGGAGGAGGCCGAGGGCGAAGGCGAGGAGCCGGCTCTGGCCGAGTACCAGGAGCACGTCAAGAAAAGGATTCTCTCCGAGCTGGAGCGCGCGGCGCTGAAGATCGAGGAGCGTGGCGGGGACGCCGAGCTGTGGGCGTGCCAGGTGCTCAAGGAAGCTCTCAAGGGTCTGGAGTCGAGGGCGAAGACCGCGCCGGCGCGCTTAGACCACTCGGCGCTGCGCGCCGTCAAAGACGATGACGAGGGGACAGGGGGGGACACGTCTGCGGCGGGTGGTAATACAACGGGGGACGGTTCTGTCCGCCCCCCCTCGCCCGCGTGGCCGCATCCCCCGACGTCGAGCCGGCCTCGGCCAAGCAGGAGGGGGCGGACAGTTTTGTCCGCCCCCCTCTCGAAAGCTCGGATGATTCCGCGGCCTTCACGCTCAACGAGGCTTCTCTTTTCTCAGAGGAGCGCCCCGCTCCCGCCTCGAAGCCTAAGACGCCGCTGGAGGCCGCGCTCGCGTACGCCAGGAGGGGCTGGCCCGTCTTCCCGCTGCACCACCCGGACCCTCACCGCGGCTGCTCCTGCATCGACGCGAAAGCCTGTCGGAGCCCGGGCAAGCACCCGCGCACCAGGAAGGGGCTGAAGGACGCGACGACGGACGAGGCGCAGGTGCGCCGCTGGTGGGAGCAGTACCCGCTCGCCAACGTCGGGCTCGCCATGGGCCGCAAATCCGGGCTCGTCGCGCTGGACGTGGACCCGCGCGCGGGCGGAGACGCCTCCCTCTGTGAGCTGATAGAGAGATACGGCGAGCTGCCCGCGACGCTGGAGGCCGTGACCGGCGGGGGCGGCTCTCACGTCTTCTTCGCTCACCCCGGCGTCACCTTCAAGAATTCGTCTTCGGTCTTAGGCGAAGGGCTCGACGTCAAGACCGACGGCGGGTACGTCGTCGCCGCTCCCTCACTCCACGCTTCAGGTAAACGCTACGAGTGGCGCTCCACGCGCAGGCCGGCGCAGATGCCCGGCTGGCTCCTCAAGCTCCTCACCGCGGAGAAGCCTCTCGCCACTGCCGCCACGGCGAAAGCGTCGGCGCCGAGCCGCGCGCCGGCATCGCCGAGGCCGGGCGGCGTCATCCCCCTCCACTCCAGGAACGCGCAGCTCTTCCGCATCGCCTGCGCCCTCCGCGGTGACGGGGCGGGCTATGACGAGATCGAGCGCGCCGTCTTCGAAGCCTACGAGCGGAGGTGCGTCAAGGAGCCCGAGCCGATGACGGAGGCCGAGCTGCGGAAGATAGCTAAGAGCGCGATGCGCTACCAGGCCGGGAGGAGATGAACATGCACGCCGAGCAACTGACCTACACCATCGCGGGGCTCTCCCCGCTGCTGCTGAACAACCCGCGCGGCATGCTCGCGCAGGGCGGCGCCGCCCCGTCGAGGCAGAAGCGCATCCCTTCACCGGAGGAGGAGGCCGAGGGCGGCGCCTACAGGACGGCCGAGGGCGTCATCGCCGTGCCGGCCATCGCCGTGCGCAACGCCATGATCACGGCGGCCGCGGGCTTCAAGTACAAGACCCGCAGCTGGAAGGGCTTCGTCTCACACGTCGAGATCCGCCCCGCCGAGCTGCTGCCGCTCTTCGACTCCCACGGGGAGCCCGTCACGGACTACGAGATAGACCTGCGCCGGGCGGTCATCAAGGGCAGGGGCGCGGTCGCCCGCGCGCGCCCCCTCATCAGGGACTGGCGGGCGACGTTCACCTTCGTCGCGGACACGACGATGCTGCCGCACGACAGGCCCCGAGAGCTGCTCGCCGGCTTCCTGGCGGACGCGGGCGCGCGCATCGGCATCGGCGACTACCGGCCGGAGAAGACCGGCTGGTTCGGCCGCTTCTCAGTCCTCGAATGACTCTCTTCGGCTCTCACGGCCGGGCCAGGAACGGCTCGGCATGGCACGCCGACGCATGGCCTGGCCGGGCTCGGCGCCGCAAGGCAAGCCACGGCACCCAACACGCGAAGGGTAATGAACGGATGACGCAGCAGAAGCCGCCTAACTTGAAGACGCTCCCGATCACCGAGCTGGTCGAGGACTACCAACTCTACCCGCGCTCCGAGGTGGACGGCTCCACCGTCGAGCAGTTCAGAGAGGCGCTGAGGGCGGGGGCGAAGTTCCCGCCCATCCGGGTCTGCTCGAAGAGCTTGCGCATCATCGACGGGTTCCACCGCAAGACGGCCTACGAGCGGGAGCGCGCCACCCACGTCCTCTGCGCGCTCGAAGACGTCTCCGACGACGTGGGCCTGTTCCGGCGGGCGGCCGCCGCCAACGCCTCGCACGGGCGGCGCTACTCGGTGGACGACTACGCCACGGCCGTCCGCCTGGCCAGGCGCCTGGGGCTCACCCGCGAGCAGATCTCGGCGGACCTGTTCCTGCCGCTCGACAGGGTGGAGAAGCTGGAGCGCATCTCCGCCGGGAGGGGCGCCCCCGCCCCCGTAGAGCGCAACGTCCCGAAGGCGGGCGGTAAGGCTTCGAAGCTGGTGGAGAAGTCGATGGACACCATCTCGCAGATCACCTGGGCGACCTCACTCCTCAGGTGCCTGCGCGACGGCCACGTCAACGAGAAGTCCGAGGAGCTGCGCTCACAGCTGGAGGAGCTGTCGAAAGAATTGGGGGAGTTCCTGAGCCGGTCCTGCGGGCAGGAGCCGGCCGGGAGTCACCCCGTGTACACACGTCTGTACCCGCCCGACGCCGAGGCCGTGAAGGCCGCCTGAGGCTGGTAGGGCTCAAACCAACAACGACGACCGAGAGGAGCGAACCTATGACCGACGAGCGGATAAGTGACGCCGCCGAAGATTCGGCGGCCGGGGCGGCGGAAGTGGCGGCCGAGGCCGGGCAGGAGGGCGCGCAGCCCGGGGCGGTCGCCTTCCCCTATTCGACGGCGGGCGCGGCCTTCACCTCCTGGTTCAATGACAGGGTGAGGAGGCTCCACAGCGCCACCTTAAAGCTCGGGACCAAGACGGCCACCGTGAAGGAGCTGCACGCGGACGGCCGCCTGGAGTGCAGGCTGCACGCCAGCGCGGGTGAGGCCGAGGAGCTGTTCGTCGCCTTCGAGCCGGCGCACCTCGACCAGCTCCTGCTGAAGTTCGCCGCGCAGGGGAGCTGAGGTGATGAGGTGGCGCACCATGTGCCGGCGCGCGAGGCGCAGGCGCCCGCACGACTACGGGCGCGCGTTCCCGCGTCTGCTGCGCCCGGTCGGGTCGAGGGTCAGGCGCGGGCAGTCTATCGAGGAGGCGTCGGGCGGCAGGCTCGCCTGCGGTCCGACGGCCGAGGGGAGGGAGCAAAGGGGCGTGCTCAGTCAGATCGTATTCGGCGCCGCGCTCGGTCTCCTCGCCGGCCTCCTCGACGTGCTCATCAGCCGGGGGCTCGTGCGCCGCCCGCAGCCCGCGCCGCGCGACCGCCGGGCCGAGCGCGCCGCCGTGCTTGACGCCCTCGCGTCGGGCTGCCGGACGGCCGAAGACGTCGCGGACGAGACCGGGCTCACGCGCCTGGCGGTAGACGACGCGCTCGCCGGGCTGGCGGGCGCCGGGCTGGTCGGCGTCTCGGCCGGGCGCGTGAGCGAGGTCGGGCGGGGGCGGGACGTCAGGCGCTACCGGGTCGTCGGGCTCGCGCCGCTCACGGCGGCGGGGCGTGCGCGCGTAGACCGGGAGCTGGCCGAGGCCGCCCGGCGGGCGCGGGAGCGGACCTGGAGGCGTCGCGGGTCCTTCCCCCGGTTAGAAAACTGAGGGTGACGCGCGACCTCAGTCTCCGGCTAGTGTCAGGCGCGAGGTCACTTCATCAACAACGGGGCGCGAAGAAAGTCAGTGTTTTCGCGGGCGCAGCGCAATTTAGTCGGTTTTTCGGAGGGCGCAAAAGTGGTCAGGTTCGGCGAGGAGACGAAGACCTGTAGCAAATGCGGCCGCAGGCTGCCGCTGACGGCCTTCTACGCGCTGCGGCGGGGGCTGCTGGGGCGACGCCCCGACTGTAAGGCGTGCCACAACGCTTACCGCAACGGGTGGGCGCGCCGCCGCTACGTCCCGAAGACCGGCCGCCGCTACGTGACGAAAGCCGACAGGGCGGCTCGGGCGGCTCAGGAGGGCGCGTGAGGGCGGCGTGGCTGGGCTCGGCCGGCCTGACGGCGCTGGTGCGCTGCCAGTGCGGCGCGCGCCTCTACCTGTCTCTGCCGCACTGGCGGCGGAGGAGTTTCACGGCCTGTGATGAATGTAAGGCCGTCATCCGGTACGGTTCGCTGGCGGTCATCAAACCCCCATGAAGTGGAGGAGTTCTTCGAGATGGTCATCCGTCAGGAGGAGGAGCGCGAGGCGCTGTTAGGAGACGTCGAGCGGGAGCTGCGCAGGTTCGTCAGGGCCTACGACGGCCAACCCGAGTGGCTGTGGTCGCCGGCCACGCAGCGCTTCGTCCGCGCCGTGCGGCCGAAGCTGGAGCTGCTGGGCGGGCCGATAGGTGCGGCGGACGCGAGCCGCGGGTACTGCGCCACGCAGGAGGGAGCCTACCAGGACGAGGACGAGCGCCCAGACGACGACGCGGACGCCGGCGGGCTGGAGTCGGACGCCGCCTGAGGCGGCGCAGGCCGGCCTGCAAAGGCCGTGAGGGAGAAGGGAGAGATTCTATGGTGCAGAGAATGAACGTGGCGGAGCTGGCGCGCTCCTCAAGGGTGACGGCCGTGCGCAACTTCACCGGCGCGGGCGCCGAGGAGCGAGCCTACAGCTTCGCGCAGTGGTTCGTGGCCGGCCCCTTAGCAGCCGTCCGCCAGGGGAGCGCGCAGGTCGAGGGCGCCCGGCGCTTCTGCCTGGAGCGCGGCCTCACGCTGGAGCGGGCTCACTCGTCGAGGGAGAACGCCGCCGGCGGCTTCCTCGTCCCGGCCGAGTTCCTCGCCGACTTCATCGACCTGCGCGAGAGGTACGGGGTGTTCCGCCGCAACGCCCGGGTGGTGAAGATGACGCGCGAGCAGCAGGACTCGCTCCGCCGGCGCGGCGGGCTGGTGGCCTACCCGTTAGGCGTAGAGAGGAGCGCGCCCGAGTCTGAGGCGCGCTGGGACGGCGTCCACCTCGACGCCAAGCGCTGGGGCGTGCTCACCAGGGCGGAGGCCGAGCTGAGTGAGGACGCGGCCACCAACTTCGGCGACGAGCTGGCCGGCGAGATGGCCTACGCCTTCGCCAGGAGCGAGGACGAGTGCGGCTTCGTCGGCGACGGGTCGAGCGACTTCCACGGAGTCGCCGGCGTCACGACCAGGCTGCGCGAGCTGGACGCCGCGGTGGCCAACGTCGCCGGCCTGGTCGAGGCGTCTGGAGACGAGTGGGACGGGATCACGCTCGCGGACATGCGAACGGTCGTCGGGCGGCTGCCCGAGTACGCCGACACGGCGGACGCGCGCTGGTACTGCTCGCGCCGGTTCTGGGCGGACGTCATGCTGCGCCTCATCGGCGGGGCGGCGGGCGAGGCCGCGGCGCTGGCCGCGGACGTGGCTCCGCGCAAGCGCTTCCTGGGCTACCCCGTCGAGGTGGCGCAGGTGCTGCCGCGGAAGAGCGAGGCGTCCCAGATCCCGTGCCTGCTCGGGGACCTGAGGCAGGCGGCGAGGTTCGGGGACCGGAAGCAGGTGGCGGTGGCCGTGACGGAGTCGAACCGGACGGAGTTCGCCGAGGACCTGCTCACCATCCGGGGCGTCTCCCGCTTCGACATCAACGTCCACGACGTCGGCGACGCCAGCGCCGATGAAGACGAGAGAGAGGCCGGGCCGGTACTGGGGCTCATTACTAAGGCCGCCTAGCGAGCGAAGGAGGCGGAGGGGCGTGACGGACGCACTGCTCGAACAGCTCGACGAGCGCATACGCCGCATCGCCGAGGAAGTTTTCCAGACGCTCAGCGCCGGGAGAAACGACGGCCAGGACGGGTGGCTCTCTTACGCGCAGATCGTCGAGCTGACGGGGCTCTCCGAGTGGACGATAGGCGAGGCCGTGAGGCGGGGCGAGTTGGAGGCCGACTACCCGCTGCCGCGCTGCCCCCGCGTGAAGAGGTCGAAGCTGCGCGAGTGGATGGAGCGCAACAACAAGGAGCGCGACGGCGCGGGCGTTCCCGACCGCCGCCGCGCGTGATAGTCTTTGCGGCCCTAAA
>DASVUF010000293.1:0-42724 GCA_036387195.1 Pyrinomonadaceae bacterium | reverse complement strand
CCGCTCCTGCTTTGTCTTGCCGTGCCCTTACTTTACTTTCCGGCTGCCGGCAGCCGACTACGGCGCGTTCTGGATGGCCTCGCGCGAGTCGCGCGGGTCGGGGGTGGAGACGAAGCAGGAGGCCTGCGGCCACTGGTCGTTCGCCCTGAAGTGGTCGAAGCGGATGAAGCTCTTGTAGAGCGCGACGTACATCCGGCCGAGGAACGAGCCGTCCTGCGCCTGGAAGGCCCAGTTCACGCCGAGCTCCACGCCGTTGACCACGATGGGCTTGGGGTCGAAGACCTGGATGGGCTTGTTGACGTACTGTGCGAACGTGACCGTGCCGAGCCGCCCGTTCTGAGGCATCTGCCTGCCCCACTGTAAGGTGAGCGCGCCGCACCCGCTGCCGCACTGGTAGCGCGCCGCGGTCGGGTCGGTGGTCGTCGCGGTGGTGGTGGTCGTCGTCGTCGTGGACATTCTTCGATTCTCCTTTTCCGGTCTATGTGGTTGTGAAGTGAAACAGCGCTTCGGCGGGGTGTGAAGAAAACCGCGTGCCGCGCGCCGCGCCCGGCCGGAGGGTCGAGAATCGCCCGGTTTTCGGCGCCGCGGCCGGCGTCGCGCGCCGCCGGGGCCGGCGCGCCGCCTATCCGTTCGTGTGCCCGCCTATCCTTTCAGATAGTCGCGGCGGAACTCGGGCCAGGCGTCGTAGAGGTAGAGCGAGAAGGGGAGCCACCAGGCGAGGTCGTTCGTCAGGCAGAGGACGATGGTCGAGGGCGGCCACGCGCCGCTCCAGATGAGTTGCGCGAGGCCGACGGGGCCGAGCACCTTGCCCGCCAGCCCCACCGCCGCGAGCAGCCACCCACGCTCGGGCGCGCGCGCCACCTCGAAGTAGACGACGCCGTAGAGCCCGACCACCATGCCGAGGCAGGCGAAGACCTGCGGGTGGTTCTGCAAAGGCATCCCCGAGAAGCGGAAGAGCCACTGCGGGTCGAGCGCCGAGTAGAGCCCCCAGGCGATGTTGTAAGCGCCCGCCGCGCAGAAGACCGCGCGGTGCAGCCGACGCCGCGCAATCACCTTGCCGCCCCCGCGCGCCACGGCCAGCCGCCGGCCGGCAGCCCCAGCGCCGCGTACCCGTCGCGCGCGCCCGAGAGCGCGACCCCCGCCGCCATCAGCGTCAGCAGCCACACGAGTTCGGGGGGGACGCCCCCCGCGTGCGGCGCGAAGCCCGTCGGCGCGCGCCGCCACGCGTCGAGCGCGGGGACGAGGTTCGCCAGCATCGCGCCGTAGACGATGGCCATCACGGCGTGCGTGACGCGCTCGCCGGCGAAGACGCCGCCGAGCGCCGCGCGCACGTCGTCCTCGACGACGAAGTCGCGGAGCGTGATGAGAATCTCGGCCGCGAGCAGCGCCGCCAGCACGTAAGCCCAGGCGCCGCGCCACTCGAAGCGCGGCAGCGCCGCGAAGATGACGCCGTAGATGAGCGCGCGCGCCGCGTGCAGGCGCAGCTCCGGGCGCGCCCCCGCCAGCGCCGGCAGCCGCGCGCGCCACTCGTGGTAGTAGAGCGTGTCGAAGGCGCCGATGAACCCCTGCGCCGCCAGCAGCCAGAGCGCGACGGTCAACCCGCGTTCTCCTCCTCGTCGTCGGTGACGTGACCCTCGTACTCTATCACCAGCCCGGCCAGCGGCGCCGTCACGCGCACCGTGACGAGCACGCCCGCGCCGCCCCCGCGCGCCCGCTCGCGCGCCTCGACGCGCGGCGCCAGCAGGCGCGGCAGCCGCCACTTCAGAGGGCCCGCGCAGAGCGCCGAGCCCTCCTGCGTGTAGACGAGCGCGCCGCCGTCGGCGCTCAGCCTGAAGAGCAGCTCGAACGGCCCCGCGCGCTCGGCGAGCAGCGCGCCCGCGTGCTCGCGCTGCACGGTGACGAACTCCCTGCCGGCGAACGCGCGGCGCCAGCGCTCGCCGCCGCCCGCGGGCTCTATCGAGAGCCGGAGCGGCACGGCCTCGCCGCCCGCGGGCAGGCCGAGCAGGCGCGCGAGCGCGCGCGCGGCGAGCCCCCGCCCGCGGCGCACGGCGAACACGCCGCCGGCGCGCAGGCGCGACGCGGGGCCGCGCGCGTGGAGCCGCCGCACGCGCTCGTCGAGCCGCCCCCAGCCCTCGCCCGCGAGCCGCTCGTAGAGCCCCGCGCCCCCGACTGTCTCCGCCGCCCCGGCCACGCGCGGATGATAACCCGAACTTCGGCCGGGCGGGCGTCGGCGTAAAAAAAAAGGCCGCGGGCCCGCGGAGCTTGTCGAGAGCGACGCTCCGCGGGCCCGCGGCCCGTTCGCGGACGGAAAGCTCAGGGCTTCTTCTCGGGCGGCTTCGGCGCAGGAGTCTCCTCCTGCGGAACCTCTTCGTCGAGGATGTCGTCTTCGAGGATTTTCAGCTCCGTGCCGTACTTCTGATAGTTGCGGAAGGCGATCTCGTTGCGGAACTGGTATGTCTCGCCGCGCGCGACGCGCGTCATCACGACGACCGAGCGCGAGGGCAGCAGGTACTCGCCCTGACCCGCAATCGTCACCCAGTCGTAGTCAATGGCGAGCGTCGCCGCGCTGATGGGGAAGGTGGCGGGGACGCCGTACGACTCCGTCTCGACGCGGAGGACGCGCGCGCGCTCGCGGTCAACCCAGACCTTGCCGCGGTGCGCGGCGACGACCGACGAGTCGCCGGCGTCGAGCAGCCAGCGCGAGTTGGCCTTCTTGATTTCGTAGGTGTAGACGACGGCGCGGCGCCCGCGCAGCGTGTCGGTGTCGAGCGGCTTGAACTCGGTCGCGCTCTTCTCCTCGAAGAGCGCCTTGAGGACCGAGACGAACTCGCCGGTCGAGTTGGCGCCGCCGGCCTCGCGGTAGTCGCTGCGCTCCTCGGCGGCCGGCCCCGTCATGCCGTTGACGGCGAGCAGGCGGTACTTCTCGCCCTCGCTCGGGCGGTAGCTGACGCCGACGACCAGACGGTCAGAGACGCGCCAGTTGCGCGTCTGCCCCGGCGCGGCCGAGCGCGTGACGAGCTGCTTGACGACGAAGTCGGGCATCTGCGCCGTCGCGTCGAGCGTGGCCGAGCGTGCGCGCGCGAGCAGTTCGGCCGTCTCGGCCTCGGGCGGCAGCGCCGTCGCCTCCGAGGGGTCGAGGAAGCGGCGCTCGGCCTCCTCCAGCACGCGCCGCAGCTCCTCGTCGTTGCCGCTCTTGGTGGCGACGAACGAGCGCAGCCCCGACGTCAGCGCGAAGCCGATGCCGCGCCGCCGCACCTCGCCGACGAGCTGCGCCTTCGCCTCCGGCCGGTAAGGCAACTGCCGCAGCAGCGCGAGGAACTCCGCGCTGGTCAGCGGCGCCTGATTCGGCTGCTGTTGCGCGCGCGCCGCGCCCGCCGACGCCGCGAGGCAGAGCGCGAGCGCCGCCAGCCGCGGCAGGGATTTTCTGAAACCGGATGAAAACATCTTGAGAACGCCCTGGAAAGACCGAAGAAAAAGACCGAAGAATCGAAGGGGCCGACCGAGTTATTGATGCCCGGGGGCGCAAAAGCGTTCGATTGCGCGGCGGAGTATTCCGGCGCACTCGCGCAGCTCGGCGGCCGGGACGAACTCGCCCGTCCGGTGCGCGACGCGGATGTCGCCGGGGCCGAAGACGACCGCGTCCGCGCCCAGCTCGGCCAACTGCGCCGCCTCCGTGCCGAAGGAGATGGTCCCGGCCGCCCGCCCCGTCCACTCTTCGAGCGCGGCGACGAGCGGCGCGTCGGCGCGCGTCTCCGCGCCGCCGTCGAGCCGCGTGACCTTCACCTCGCAGTCGAAGTCCGCGTCCTCGGCGCGCAGCCGCCCGGCCTCGCGCCGCGCCAGCTCGGCCACAAGCTCCGGCCGCTGCCCCGGCACCGGGCGCCATTCGAGGGAGAAGCGGCACTCGCCGGCGATGACGTTCCTGGCCGTCCCGCCCGAGACGAGCCCGACGTTGAGGGTCGTGTGCGGCGGGTCGAACGCCTCGTGCGCGAGCCCCTTCAGCTCCTCTGCGACCGCCTCAAGCCGCGTGATGAGGCGCGCGGCGCGCGTGATGGCCGACGCGCCGAGGTGCGGGTAGGCGCTGTGCCCCTCGCGCCCGCGAACCGTCACTTCGGCCGAGCAGTAGCCCTTGCCGGCGCGCATCGGCCGCAGGGACGTGGGCTCGCCGACGACGGCGTGGCGGGCCCCGAAGGGGCGCGCCGCGGCCAGCCGCTTGGCGCCGAGACAGCCGACCTCCTCGTCCGCCGTCAGCACGAGCGCCAGCGGCCGCGCGAGCCGCCCGACGCCGACCTCCTCCACGGCCGTGAGCGCCGCCGCGATGAACGCTTTGGTGTCGCACGACCCGCGCCCGTAGAGCTTCCCTTCGCGCTCGGTGAGCACGAGGGCCTCCGCCCACGCCGGGTCGAAGGGCACGGTGTCCGTGTGCCCGACGAGGGCCAGCTCCACCCGGCCGCCCTCTTCAAAATTCTTCGGGTGGACGGCGACGAGTTGCAGCTTCTCCACCCCGCGCTCGTCCGCGTAAGGGTAGAGGCGCGCGTCGAGCCCGGCCGCCTCGACGCGCGGCAGGACGTGTCTGACCAGCGCGGCGTTCGAGACCGACGAGCGCGAGTCTATGCGGACCAGTTCGGCCAGCGTGCTTTCGACGCCCATGCGCCTCCCCGGGGCCGCGGACGCGCTTCGGGCGCGCGGCCCCTTCAACTCTTCAAAAGGGCCGGCGGCCGCGCGGCTGTGACGCCGCGCGGCCGCCGGTTTCTACGACAAAGAATCGCCGCCGAGGGGCGCGCTCACCACGGCAGGCTGAACTCGCACGAGACTATCTGCCAGCGCCCGCCGCGCTTCTCGAAGTGGCGCGTGTAGCCGTAGCGCGGCGTCGTGTACTCGCGGCCGCGGAAGCTGCCCGACAGCCGCGCCGAGCCCGTCACCCACGCCTCGCGCCCGCTGACGACGACGTTGACGCCGTCGGTCTTGAGCGACGTGACGGCGAAGAGCGGGTTGGCGAGCCACGCCAGCCGGTGCTCCTTCGTCACGCGCCCGCCGAACATCGTGAAGTCGGCGGCCAGCACGCGGTCGAGCGCCGCCACGTCGCGCTCGACGTGCGCGCGGACGTACTCGCGCTCGACGGCCAGCACGGCGCGCTCGTCGGGCGTGCCCGACTCCCAGACGTGGCCGGCGAGGCCGGCCGACGCGACGCCGACGAAGAACGTGATGAGAATCGCGGGGATGCGCGTGGCGAAGTATTTCATGACCCTTTACTCCTTGGCTTTGCCCCGAACGTTAACACGCCCCGCGGGGGAAGAAAAGTACTGAGGACTGAGTGCTGAGGACTGAGCGGGGGGCAAGACGCCTCTCGTCACCCGGCGCCGGGGACTGAGTCGAGGCAGGACGCGTCTCCTCACTCAGCACTCAGTCGTCAGCGCTCAGTCCTTCGTCCCTCGTCCCTCCCCAGAGCTTGCGCTGGAGGGCGGCGAAGCGCGAGACGATTTCGGACTGCGCGGCGTGGCGGCCGGACTCGACGACGAGGCGGCCGCCGACGGCCGTGTCGCGCACGGCGGCGCGCGTCAGCGAGAAGACGATTGCCGGCAGAAGGTCTTCCGCGCACGCGCCCGCGACCGACGGGTCGTCGAGGTCAACGGTGAAGAAGTCTGCGGCGCGGCCGGGCTCGAACGAGCCGGCGTCGGCGCCGATGCTGCGCGCGCCGGCGCCGGTCGCGCACTCGAAGAGTCGCGCGGCGAGCGCCGATGTCGCGCGCCCTCCCGAATCGTCCGCGCCGCGCCCTCCCGAATCGCCCGCGCGGCCGCCGCCGGCGCCGTCTTCGTCCCCGGCGGACGGCGCGAGCACGTTGCGGCGGAGCGTCGTCAGGCGCAGGTGGTACTCAAGCTCGCGCGCGTCTTCGAGCAGGTCAATCTGCGCGTGGCTGTCCGTGCCGAGCGCCACGGGGACGCCCGCGCCGAGCAGCGCGTCCGCCGGCACGACGCCGTCGCCGAGGTTGCGCTCGGTCGTCGGGCAGGCGCACACGCACGCCCCCGCCGCGGCCAGGCGCGCGACCTCCGGCGGCGTGACGTGGACGGCGTGGACGCCCGTGAAGTTCGGCGCGAGCAGCCCCTCGTCGGCGAGCAGCATGACGGGCGTGCGCCCCGTCTCGGCGAGGCACGCCTCGACCTCGGCCGGCTGTTCGGCGACGTGCATGTGCAGCGGCAGCCCGCGCTCGCGCGCGAACGCGCCGACCTCGCGCAGATACCCGACCGCCACGGCGCGCACGCTGTGCGGCGCGACGCCGGCCCAGGCCGCGGCCGGCGCGCCGCCGCCGCCCCCCGCGCGCGCGGCCAGGTCGCGCGCGAGCGCGTCGGCGTGGCGCAGGTACGTCTCGGGGTCGGGCTCGATGAAGCGTCGCTGCCGCGGGTCGGGCTCCTTGCCGAAGCCGGCGCGCGCGTAGGCGACGCGCAGCAGCGCGATGCGCAGGCCGACGTCGCGCGCCGCGCGCACGACCTCGCGGGCGAGCAGGTTCGGGTCGTCGTACTCCGAGCCGTCGGGTGCGCGGTGCAGGTAGTGGAACTCGCCGACCGACGTGACGCCGCCGAGCGCCATCTCCATGAAGGCCATCCGCGAGGCGTCGTAAACGTCCTCGGGCGCGAGCCGCCCGGCGGCCGCGTACATCTCCTCGCGCCACGTCCAGAAAGAGTCCGAGGCGCGCGCGCCGCGGCGTTCCGTCCGGCCGCGGATGACGCGCTGGAAGGCGTGCGAGTGGGCGTTGACCATCCCCGGCAGCAGCGCGCGCCCCGCGAGCCGCACCGCCTCGACCCCTTCCGGCAACCCGTCGGCGCGGGCGACCGAGGCGACGCGGCCGGCCGCGTCACAGACGAGCGCGCGGCCGCGTCGGAAGCGCACGCCGTCGTAGAGCAGGTCGGGGATGAAGGCGGTCGTGGGCGGCATGTCGTCGCGGTCGTTCGTCATGGTTTCCGCGCGCGGTTGACCGCGGGCGGCGCGCCGCCCGGACGCGCCGCCGCCTGCCGCGCGACCCACTCGTTGACGTTCTGCTCCAGCACGTCGAGCGGGACGGCGCCCGAGCCGAGGACGAGGTCGTGGAATTCGCGCAGGTCGAAGCGGTCGCCGAGCGACGCCTTCGAGCGCGCGCGCAGCTCCTTCAGCTTCAGCTCGCCTATCTTGTAGGCGAGCGCTTGGCCGGGGTCCGTGATGTAGCGGTCTATCTCGTTCGTCACGTCCAGCTCGGTCTTGGCGGCGTTGTCGAGGAAGTAGTCAATCGCCTTCTGGCGGTCCCACCTGTAGAAGTGCATGCCGGTGTCCACGACGAGGCGGACGGCGCGCCACATCTCGTAGGTGAGCTGGCCGAACTTCGAGTAGGGGTCGTCGTAGAGCCCCATGTCTTCGCCCAGAGACTCGGCGTAGAGCCCCCAGCCCTCGACGTAGGCGGTGTAGCCGCCGTAGCGCCGGAACTTCGGGACCTCGCCCAGCTCCATGGCGCGCGATATCTGGAGGTGGTGGCCGGGCACGGACTCGTGCAGGCTGAGCGCCATCATCTCCCACCTGGGGCGCGTCTCGGGCTTGTAGAGGTTGACGAAGTAGTAGCCGGGGCGCGAGCCGTCGGCCGCCGGCCGGCTGTAGTAGGCGGTCGTCGTGTCGGGCGCCAGCGTGTCCGGGATGGGGATGACGCCGTAGGGCATGCGCGGGATGGTCTTGAAGACCTTGACGAGGTTCGGGTCAATGCGCTTGGCGACGGCGCGGTAGGCCGCGAGCAGCTCGTCGGGGCTCTTGTAGTAGAACTCGTCGTCTGTGCGCAGCTTCCTGAAGAAGTCCTTCAGGCTCCCCCTGAAGCCGACCTGCGTCATCACCTTCTGCATCTCGGCGCGGATGCGCGCCACCTCGCTCAAGCCCTTCTCGTGAATCTGCTCGGGCGTCATCGCGGTGGTCGTGTAGCGGCGCGCGAGGAAGGCGTAAGCCTCGGCGCCGTTGGGCCACTGCCACGCGCCGACGCGGTCGAAGGAGGCGGGCAGGTACTCCGAGACGAAGTACTCGCGGAAGCGGCGCAGCGCGGGGATGACGCCGTCGGCGACGGCGGCGCGCGCCTCGCGGCGCAGGCGCTCGCGCTCGGCCTCGGGGATGTCGGCCGGGAAGCTGCGGAAGGGCTTGTAGAAGTTGCTGCCCTCGACGCCGAGCGCGAGCTGTCGGTCGAGCTGCGCGGGCACGCGCTGCAAGGTCACCTTGGGCCAGAGCATCCGCGCGCGCACGCCCTCGCGCATCAGCTCGGTCGTCTGCCCGACGTAGTCGGGGAACGTGCGCAGCCGCGCCAGCCAGTCGTCGTAGTCCTTGACGGTCTGGAAGCGCAGGCGGTCGCCGAGCTGGTCGGCGCTCTGGACGCCGCCGCCCTGGCTGACCGGCATCAGGTGGAAGCCGAACTTGTACTCCTCGACGTCGTTTTCGAGGTCTTTGCGGAAGAGGTCGTAGTTGAGGCGGTCGGCCGCGCCGAGCCGCGCGCGGTCGATGCGCCCGAGGCGCGCGAGCGTCTGGAGCCGGCGCTGCTGGCGGCGCTCGGCCGCCGCGAGACTCACGTCCGGCCAGCGGTCGTTGTAGCGGCGGTCGCCCAAGCCCGACGCGAGCGTCGGGAACTCGCGCATCGTCCACTCCCACTCTTCCTCGAAGAGCCTGTTGAGCGCGGCGGCTTGGGCGCCCCCGCCGGCGGCGGCGCGCTGGCGCGCGGCGGAGGCGGAGGCGGGCGCGGCCTGCCAGACGAGCGCGGCGGCGAGCAGCGCGGGCGCGAAGCGCTTCACACGTATGCGCATGTGTTTCGAGTCCTCCGGGCGGATGCGGCTGGAAAGTCTGGAGACGCACGCGAGGATACAACACGGGGCCGGACGCTAGCCAGTGGGAGCGGCGGGCGGCGGGCGGCGTCTGCCGGCCGGTAGAAAAGCGCGGGCGGGGAGGGCCGCCTGCCGGCTATTGGCTACCGTCCAACGTCTTCGGGCATCTAACCCTGCAAGATGAGTGTTTCCGTCAAAGAGCTGAAGACATACACGGGGTTCGCGCGGCGGTTCGCCGGGAAGTTCGTGCGCGACCGGCTTGAGGAGCGGCGCGTGCCCGTGCTGCCCGCGCCGCACAGGCCGGAGCCGGCGACGTGGAGCGACGAGCGGCTGACGGTCGCGTGGCTGGGGCACGCGACCGTGCTGGTCAACTTTTACGGCACGTGGCTTTTGACCGATCCGGCGCTGCGGCCTCGCGTGGGCGTGCGCGTCGGCGGGCTGACGCTCGGGCCGCGGCGGCTTGTGCGGCCGGCGCTGTCGGTCGGGGAGCTGCCCCGGCTCGACGCCGTGCTCGTCTCGCACGCGCACATGGATCACTGCGATTTGGGGACGCTGCGGCGGCTGCCGCGGCGGACGCGCGCCGTCGTGCAGGAGGGGATGGGCGACCTCGTCCGCAGGTTCGCGCGCGTGGACGCGCTGAAGTGGGGCGAGGCCGCGGAGGTCGGCGGCGCGCGGGTCGAGGCCGTCGAGGTCAACCACTGGGGCGCGCGCCGCCTGACGGACAAGCACCGCGGCTACGGCGGCTTCCTCGTCGAGAAGCGCGGGCGCGCGCTCGTCTTCGGCGGCGACACGGCCTACACCGACGCCTTCGCGCGGCTCGCGCGGCGCGGCGTGCGCGTGGACCTCGCCGTGCTCCCCATCGGCGCCTACGACCCTTACATCTACGTCCACGCGAGCCCCGAGCAGTCCTGGCGCATGGCGCGCGAGATGGGGGCCGACTACATCCTGCCCATGCACCACTCGACCTTCCGCCTCAGCCGCGAGCCGGCCGACGAGCCCCGCCGGCGCCTGCTCGCCGCCGCCGGCCGCGAAGGCTGGCGCGTCGCGCTGACGGAGGTCGGGCAGACGTGGGTCTTGCCGGAAGAGAAGTAGTCGTCGGTCGGCGGACTGAAGTGCAGGCCGCCTACTAAAATACGGGTCGCGCGAAGACGCCGGCGGCCGCGAGTTGTTGAGCCCTCGCGGCCGCCGGCGTTCTCCGCCGATTACTGTTTGACCGCCCGCCTCCCCTACCAGCGGAAGCGGTCGCGGTACTCGCCGGCCTCGATGAAGGCGCGCACCATCTCGGCCTTGTGGAAGTCGCCGCCGTTGTCTTCGAGCTTCCTGAGCCAGAAGTTGAAGCCGGAGAGGTCCGAGTCCGCGCCCTCGTCCGGGTTGCGGTGCAGGTAGCCGAAGTACTGCATCAGCACGAAGGCCGGGTTCCGCTCCCGTGCGCGGAACTCCGCGTTGTCGGCCACCTTGCGCAGCGCCGTGGCGCGCGTCTCGGTCGCGGCGTTCAACCCCCCGACGAGCGCCGCGCGCTCCCCGGCCGCGGGCGCGACGCCGGCGTTGGCGAAGAGCGCGTCCACGTACTGCTCGTTCGTCAGCGCGCCGTAGCGCTGCCGGAACTCGGCGCGCGCGACCCACGCGTCGGCCGCCGCCTGCTTGTTCGCCTCCAACTGCGCCCGCCAGTTACCCTGCCCGACGGTGATGCCCTGCGCCGCCGCCTGCATGTCCAGCAGGAAGGCGTTGCGCCGCGGCATCACGCCGTACGAAGCCTTGTTGAAGAGGTAGAGCATGTAGCCCGTCTCCTGGAACTCGATGGAGAGGAAGAAGGCGCCCGAGGTGTTGGCGCGCGAGCGCTGGACGCAGGCCGCGTCGCCGTCGCACTGCGCTATCTCGTTCGACCAGTAGCCGAGCCCCGCGTCGTCGGCCTCGCGGCCGAGGAAGTCGCGGTACTGCTGCTCGACGAAGTAGGTCGTGGCGTCAATGTCGTTGGCCGTCAGCGTGACCAGCCCCGCCGTGTTGAAGACGCCGCTCAGGAGCGTCTGCCCCTGCTGGTTCGTGACGACCACGCGCGTCGCGGTCGTCACGTCGGGGACGAACTGCCCGCGCTCGCTCTCCAGCTCGAACTCGGCTTCGAGCGTGGGGCCGATGACCAGCTCGCCCGCCTTCGCGCCGTCCACGAATGCGTTGAGAATCGTGCCCGGGGCGAGGTTGACCTTCTCGACCTCGATTTCGAGGTTGCGATTGCCGGGGCGCGTGCGGAACTTGGCGACGCCCGTGGGCGTCAGCCCGCCGATGGCCGCGCCCGCGAGGCGCGACTCGATGCGCGTCTCGCCGCCGGGGCCGGGCGTGGGCATCGGCGCGGGGCCGGGCGCGCCCATCACCTGCGGGATGTTCGAGAACGAGCCGGCGAGGAGCGTCGCGCCCGACTGGTCGGTGACGACGACGCGCGTCCGCGAGTTGACCTGCGGGACGGCCTGGCCGTCCTCGGTCTTGAGCTTCAGCTCGCTGCGGTCGAGGCCGGGCGCGACCGCGAGCGTCCCGACCTTCACGCCGTCAACGAGGACGTTGAGCGGCGTGCCCGCGGGCAGGTTGACCTCCTCGACGCGCACGCGGAACTCGCGGCCGCCGAACTCTATCTCGTACTCGGCGTCGCCCTCGGGCACGACGCCGCCGATGGCCGCGCCGGTCAGGTCGGCGTCGAACTCGTTCATGACGGGCGTCGGGCTCGGCGTGGCGCCGGGCGTCGGCGTCGGGCTCGCGCCCGGCGTCGGCGTGGGGCCCGCGCCGGGCGTCGGGGTCGGCGTCGCCGTCGGGCTCGCGCCGGGCGTGGGCGCCGGGGCGGCGGAGCCGAACGCGCCGGAGGCGATGGTCGCGCCCGACTGGTTGCGGACGGCGACGCTCGTGCCGTTGGCGACGGCCGGGACGGCCTGCCCGCGCCCGGTCTCCAGCTCGACGCGGCCGGCGCGCAGCGAGTCTATGGTGAGCGTGGCGACCTGCTGGCCGCCGACGAGGACGACGAGCGCCGTGCCGGCGGGCAGGTTCACGTCCTGCACCTCGACCTGGAGCTTGCGGTCGGCGCCCGGGCGCTCGCGGAAGACGGCCTTGCCCACGGGCGTCTGGCCGCCGAGGGACGCGCCCGAGAGGGCGGCGTTGATGATTGTCTCGTCGTCGTTGGCGAAGGCGGGCGCCGCGGCCAGCGCGGCCAGCGTCGCCACAATCGCGACGCACGCGAGCGCCGCGCGCCGCGCCGACGAAAGGAATGACGGCCCTTGATGAAGGCGGAAGTTAAATGCTCTGCTGCTACTGCGCATCGTCTTGTGCTCCGGAAGTTGTGTAAAGTCTCTTGAGTTCGGGGAGCCTCTACCTCACGGACAGTGCGCGGGCGCGCGCCCGAAATACAAAGCGTTGAATATGTTTTTCGGCGCGGCCGGGCGGACGGCCGCCCCCGCCGCCGCCCGTGCTATCATCCGGCCGGGCCGCGCCGCGCGGCGGGCGGCCGCCGGTTCGAACGTCTGTGGCGAAAGGACGCGAGAGGCTTATGAGCAGGGAAGAGTTCGAGGGCGGCGGCTTCCAGACGCGCGCCATCCACGCGGGCAAGGGCGAGAACCGCACGCGCGCCGTCACGCCGCCCATCTGGCAGACGACGACCTTCAGCGCCGAGTCGTCCGAGCACTTCGCCGAGATAGCGACGGCCGTCCGCCCGGCCGAGTTCTACACGCGCTACGGCAACCCGACGCACAAGGAGGTCGAGGCCACGCTCGCCGCGCTCGAAGGCGGCGAGGCGGCGCTGCTCACCTCGTCGGGGATGGGCGCCATCTTCACGGCGCTGATGTCGTGCCTGAAGGCCGGCGACCACGTCGTCGCGCAGACGAACCACTACGCCGGCGCCATGACGCTCTTCGACGAGCTGCCCGGCCGCTTCGGCGTCGAGGTCACGGTCGTTGACCAGACGCGGACGGAAGCCTTCGCCGAGGCGCTGCGCCCCGCCACGCGCGTCGTCTACGCCGAGTCGCCCACGAACCCCCTGATGCAGATCACGGACCTGCGCGCCGTGGCGGAGCTGGCGCGCGCGCGCGGCGTCACGACCATCGTTGACAACACCTTCGCCACGCCGGTCAACCAGCGCCCCCTGGAGTTCGGCTTCGACTGCGTCGTCCACAGCGCGACGAAGTACCTCGGCGGCCACTCGGACGTGACGGCGGGCGCCCTGGTCGCGTCGCGCGAGTTCGTCGAGCGCGCGTGGCGCTTCTCGCTGCTGGCCGGCTCCATCCTGTCGCCGTTCGACGGGTGGCTCGTGCTGCGCGGCCTGCGGACGCTGGGGATGAGGGTCGGGCGGCACAACTCGAACGCGCTGGCGCTGGCGCGCTTCCTCGAAGGCCACCCGCGCGTCGAGCGCGTGCACTACCCCGGCCTCGAATCGCACCCGCAGCACCAACTCGCGCGGTCGCAGATGGCGGGCTTCACCGGGATGCTCTCGGCCGAGCTGCGCGGCGACTTCGCGGCGGCCGAGCGGCTCATCTCGCGCCTGCGGCTCGCCACCAACGCCGCCAGCCTCGGCGGCCATGAGACGCTCATCGTCCACCCGGCGGCGATGTGGCGCGGCTACATGACGGCCGAGCAGCTACGCGACCGCGGCCTGAGCGAGTCGCTCGTCCGCATCTCCGTCGGCGTCGAGGACGAGCCGGACCTGCTTGAGGACTTCGCGCGCGCGCTCGGCGACTGAAGGAGATTCGGAGGGCTGATGCGACGACTTCACTACCACCGCGTTGACGTGTTCACCGACCGCGCCTTCGGCGGGAACCCGCTGGCCGTCTTCACGAACGGGCGCGGCGTCCCCGCCGAGACGATGCAGGCCGTCGCCAAGGAGTTCAACCTGTCGGAGACGACCTTCGTGCTCCCGCCCGACGACCCGCGCCACCACTGGCGCGTGCGCATCTTCACGCCCGAGCACGAGCTGCCGATGGCGGGGCACCCGACCGTGGGCACGTCCTTCGTCCTCGCGCGCGAGCACATGATTCCGCGCGGCGCCGGGCGGTCGGACGTCGTGCTCGAAGAGGGCGTCGGCCCCATCCCCGTCTCCGTCAGCTTCGAGGGCGGCGAGCCGTCCTTCGCGGAGATGACCCAGCCGCTCCCCACGTTCGGCCCGCGGGTGGACGACCGGCGCGCCGTCGCCGCCATGCTCTCGCTCGAAGAGTCCGACCTGGAGGCCGGCCTGCCCGTCGAGGTCGTCTCGTGCGGCGTGCCCTTCCTTTACGTGCCCCTGCGGGGCCTCGACGCCGCGCGCCGCGCGCGCCCCCGCGCAGACCTCATCCAGGGCGTGGCGGGCGGCGGCGTCCCGCCCGAGGTCTTCGCCTTCACGCGCGAGGTCGAGCGCGAAGGCTCGACCGTCCACAGCCGCATGTTCGCCCCCGGCTTCGGCATCACCGAAGACCCGGCGACCGGCGGCGCCAGCGGCCCGCTCGGCTGCTACCTCGTCCGCCACGGCCTCGTCCCGCGCGGCGCGGCGGCCGACATCGTCAGCGAGCAGGGAATCGAGATGGGCCGCCCCAGCTTCATACACATCCGCATCGAGCGGCGGGGCGACGACATCACGGCCGTCCGCGTCGGCGGCCGTTGCCACTTCATGGGCGAGGGCTTTATTGAAATTCAGTAGAGGGCGGGCGGCGGCCGGCGGGCGGCGGCCTATAGACGGCGGCGCCCCGCGCGGCGTTCGTTGACGCCCCTTTGACGCCGGGGGGACGGCCGCACGGCCGCGAAGGCTTTTTCCCGCCGCCCGCCGCCCGCCGACTACCTTTGAGGTTGAGCATGGCCGCAGCATCGGCGACCGGAGTCCCGCGCAGCCCGCGCGGCGGGCTGTTGACGGGGAACATGCGCGAGTTCAACGGCGACTCGCTGGCCTTCGTCGAGCGGTGCGCGCGCGAGTTCGGCGACGTGGTGCCGACGCGCTTCCTCTACGTCCCGGCGCTCTTCATCTTCCACCCGGACGACGTGGAGTACGTGCTCGCCTCGGGGAGCAAGAACTTCATCAAGGCCGCCTCGCTGCGCTCGCCCTTCTTCCGCCGCCTCGTCGGCGACGGGCTGTTGACGAGCGAGGGCGACTTCTGGCGGCGGCAGCGGCGGCTGGCGCAGCCCGCCTTCCACCGCGACCGCGTCGAGTCTTACGCCGCGACGATGGTCAACTTCGCCGAGCGCGCCGCCGGGCGCTGGCGCGACGGGCGGACGATAGACGCGCACGACGAGATGATGCTGCTCACGCAGCGGATAGTCGCGCAGACGCTCTTCAGCGCCGACGTCTCGGGCGAGTCGCGCGAGATAGGCGAGGCGCTCGCGCGGCTCGTCCGCCCCTTCGCGTCGCAGGCGACGCTCAAGTGGATTCTGGACAACCGCCTGCCGACGCCCGCGCACCTGCGCTTCAACCGCGACGTGCGCCGCATCGACCGCTTCGTCTACCGCCTCATCGGCGAGCGCCGCGCCTCGGGCGAGGACGCGGGCGACCTGCTCTCGATGCTGCTCGCCGCGCAGGACGAGGACGGCGGCGGCATGACCGACCGCCAGTTGCGCGACGAGCTGATGACCATCTTCCTCGCCGGCCACGAGACGACGGCGCTGGCGCTGACGTGGACGTGGCTCCTGCTCGCCGAGAACCCGGGGGCCGAGGCGCGTCTGGCGGCGGAACTGGAAGAGGTCCTGGGGGGGCGTCCGCCGACGGCGGCCGACGTGCCGCGGCTGCGCTACGCCGAGTGGGTCGTCAAGGAGGCCATGCGCCTCTACCCGCCGGCGTGGGGCGTCGGGCGCGAGTGCGTGCGCGAGTGCGAGGTCGGCGGCTTCCGCGTCAAGGCCGGGACGCAGGTCTTCGCCTTCCAGTGGGTCGTCCACCGCGACCCGCGCTGGTTCGAAGACCCGCACGCCTTCCGCCCCGAACGCTGGGGCGAAGAGTCCGTCTCGAAACTCCCGAAGTACGCCTACTTCCCCTTCGGCGGCGGCCCGCGCCTCTGCATCGGCAATTACTTCGCGACGATGGAGGCCGTCCTCGTCCTCGCCACGCTCGCGCGCCGTTTCCGCCTCCGCCTCGTCCCCGGACAGACCGTCGGCCTGCTCCCCGCCCTGTCGCTCCGCCCGAAGGGCGGCGTCCTGATGGAGCCCGAGCGGCGCTGACCCGCCCAAAAAACCGGAAAGACGGGGCCGCCGCCCGGCCGGCTCCCGCGCCCCGGCCTCCGTCCAAATCCTGCGCGCTCAGCGTTTTAGCGCCCCGCCCCGCTTCCCTCGGCCGGCCTCAAGAATTCCTCAAGCCCCGCGGCTTACCCTCGGGACGGTTTTAGGATGGGTCGCGCACGGCCCCCCGGCCGTCAGGAACTTTTGCCCCGGAGTGGAATTTTGGCCGCGTCACCGCGAAAGCTCAGAGGGACACAGATGGTGCAGGTCATCCCCGAAAAGATAGCCCCCCCGCGTGAGGCGCCGCGCGTCTCGCGCGAGCGCCTGCTCTCGACGCTGGCCGAGAGTCTGGAGGGCTGCAACTCGACCGTCGTGGCCGCGCGCGCCGGCGCGGGCAAGACGATGCTCGCCGCCGACTTCGCGCGCCGCACGCGCCGCCGGGTCGCCTGGTACAAGCTCGACGCGCCCGACGCCGAACTGCCGGTCTTCCTGCGCCACCTCTGCGCGAGCGTGGCGGCGGCGCGTCCCGGCTTCGGCGTGCAGATTCTCGAACGGCTGGGCGGCGCGGCCGGGGCGGACGACGTGCCGCTCGCGGTCGAGTACGTCGTCCACGAGCTTTCGCAGTCGGCCGAGCCGCTGCTGGTCGTGCTCGACGACCTGCACCTGGTCTACGACGCCGAGTGGCTGGCGCCCTTCTTCCGGCGGCTGCTGCCGCTGCTGCCGCCCGAGGTTCACGTCATGCTTCTGGGGCGGAGCGTGCCGCCCGCGCCGCTCTGGCGGATGCGCTCGAAGCAGACCCTGTGCGTCGTGGACGAGGCGGCGCTCGCCTTCACGCAGGAGGAGGCGCGCAGGCTCTACGCCAGCTACGGGCTGCCGTGCTCGTGCGCCGACGCGGCGCTGCGCGAGACGCGGGGCCGCGCCGCCCAGCTCGACGCGCGCGCCCGCCGCGAGGGCGCCGGGCAGGAGGCCGGGCGCGCGCCGGCCTCTTCGACGACGACGACGACGACAACGATGCCGATAACGACGGCGGCGGCGGCGCGCGGCGCGCGGCAGACGGGACGCCTCTCGCTGCGGCTGATCAAATCTCCTCGCAAGTCCGCGGGCGCGGCCTGAAGGCGCGCCCGCCCCGTGTGAAAACCTCACAGGCGGCCGGCGCGCCATCCGCGTCGTGAGCGGGACGGCGCCGCCCGGCTTTCCGGGTTCGGTTCGGCGGGCGCGGCTGCGGTATACTTCCCGCCCCGACCACCCCGAGCCGTTTTCAAACGCAAACGCAAAGAGCCAGAAGCCGAGGCCCGCCGCGGGCGCCCGGCCGCCGCGGACGCCGCCGCGCGCCCCCGCAGCCCGAGAAGCGATGTCGAACGCGCCCGACAGACACGAGGCGAGCATCCACGACACGCAGCCGCCCGCGGCCGCGCCGCCGCAGCTCCCCACCTTCTTCCTGCGGACGAAGCTTCTGCCGCCGCGCCCCGCGCCGTCGCTGCTGCCGCGGCCGCGGCTCGTCGAGCGGCTCCAGCAGAACCTCGCGCACGCCGTCACGCTCGTCACCGCGGCGGCCGGCTCGGGCAAGACGACGCTCGTCGCCGACTTCATACGCGGGGGCGCGCGCCCCTTCGTCTGGTACCAGCTCGACCACGCCGACTCCGACCCGCTGGTCTTCCTCGGCTACGTCACGCACGGCATCAAGCAGATAGTCCCAGGCTTTGGCGACGCCACGATGAGCTACCTGCGCGAGGCGGCCAAGGAGCTGGCGCAGACGCCCGAGCGCGCCGTGGACGTGCTCCTGAACGAGGTGCTCGACCGCGTCGAGCAGCAGTTCATCCTCGTCCTCGACGACTACCACCACCTCGGCGGCGAGACGCCCGTCCACCGCGTCGTGGACCGCCTGCTCGCCTACCTGCCCGACCTCATCCACGTCGTCATCATCTCGCGCGACATGCCGCCGCTGGCGCTGGCGCGGATGAGGACGCAGGCCAGCCTCGCCGTCATAGACCGCCAGGAGCTTCTGTTCACGGACGCCGAGACGCAGGAGCTTTTCCGCAGCGTCTTCGACCTCGAACTGACGCCCGCGCAACTGGCCGAGTACCGCGAGCGCACGCACGGCTGGATCACGGCGCTGCAACTCGTCCGCCAGGTGGCGCAGCGGCAGGCGCTCGCGGCGCAGGGCGGCGGCGGCGGGGCGGCCGGGGCGGCGGCCGGGGCGAACGCCCCGCCCGACCTTCTGGAAATCCTCCGCCAGAGCGAGCGCGACATCTTCGACTACTTCGCCGAGGAGGTCTTCGCCGACGAGGCCGAGGACGTGCAGGGCCTTCTGCTGCGCGTCTCTCTGCTGGAGCGCGTCGAGCCCGAGGCGTGCAACCGGCTCTACCCGCAGTCCTCGGGCGTGCTGCGCACGCTCGTCCGCCGCAACGTCTTCATCTCGCTGGCCTCGGACGGGCGCGGCGAGGAGTACCGCCTCCACCCGCTGTTCCGCGGCTTCCTCCGGCGCCGCTTCCGCGCCGAGCACGGCCGCGCGGCGGTCGCCTCGGAGCACGCGCGGCTCGCCGGCCACTTCCTCGAACGCGGGCAGTGGGAGCAGGCCATGCACCACCTCGTCGCCGCCGAGGACTTCGACCGCGCGGCCGAGGTCATCGCCGCGAGCGGCGGCGAGTGGGTCGCGGCGGGCGCGCTCTCGTCGCTGGCCGCGTTCGCCGACGCGCTGCCGGCGCAGGTGCTCGAAGCGCACCCGCGCGCGCTCGCGCACCGCGCCGAGGTGGCGCGGCTGCGCGACGAGTACGACCTCGCGCAGTCGCTCTTCAACCGCGCCGCCGCCCTGCTGCACGGGCAGGGCGACCGCGAGGGCGAGGCCGAGGCGTTCCACTCGCTCGCCACCATCGCCCGCCGCCGCGGCGACTGCGAGACGGCCTTCGCCTACCTCGACCGCGCGACCGAGCTGTCGGGCGAGCGCTCGGTCGTGCGGACGAAGTGCGGCAACACGCGCGGGCTGTGCCTGGTCGGGTTGGGGCAGTGGACCGAGGCCGAGCGCGAGTTCCGCGCCGCCCTCCAGTCGGCCGAGGAGCGCGGCGACCGCTACTACGCGCGGCTCGTGGCGCACAACCTCGGCGGGCCGCCGCTGATGCGCGGCGACTTCCGCGAGGCGCTGCGCTGGATTCGACGGATGCTGCGCGAGGAGGGTGCGCCGCCCGTCCCGCAGGAGGCGGTCGCGCACCTCAACCTCGCGCGCTGCCACCTGCACCTCGGCGACTTCGAGCCCTGCGAGCGCCACCTCGACCGCGCGCTCGAAATCTGCCAGCTCTTCAACCTCTCGGCGCTGCGCGGCGAAATCTTCGAGTTCTACGGCAACCTCTACCGCGAGCAGCGCGAGCCGGCGCGCGCCGTCGAGTACTACGACCGCGCCGAGCGCGCCTACGACGAGGCCGGCATCGAGGTCACGCGCACCGAGCTGCTGGAGGAGCGCGGGCTGCTGGCGTTGCAGTTGGGCGACCCCGCGGGGGCGCGCTCGCTGCTCGACCGGCTGGTGGCCGGGCGCGGGCACGACGAGATGGGGCGGCGGCGCGCGTCGGTCGCGCGCGCGCGCGTGCTCATCGCGCAGGGCAGAACGGACGAGGCGCGCGCCGACCTCCTGCCCGCGCTCGAATACTTCCGCGCGCACGTCGTCTACTGCTACGAGGCGCCGGCGGCCATGCTGCTGGCCGTCTGCGAGCACGCGGCGGGCGACGAGCCGGCGGCGCTCGGCCGCCTGCGGCGCGCCGTAGACCTCGCCGCGCGCTACGACTACGAGTACTGGCTCCGCGGCTGGGTGGCGAGCTACCCGCAGGTCTTCCGGGCGCCCGAGGCGGCCGAGCTGCTGCCGGCCGACGTGCGCGAACAGCTCGCGGCCGACGACGAAGCCGCGGCCGCCGCGCCGGCCGCCGGCGACGCGCCCGCGCCCGCGACGCCGCCGCGCGTCGAGCAGGCGCCGCCGGCCGACCTGACCGTCCGCCTGCTCGGGGCGGTCGAAATCTTCCGCGACCCGGCGCGCCCCTTCTCGCCGGACGCGTGGGTCACGCGGCGCGCGCGCGACATCTTCTGCTTCATCGTCTCGCGCCGCCACCGCCGCGCCTCGAAGGACGCCATCATCGACACCTTCTGGGGCGAGTCGGACTTCGGCGCGGTCGAGAAGAACTTCCACCCGACCGTCTCGCACATCCGCAAGGCGCTCAACAGCAACCAGCCTTTGAAGCAGAACTTCCTGCTCTACCGCGACGGCGACTACCAGCTCAACCCCGAGTTCTCCTACAGGATTGACGCCGAGGAGTTCGACCGGCTGGTCGCCGAGGGCGACGCCGCCCGCCGCGCGCGCGAGACGGAAGCCTTCGTCAAGGCTTACGAGGAGGCCGCCGCGCTCTACCGCGGCGAGTTCATGCAGGGCAGCTACGACGAGTGGGCCGAGGAGCAGCGCTCCTACTACCGCGAGCAATATTTGCGCGTGCTGGAAATCCTCGCCCGGACGGCGCAGAAGGCCGAGGACTGGTCGCGCTCGCTCGGCCTGGCGCAGAAAATCCTGCGCGAAGACCCCTTCCGCGAGGACATCCACTGCCACGTCATGCGCGCGCACGCCGCGCAGGGCAACCGCGTCGCCGTCCGCGAGCAGTACGAGACGCTGCGCAGGCTGCTCGACAGGGAGCTGGGCGTCGAGCCCTCGGCCGAGACGCAGAAGGTCTACAGGGAGCTGGTCAGGTAGGCGTCGCGGGCCGCCGCGCACGGCCGGGGCGGCAACCGAGGTAAAAGTAAATCACAAGAAAACCGTAACAAAAGAATTAACAGGACGATGTACAAGACTAAAGCCAATTTCCGGCGTGCTAACCTCGCACTAACCGGCTCCCGACGCGCGCCCGCGCCGCGAGCCGGAAACAGCAACAGCCCCGAAGCCCCAAAAATGTCCCAACTCCTGACTCCGCCGCGCATCCGCCGCGCCGCGTCCCTCTTCCTCGTCGTCCTCCTGTGCTCGCTCCAGGCCCGCGCCGGGCTCATCATCCGCGGCACGCAGGGCATCACGTTCACGGGCGCCGACGGCATCTACTACGACAACGTCTCGGGCGTGACCTTCACCGGCGCCGACGGCCTGCTCGCCTTCAACGTCAACGGCGTCAACACGACCTCGACCGACGGCGTGACGTTCACCGGCGCCGACGGCAACCGCGTCGCGACCGTGGACGGCGTCAGCTACACCGGCTCGAACTCCTACGCCGCGACCCACGCCGACGGCGTGACGTTCACGGGCGCCGACGGCGTCACCTTCACCGGCGCCGACGGCGTGACGTTCACCGGCGCCGACGGCACGACGTGGAAGGCCAACTCCGTCCTCGTGCGCCAGCCGAACGGCGTGACGTTCACCGGGGCCGACGGGGTGACGTTCACCGGGGCCGACGGGGTGACTTTCACCGGCGCGGACGGGGTGACGTTCACGGGCGCGGACGGCGTGACGATGGCGGGCGCCGAGCGGGCGCGCGTGGACGGCGCCAGCCAGATAGTCGCCACGCGGCTCGACGGCACGACCTTCAGCGCCTCGCCCTCGGGCGTGACGTTCACCGGCGCCGACGGCGTGACGCTGGTGGGCGGCTCGGGCGTGACGGTCGTCGGCGCGGACGGCTTCCGGCTGCTCGACTCGGACGGCGTGACCTTCACCGGCGCGGACGCGACCGCCGGCCGCGTCGGCCTGTCGGGCTTCGACCCGGAGCTGGCCTCGACGCTCGACGCGCTGACCGACGACGGCAACGTCAACGCGGCGGTCGTCTACCACCGCCCCGTCACCGACGCCGACATCGCGGAGCTGAAGTCGCTCGGCGTGCGCGGCGGCACGCGCTTCGTCGCGCTCCCGGTCGTCGTCGTCACGGCGTCGAAGTGGCAGATAGCGAGAATCAGCGAGCTGCGCACGGTGCGTTACGTCTCGCAGAACCGCACGCTCCAGTGGAGCGCCGACAACAGCCGCGAGCAGGCGGGGCTGCTGCGCGTCCGTCAGGACGAAGACCTCCGCCGCCTGGGCGGCGCGAACTCGTTCCAGGGCGCCGGCGTCACGGTCGCCGTCCTCGACACGGGGCTCGACGCGACGCACCCGGACCTCGCGAACCGCGTGCTCCGCAACGTCAAGCTCGCCGACCTTCAGGGCGCCAACCTGCTCGACTTCGTCCCGCCCGCCAACGTCGAGAAGCTGTCCGACACTGACCAGTTGAGCGGCCACGGCACCTTCGTCGGCGGCGTCATCGCCGGCAGCGGCGCGAGCGCCGGCGGCAAGTACGCGGGCTACGCGCCCAGGGCCAGGCTCGTCGGCCTCTCGGCGGGCGACGCCTCGCTCTTCAACGTGCTCGCGGGCTTCGACTACCTGCTGGCGCGACCCGACCTGGGCGTGCGCGTCGTTAACTGTAGCTTCTCGGCCAACACGGTCTACGACGAGAACGACCCCGTCAACGTCGCCACGCGGATGCTCTACGAGCGCGGCGTCAACGTCGTCTTCTCGGCCGGCAACTCGGGGCCGGGGCTCCACACGCTGAACCCTTACGCGGCGGCGCCGTGGGTCATCTCGGTCGGCGCGCTCGACCAGCGCGGGCGGCTCGCCGCCTACTCTTCGCGCGGAGACTTCGGCAGCCGCAACTTCCGCCCGACGCTCTCGGCGCCCGGCACGGACGTCGTCTCTCTGCGCGCCTCGGGGACGAACCTGACGGCGACGACCGCGCTGCCGGCGGACGCGCGGGGGCTGACGGCGGCCGAGCTGCCCTACTACACGACGGCGTCGGGGACGAGTTTCAGCGCGCCGCAGGTGGCCGGCGCCATCGCGCTGATGCTCGAAGCCGACCCGTCTCTGACGCCGGCCGCGGTGCGCGACATCCTTCAGCGGACGGCGACGCCGCTGCCGCCCTACTACCAGCACGAGGTCGGCGCGGGCGCCTTGAACGCGCACGCGGCCGTGCTCCAGGCGGCGTTTCCGGAGAGGCGCATCGGCCTCTTCCGCGCGGTGATGAACCGCGGGCAGGTGCGCTTCGTCAAAGAGCCGGAGCAAATCTTCTCGGGGACGGTCTACCCCGGCGGGATGGTCGAGGTCAGGCTCGGCGTCCCGGCCGACGCCGTCTTCGCCTCGACCGACGTGGCGTGGGGGCCGATGTTGACGCCGAACGACCTGGGGCTGGCGACGCTCGACCCGTGGGGGCGCGTGGCCGGCGAGTCGAACTACCTGAACCTGCCGGGGCTGACGGGCAAGCGCGAGCGGACGCTCGTCTCCGCCCCGGCGCAGGGCGTGTGGCGCGCGCGCGTGGCGCACACCTTCGGGGCGGCGGCGACGCCGCAGGAGTTCAAGGGCGTCTTCGAGACGGCGCGCGTCGAGTACGCGCCGATGTCCGACCTGGCGGGGCTCGACGCCTTCACGCTCGACAACATACGCCGCGCCGTGGTCGCGCTGGCGATGTGGCCGGGCGCGGACGGCCTGTTCCGCCCGGCGGCGCCGGTGACGCGCGCCGAGATGGCCGAGGCGATGATAGCCGGCGCGCGCATACCGCAGTACGTCCCCGACACGCCCTCCTTCGTGGACGTGCACGACACGCCGACGATGAACTTCGCGGAGGGCGCGCAGTGGCTCTTCCCAGACGCCGTGCGCGGCGGGGCGTTCCGGCCGGACGAGCGCGTGACGCGGCTCGCGGCGACGGTCGTGCTGGTGCGCGCGGCGGGGCTGAGGGCCGAGGCCGAGTCGAAGGCGGGCGCGCACCTCGGCTACACGGACGCGGCCTCGATACCGTGGGAGCTGCGCGGCTACGTGCAGGTGGCGGTGGCGCGCGGGCTCGTCTCGTCGCCGGCGGCGTTCAACCCCTCGGGCGTCTTCACGCGCGCGGAGCTGGCGCGCGGCGTCTCGACCATCCTCCGCATGAACACCGAGTAGGCGCGGGGTGGGTCTGAAACAGGGGCGCGGCCGACCCTCTCGCGGTGGGCCGCGCCTTCGTCTGTCGGGCGGCCTTCATCCGCCGGCCGGCCTTCGCCTGTTGGCCGCCCGCCGCCCTGTCGCCGAGCCGCGCGCGGCCTGCGAAGCCGCGCCGAGACTGATTTAAAATCGCCGCATGAAGCGACCCTTAAGAACTTCGCCTTTCAGGAACGCGCCGGCGCCGCTGCTCGCGTGCGCGCTGCTGCTGGCGGCGTGCGCGGGGCGCGGGCCGCAGGCGGCGGGCGGGCGCGCGCAGTCGCGGCCGTCGCGCGGCGCGGCGGTCGCCGCGGTCGAGGGGCGCGAGATTCCCGCCGGCCTCTTCGAGATGTATTTGAAGAACGGGCGCGAGGGGCTGGGGCTCGACGAGGCGACCGCGGAGGGGCGGCGCGGGCTGGCGCTGCTGCGCGAGGGCGTCGTCTCGGAGCTGATTGACCGCGAGCTGATACGGCAGGAGGCCGAGCGCCGCGGCCTGCGCCCCGACCCCGCGCGCGCGGCCGACGAGGAGCGGCGCGCGGTCGCGCAGGCGGGCGGGGAGGAGCGGCTGGCCGCCTACCTCGCCGCGCACGGCCTCACGCGCGAGGAGTTCATGGCGGGCGCGCGCGCGCCGCTCTACGGCGAGTTGCTGCGGCGCGAGCTGTCGAAGGATTTGAAGGTCGGGGACGAGGAGGCGCGCGCCTTCTACGAGGCGCGCAAGGGCGACGTCGAGTTCCAGGCGCCGGAGCGCGTCGCCGCCTCGCACATCCTCGTCGCGGCGCGGCCGTCGGTCGTCGAGAGCCGACTGCGCGACGAGCGCGGGCTCGCCGGCGAAGAGTTGCGGAAGGCCGCGGGCGCCGAGATGGCGCGGCGCCGCGCGCGCGCGGAGGAGTTGCGCCGGCGGCTCGCGGCCGTCGGCGGCGCGGCGGCCGCGGGTGAGTTCGCGGCGCTGGCGCGCGAGCACTCGGACGACGCGGCGACCCGGGCCGGGGGCGGCGCGCTCGGCCTCTTCCAGCGCGGCGCGCACGCCGGCGCGTTCGACGACGCGGCCTTCGCGCTCCGGGAGGGCGAGGTCAGCGGGGTGGTGCAGACCGACTTCGGCTTTCACCTCATCAGGCTCGAACGTCGCGAGCCGGCGCGCGCGCTCGCCTTCGAGGAGGCCGCGCCCGAAATCCGCCGCCGCCTGCTCGCGCGCCGCGAGGCCGAGACGTTGAAGGCGTGGCTCCGGTCCGCGCGCCGCTCGGCCTCCATACGCGTCGCCGAGCCCTTCCGCACGGGCGCGCTCCGCGAAGAGTTTCCCGCGCTCTGAGGCGGCCGGCCAAGCCGAAAACAGTTTCACCACGGCGGAGGCGCGCGCGGCCCGGAAGCGATTCCGGCCGCGCCCCGCCTCTGCCGTGGTGAATTGTTTTTAGGTTACACTCTGGCGCAAACCTGCATCAGCGAAAGAGGGAATCATGGACTGGCGAGTTTTCATGACGACGTTCGCGACTATCTTTCTGGCCGAGATGGGCGACAAGACGCAGTTGGCGGCCATGACGATGGCGGCCGACACGAAGCGCCCGCTGACGGTCTTCCTGTCGTCGGCGCTGGCGCTCGTCTGCGTCTCGGCGCTCGGCGTCGCGGTCGGCGGCGCGCTCGGCCACTACCTGCCGCTCGAATGGATTCGCCGCGCCGCCGCGTTCGGCTTCATCGCCATCGGCGTCCTCATCCTGCTCGACAAATTTTAGAGGCCGCGGCGCGGGGCCGGCGGGCCGGCACGGGGTTGCCGCGGGGAGGCGGCCGGGAGTATCTTTAGCCGACGATGCGGGCGAATCTCACAAAGGGTCTGACGCGGCTGCTGCTCGTGGCGGCGCTGTTCGCCGCGATGACGGGCGTGGCCTTCGCCGCCACGTCTTCGCGCGGCCGCGCCGAGTGCCCGATGAGCCGCCTGCACGCCTGCTGCAAGAAGGCGCGTCAGAAGCGCGACTCGGCGAGGGTCGCGCCCGCCGCCCGGCTCTGCTGCGTCGTGAACTGCCCGCAGCCGGCGCCGGCGGGGGCGGCCTACACCGTCCGGCCCTCGCACGGCGAGGCGAGCGACCCGCGGCCGCCCGCTTCGGCCGCGCCGGCCGCGCCACGCTTCGAGCGCGCGCGCGCCTACGCGCCGCCCTTCCAGCCGTCGCACTCGCCGCCCGCATACATCCAGCACGCGGCATTCCTGATTTAGCCACTTCGAGGCCGTAGCGCGTCCGCAAGGGCGGCGGCCGAACGCGCGGCGAGTCCTTAACCCCGCGCGCGAGCCTTCCGGCCCCTGCGAGCCGCGCGCGCCTGCGCCCTCTTCCCGCGCCCCGGCGCGCGGCGGACGAAGACGCGGCCTTTTCGCGTTCCCACAAAACCCTGCGCGGCGGGATTGCGACGCCCGTGGCCCCCGGCGACACGGCCGGCGAGGCGCCGCGCGCGACCCGCCACGGAAAGACCACCCGACGACACGACAATTCTTTGGAGGAGCTATGAGCAACGAAGAGAGCGCCCTACGGTCTGAGAGGGAGGAGAAGCGTACGCAGTTCGCGCAGGGCGAGGAGGGCGCGGGCAAAGGCAACGCGGCGAAGATTCTGGCGCTGGCCGCCGTCGCGCTTTTGGGGCTGGCGGCCTACATCTTCGCCGGCTCGGGCGGCGGCGCGGCGGCCGTCGCGGGCCGGGGCGGGCCGCTCAGGGCCGAGGGCGGCGCGGTCTCGGTCCCGGTCGGCGAACTCGGCGCGAAGGCGCGCTTCTACGAGTACAAGGCGGCGTCGGGCAAGACCGTGCGCTTCTTCGCCATGCGCAGCTCGGACGGCGTCTACCGCGCCGCGCTCGACTCGTGCGACGTCTGCTTCGCCGCCAGGCAGGGCTACCGGCAGGAGGGCGACGACATGGTGTGCAACAAGTGCGGGAACCACTTCCACTCCGCGCAGATTAACGAAGTCCGCGGCGGCTGCAACCCCGTCGGGCTAGAGCGCAAGGTCGAGGGCGACAGGCTGACCATCAGCGCGCGCTCTCTCGAAGCCGGCGCGAGCTACTTCTAAGGCGGGGTGAACAGGGATGCGCATCAGCACCATCGCGTGGGCCAACCTGCGCCGGCGCAAGGGGCGCGCGGCGCTCCTGATTTCGGGGATAGCCATCGGCATCGCCACGGTCGTCGCGCTGCTCTCCTTAAGCCGCTCCGTCGGCGACGAGATAGGCCGGCAGCTCGACCAGTTCGGCGCGAACGTCGTCGTCACGCCGAGGTCGGACAGCCTCGCGCTCGACTACGGCGGCGTGGCCGTGGCGGGCGTCGCCTTCGACGTGCGCCCGCTGACCGACGCGGACGCGCGGCGCATACGCGAGATTCCTTACGCCAACCGCCTGGCGGTCGTCGCGCCCAAGCTGCTCGGCGCGGCCGACGCGGGCGCCCGCCAGGTCGTCGTCGCCGGCGTTGACTTCGACAGCGAGTTCGCGCTCAAGCGCTGGTGGCGCGTCGTCGGCGAGAAGCCCGCCGGCGCCGGCGACCTGCTCGTCGGCCACGACGCCGCGGCCGCGCTCGGCCTGATAGAGCCGGCGGCCGAGGACGCCTCGCGCCCCGTCGTCGCGGCGCACGCGAACGACGTGGACGCGTCGCCGCGCGGGACGATGACGGCCGCCGCGCACGCCGAGCACGCCGGGCACGCGCAGCGACACTTCAGGCTCTCGCGCGCGAGCCTGACGCTCGCGGGGCGCGAGCGGCGGGTGGCGGGCGTGCTGGCGCCGACGGGCGGGCGCGAGGACGCGATGGTCTTCATGGAGTTGGGCGAGGCGCAGGCGCTTCTGGAAAAGCCGGGGCAGTTGAGCCTCGTCGAGGTGAGCGCGCTCTGCAAGGACTGCCCCGTCGAGGACATCGTCGGGCAGATAGCCGCGAAGCTGCCCGACGCGAAAGTCTCGGCGCTCCAGCAGGCGGTGCGCGCGCGCGCCGAGGCGGTCGGGCGCCTGACGCGCTTCGCGGCCGTCCTCTCGGGCGTCGTGCTGCTCATCGGCGCGCTGATGATATTCACGACGATGACGGGCGCCGTCGTCGAGCGCACCAGGGAGATAGGCGTCATGCGCGCCATCGGCTTCCGCCGCGCGCACGTCGTCAAGGAGATGATGCTCGAAGTCCTGGCGGTCAGCCTCGCGGGCGGCGCGCTCGGGTGGGCGGCGGGCGCGTGCGCGTCGTGGGCGCTCATGCCCTACTTCAGCCAGACGGGGATGGAGTACGAACTCGACCCTTCGCTGGCGGCGCTGGCGCTCGCGGCGGCGCTCGCCGTCGGCGCGCTGAGCAGCCTCTACCCGACGCTGCGCGCCTCGCGGCTCGACCCGTCGGAGGCCGTCCGCCACGTCTGAAGGGGGGTCGAACGGGCATGTCTTTCATCACGGTCGAAAACGTGTGCAAGGTCTACGACGTGGGCGCGGGCGCCCCGCCGGCGCGCGTGCTCGAAGGCATCAGTTTCGAGGTGGCCGAGGGCGACTTCGTCGCGCTGATGGGGCCGTCGGGGTCCGGGAAGACGACGCTGCTGACGGTGGTCGGCGCGATGAACCGGCCGACCGGGGGGCGCGTCGTCGTGGACGGCATAGACGTCTACGCGCTCTCCGAGGAGCGGCGCGCGGACTTCCGCCGCGAGTACCTCGGCTTCGTCTTCCAGCAGCACCACCTGTTGCCCTACCTCACGGCCGCCGAGAACGTGATGCTCCCGCTGGCGACCGTGCGCGCGCCCGCCCGCGAGAAGCGCGAGCGCGCGCTGGCCGTGCTGGAGCGCGTCGGGCTCGGCGACAAGGCGGCGCGGCTGCCGAACCAGCTCTCGGGCGGCGAGCAGGGGCGGCTGGCGATTGCGCGCGCCGTCGTCAACCGGCCGCCGCTCCTGCTCGCCGACGAGCCGACCGGCGCGCTCGACACGCGCACGGGCGAGGAGGTGCTGGGCGTGCTGCTCGACCTCAACGCGCGCGGCCAGACCGTCATGCTCGTCACGCACAACCCCGAGGCGGCCGCGCGCGCCGGCCGCGTGCTCCACATCCGCGACGGCCGCTCGCCCACCGAGTCGGCGGGCGGCGCCGGCCGCGCGCCGTTCGCCGCCGCGGGGCCGGAAGGGCTGGCGGCCGCGCGGCGCTGAGGGCGCGCGGGCCCGATTCTTAGAACGCGGGGGCGTTGGGGCCCCGGCGGAGGAGGACTCTTCAAAGTGAAAAAGCTAATCCTGGTAATCGGCGCGGCGGCGCTCGCGGCGGCGCTCGCGGCCTGCGGCGGCGCGGGCGGGGGCGCGGCGAAGGAGTTCGCGGGCGGCAAGGTCGGGGGCATGACCGTCTCGCTCGCCAGCGCCGACGGCGTGCTCCGCGACGGCGACCAGAGCCTGACCGTCACCTTCAAGGACGCCTCGGGCAAGCCCGTGGACGTCGGCTCGGCCTCGCTCAACTTCCACATGCCGGCGATGGGCACGATGCCCGTGATGAACGACGCGGCGACGCTCACGACGACCTCGACGCCCGGCGTCTACTCGGGCCGGGTCAAGCTCCAGATGGCCGGCGAGTGGCAGGCGCAGGTCGCCTACGAAGGCCCCGCCGGCTCCGGCAAGGGCTCTTTCCCCGTCACCGCGCAGCCTTGAAGAAGCGCCGGAAGAAGCGCCGAGCGTTGAGGGCTGAAGACTGAGTGAAGAGAGGCGTCCCGCCTCCCACTCGGCGCTCGGCGCTCGGCGCTCACCGCTCAGTCCTGATGATTAACCGGCTCATAGAGCTTTCGATGCGGAACCGCGCGCTGGTCGTCGCCTTCTACGCGGCGCTGGCGGCGTGGGGCTACTGGGCGCTGCTGGCGACGCCGATTGACGCCATCCCCGACCTGTCGGACAACCAGGTCATCGTCTTCACGGACTGGCCGGGGCGCTCGCCGCAGGAGGTCGAGGACCAGGTGACGTACCCGCTCGTCACCAACCTGCAAGGTCTGCCGGGCGTGCGCGTGGTGCGCGCGTCGTCGGCCTTCAGCTTCTCGATGATTAACGTCATCTTCGAGGACGACGTCGAACTCTACTGGGCGCGGACGCGCGTCCTCGAACGGCTCAACCTCGTCTCGGCGCAACTGCCCGGGGGCGTCACGCCGACGCTCGGGCCGGACGCCACCGGCGTCGGCCAGGTCTTCTGGTACACGCTGGAGAGCGACCGGCACTCCCTGCGCGACCTGCGGACGTTGCAGGACTGGTTCGTCCGCTACCAGCTCAACTCCGTGCCGGGCGTGGCCGAGGTCGCGTCGGTCGGCGGCTACGTGCAGCAGTACCAGGTGGACGTTGACCCGAACCGCCTGCGCGCCTACGGCCTGCCGCTCTCGGCCGTGGTCGAGGCGGTCGAGCGGTCGAACAACAACGTCGGCGGGAACGTGGTAGAGCAGGCGGGGCAGTGGGCCGTCGTCCGCGGCGTCGGGCTCATCGAGTCCACGGCGGACGTCGAGAACGTCGTGCTCGGGTCGCGCGACGGGACGCCGGTCTTCGTCGGCAACGTCGCGGCCGTCAAGCTCGGCGACGCCTTCCGCACGGGCGCGCTCGACAGGGACGGGCGCGAGGCCGTGGGCGGCGTGGTCGTCGCGCGCTACGGCGTGAGCGTCCTCGAAGTCATCGAGTCGGTCAAGCGCAAGCTCGAAGAGCTGAAGCCGGGGCTGCCCGAGGGCGTGCGCGTCGTGCCCTTCTACGACCGCACGCAGCTCATCGACCGCGCCACCGGCACGCTCAAGCGGGCGCTCGTCGAGGAGCTGATTCTGGTCACGCTCGCGAACCTCGTCTTCCTCGCGCACTTCCGCTCGGTGCTGGTCGTCACCATCCCGCTCCCGCTGGCGGTGCTCTTCTCGTTCCTCTTCATGCGGCACTTCGGCATCACGTCGAACATCATGTCGCTGGCGGGGCTGGCCATCGCCATCTCCGATTTGGTGGACGCCGGCATCGTCGTCACCGAGAACGCCTACCGCGCCATCGAGCGGGAGGGCGTTGACACGCGCGACCGCGCGCGCGTCCGGCGGGTCGTGCTCGACGCGACGAAGACGGTCGGGCTGCCCGTCTTCGCCTCGATGGCCATCATCGTCGTCGCCTTCATCCCGGTCTTCGCGCTGACGGGGCAGGAGGGGAAGCTCTTTCACCCGCTGGCCTACACCAAGACGTTCGCCATGTTCGGCGCGGCCTTCATGGCGGTGACGCTCGTCCCCGTCCTCTGCACCTACTTCCTCGGCGGCCGGCTGCACCCGGAGGAGTGGAACCCGGTGATGCGCTTCCTGCGCGCCGCCTACCGCCCGGCGCTGGTGTGGGCCGTGCGCCACCGCGCGGTCACCGTGGGGCTCGCGCTGCTGCTCTTCGCCGGCGCCGTCCTGGTCTCCACGCGCATCGGCTCCGAGTTCATGCCGCCGCTCAACGAGGGCGACCTGATGTACATGCCGGTGACCGACCCGGCCATCTCGATTGACGAGGCGGCGCGCGTCCTGGCGCGCCAGGACGAGATTCTGAAGGGCTTCCCCGAGGTCGAGTGGGCGGTCGGCAAGGCGGGCCGGGCCGAGACCTCGACCGACCCCTCGCCCGTCAACATGAACGAGACCATCGTCCACCTGAAGGACGAGGCCGAGTGGCGCGACGGGATGACGCGCGAGAAGCTGGTCGCCGAGATGGACGCGGCGCTCAGGATGCCGGGCGTCACCAACATCTGGACGCAGCCCATCATCAACCGCATCGAGATGCTGGCGACGGGGATGCGCTCGCAGGTCGGCGTCAAGGTCTTCGGCAACGACCTGAAGACTTTGGAGGAGACTTCGCGCCGGATAGCCGACGCCCTCAGGTCGGTGCCCGGCGCGGCCGACGTCTACCCCGAGCAGATAGGCGGCACGCCCTACGTTGACATCCGCGTCAACCGCGCGGCCGCCGCCCGCCACGGCATAGACTCGGCCACCGTCCTCGACGCCGTCGAGCGCGGCGTCGGCGAGAGCAACCTGACCGTGACCATCGAGGGGCGCCGCCGCTTCCCCGTGCGCGTGCGCTACGCGGAGGAGTTCCGCCGCTCGCCCGAGGCCATCGCGCGGCTCCCCATCACGTCGCCGGTGGGCGCCCCCGTCCCGCTGGGCCAGCTCGCCGAGGTCACCACGGTCGAGGGGCCTTCGATGATTCAGAGCGAGAACGGGCTGCTGCGCGGCACGGTGCTGTTGAGCGTGAGGGGGCGCGACGTCGGCGGCTTCGTCGGCGAGGCGAAGGAGGCCATCGCGGCGCGCGTGCGGATGCCGGCCGGCTACTACGTCCAGTGGAGCGGGCAGTACGAGAACCAGGAGCGCGCGCGCCGTCGGCTGATGGTCGTCGTCCCCGTCGTCGTCCTCATCATCTTCGCGACGCTCTACCTGACCTACCGCTCGGCGCTCGAAGCGGCGCACGTCCTGCTCGCCGTGCCGTTCGCGCTGACGGGCGGGTTCTACCTGCTGTGGCTGCTGCAATACAACTTCTCGGTCGCGGTCTGGATAGGCTTCATCGCGCTCTTCGGCGCGGCGGTGCAGACCGGGATGGTGATGGTCGTCTACCTGGAGGAGGCGGTCGCGCGGAAGAAGCAGGAGGCGGGGCGCCTGACGCGCGAGACGCTGCTGGAGGCGGTCATCGAGGGGGCGCTGCTGCGCCTGCGGCCGAAGGTGATGACGGTCACGACCATCGTCGTCGGCCTGCTGCCCATCATGTGGTCCACGAGCGCCGGCTCGGAGGTGATGAAGCCGCTGGCGACGCCCGTCTTCGGCGGCATGCTTTCGAGCCTGCTCCACGTGCTCATCGTCACGCCGGTCATCTTCTTCTGGCTGCGCGAGCGCGAGCTGGGGCGGGAGTGACGCCCGCATTGCGAGGGAAGAGATGAGAGTTCAGAGGGCTTACCTGAAGGCGGCGGCGGCGCTCGCGGCCGCCGTGCTCCTGCCGGCCGCCGCGGCGGCGCAGGCGGCGGCGGACGCGCCCGCCGGCGCGAGGCGGCCGCGCGCCGACGAGCCGGCCGTCGCGCTCTACTTCGACCCGGCCGGGGGCGTCTCGGCCGACGAGGCGGCGCGGCGCGCGCTCGCGGCCAACGGCGAGCTGCTGGCGCTGCGCGAGGAGGTCGAGGCGGCGCGCGCCCTCGTCCGGCGGGCTTCTTTGCGCGCCAACCCGCGCCTCGACGTCTCGGGCGCCAGGGCCGTCGGCGCGCCCGACAACCAGCTCATGGTCGAGGGCATGCTGCCGCTGGAGCTGGGCGGGCGGCGCGCGGCGCGCGTGCGCGTGGCCGAGCGCGAGGTCGAGGTGCGCGAGGCCGTCCTGGCAGACCGCGAGCGCGTAATCGCCGCCGAGGCGCGCGCCAAGTTCGGCGAGGCGCTGGCCGAAGTCCTCAAGCTGGGCGTGGCCGAAGACCTGCTGGGCAACAGCCAGCGCGGCTACCGCCTCGTCGTCGCGCGCGTGCTCGAAGGCCGCACCGCGCCGCTCGAACAGAACCAGGTGCTCGTCGAGGTCAACCGCCTGCGCTCGCTGCGCGAGGCTTCGCGCGGCAAGGTGGAGGTCGCGCTGCTCGAGCTTCGCAACCTGATGGGGGCCGAGCCCTCCGAGCCGCTCAAGCTGCGCGGCGACTTCGACGGCCTGCTCGACCCGCTGCCCGCGCAGGGCGAGGCGGCCGCGCGCGCCGTCGCCGCGCGCCCCGACGTGCTGGCCGCCCGCGCGGCCGAGGCGCTGGCCGAGTCGCGCGTCGGCGAGGCGCGCGCCTCGGGCCGGGCCGACGCCGACGTGCGCGCCGGCTACCAGCGCATGCGCAGCGGCTACATGCTGAGCGGCGTTGACGACGCGGGCCGCCTCGCCCCGATTGACGACACGTTCCACTCCGTCACCTTCGGCGTCTCGGTGACGCTGCCCGCGCGCGACAGGAACGCCGGCGCGCTGGAGGCGGCCGCCGCCGAGCTGGAGGCGGCGCGGCGGCGGCGCGAGTTCCTTGAGTTGACCGTGCGGCGCGAGGTGGCGGCCGCCTACGCCGCCTACGAGTCGGCGGCGCGCGCCTCGGAAATCTACCGCGTCGGCGTGCGCGGGCAGGCCGGGCAGAACCTCTCGGTCATCCGCCAGACCTACGAGCTGGGGTCGAAGACGCTGCTCGACTACATCGCAGAGCAGCGCCGCTACATCGAGCTTGAGACGGACTACGTGGACTCGATTCTCGAAACCTACCTCGCGCGCGTGCGCGTCGCGAGCGCCTCGGCCTCGCCCGGGTTGACGGGGAAGTGAGGGCGTGAGGGGGAAGCGACCGAGGGGGGGGCGGGGAGCCCCGCCTTCGACATCCCGCACGGGACGCGGTGAACGAAGATGGAAGAGAAGCCCGTAGACAAGGCGGAGGCGAGCGAGGCGGCCGCTGTGCGGCCGGTCGGGACGACGGCGGACGCCGGGGGCGCGACCGCGGACGCGGGGGGCGCGACGGCGTCCGGGCGGGCGCGTGTCGCGCCGGCGCGCGCGCGGCGGACGAACACGAAGACCGTCGTCGTCATCGTCGCGCTCTTCGCGGCGGCGGCCGCGGCGCTGCTGCTCTGGTGGGCGGGGCGCGCGGGCGAGGGCGGCGCGGGGCGCGTCGTCACGGCGCCGCGCACCGTCACCTTCGACCAGCCCGGCGCGGCGGGCGGCGCCGGCGGCGCGCTGACGCCCGCGCCCGGCGAGGCCACGCTGACCGTGACGCCCGAGGCGGCGGCGCGCGCCGGCGTCAGGGTCGAGGCCGTCGGCGAACAGCTCGCGCCCGAAGCGTTGCAGCAGGCGGCGGCCGGCGTCGTGCAGGCGAACGCGTACCGCTCGACGCCCGTGCTGTCGCTCGTCGGCGGCCGGCTGACGCAGGTGACGGCGGAGGCCGGGCAGGCCGTGCGGCGCGGCCAGACGGTCGCGGTCGTCTTCAGCGACGAGCTGGCGTCGGCGCAGTCGCGCTACCTCTCGACGCAGGCCGAGCTGGAGGAGCACCACAAGCACCACGAGCGCACGGTGCGGCTGCTCGAAATCGGCGCCGCCAGCCGCGAGGAGTTCGAGCAGGCCACGACGCTCCTGAAGAAGACCGAGGCCGAGGCCGCCTCGCAGCGGCAGCGCCTGCTGCTGCTCGGGCTGACGCCGCAGCGCGTCGCGGCCCTGCGCGGGCCTTCGCAGGTCAGCTCCGAGATCGCGCTCGCCGCGCCCGTGGCGGGCACGGTCATCAGCCGCGCGGCCAACCCCGGCGAGGTGGTCGAGGCCAACAAGGAAATCCTGCGCGTCGCAGACCTCTCGACCGTCTGGGTCGTCGGGCAGGTCTTCGAGAAAGACCTGGCGCGCGTGCGCGTCGGGAGCGGCGCGAGCGTGACGAGCGACGCCTACCCGGGCCGCGTCTTCCGCGGCCGCGTCACCTACGTGGACCCCCAGCTCGACCCGGCGACGCGCACGGCGCAGGCGCGCGTCGAGGTGGTGAACCCCGGGCAGGCGTTGAAGATAGGCATGTACGTCGGCGTCGGCTTCGGCGCGACGGGGACGGCCGAGGCGACCGCGCCGACCGTCCCCGCCTCGGCCGTGCAGACGTTGGGCGGCCGCGCCGTCGTCTTCCTCGCCACCGACGACCCGAGCGTCTACGTCATGCGCCCCGTCCGCCTCGGCGCGGAGTCGAACGGCCGCTTCCCCGTGCTCGAAGGCCTCTTCGTCGGCGACCGCGTCGTCACCGCCGGCAGCTTCATGCTCCGCGCCGAATGGCTCAAGCTCCATCCGGAAGGGCGGTAGGCTGCGGGCGGCCGACGGCGCGGCGGCGCGGGGCGAAGGGGGCGGCGGGCGTTCGCGCGTTCTCGACCCTTTGCCGCTTCACCTTTTTACGTTAACCTTCGCGGCTGAAGCCATGGGCATGAGAGAGCAGGCGATTGAGGAGTTCCACGGGCTGCTGGCGTCGGACGCTGGGCTGGGCGCGGAGCTGTTCGAGCGCCTGAGGGCTTTGATGAGGGCGCGGCGGCTGCTCTACGGCGGGCGCGAGATAGGCGTCTCGCTCAGGCCGCACTTCCTGGAGCGCGGGCAGTACGCGCGGCTCGTCCACGCCTCCGAGACGCTGGCCGCCGCGTTCGAGAAGATGTCCGAGGCGATGGCGGCGGAGCCTGCGCTGCTGGAGCGCGTCGGGATGAGCGCGGCCGAGATAAAGATGGCGCTCGTCGAGCCGGGCTACCGCTGCCCTTCGGTCACGGGGCGGCTCGACGCCTTCGTCCACGGCGACGAGGTGAAGTTCGTCGAGTACAACGCCGAGAACCCTTCGAGCCTCACAGACCAGGCCGGGCTCAACGAGGTCGCCTTCGAGGTCGGGGCGATGCGCCGGCTGGCCGAGCGCTACCGCCTGCGGCAGTTCGACCCGGCGGCCGCGCTCCTCGCGTCGCTCACCGAGACTTACGCCGAGTGGGCCGGCTCGCGCGCCGCGCCCCCGAACGTCGCGGTCGTGGACTGGCCGGGGCTGCCCACCGCCGACGAGTTCGAGGTGCTGCGGGCCTACTTCGCCGCGCGCGGCCTGCCGACAATCGTCTGCTCGCCCGACGAGTTGGAGTACGACGGGCGCGCCCTGCGCCGCGGCGACTTCCGCGTTGACCTCGTCTACAAGCGCGTCGTCATCCACGAGCTGCTGACGCTCTGCGGCGAGTCGCACCCGCTCCTGCGCGCCTACGCGGAGGGGCGCGTCTGCCTCGTCAACTCGTTCCGCTGCAAGCCGCTGCACAAGAAGGCGGCGTTCGAGCTGCTGACGGGCGAGTGGGGCGAGGCGGCGCTCGCGCCGTCGGAGCGGGCGGTCGTCGCGTCGTGCGTGCCCTGGACGCGGCGCGTCTCGGAGCGGAAGACGGAGCGCGGCGGCCGCGTCGTTGACCTCGTCGAGCACCTGCGGCGCGAGCGCGGGCGGTTCGTGCTCAAGCCGAACGACGACTACGGCGGGCGCGGGGTGGCGCTGGGCGCGCGCTCGACCGAGTCGGAGTGGGACGAGGCGCTGGCGCTGGCGCTCGCCGGCGACTACGTGGCGCAGGAGGCGGTCGAGCTGCGCACGGAGGTCTTCCCCGTCTTCGACGCCGGCGGCTGGTCGCTCCGGCCGATGTTCGCGGACACCAACCCCTTCGTCTTCCGCGGCCGCGTCGCCGGCGCGATGGTGCGCCTCTCGGACTCGCCCGTCGTCAACGTCACCTCCGGCGGCGGCGAGGCCGGCCTCTTCGTCCTCGAAGAACGTCTCGGGGCCTGAGGGGCGCGTCGCGGGCGCGCGCGATGTTATAGTGTGCACACCTTGACGACCCTAACGCTCAGCCTTCTGGCGCCCAAGCCCTCGACCATCTTCTACATCGCCGCCATCGGGACGGCGTCGGGTGTCATCGTCGTCTACCTCTTCTGGTGGGCCAAGTCGCGCTACCAGCTCTGGACGGCGCGCGAGCGGCCGGTGCGCGCGCCGCGCCTCTCGCTGTGGAGCGACCCCGGCGAGGTCGAGCGGCTCGACTTCCGCGGCGGCCCCGGCGGCCGCGCGCGCGAGCCGCGCCCGCCCTTCCGCTTCGTCGAGGAGCACGACACGGGCTCGAACCCCTGCATGACCGTGAGCGACGCGCGCGGCCTGCGGTGGCGCGTCAAGTGGGGCGACGAGGTCAAGAGCGAGACGTTCTCGACCCGCATGGCCTGGGCCGCCGGCTACCACGCCGAGGCCGCCTACTACATCGCTTCGGGGCGCATCGAGGGGGCCGAGAACCTCGGGCGCGCCCGCTCGTGCGTCGCCGACGACCTGACGTTTACGGACGCGCGCTTCGAGCTGGACGAGGAGGGCGTGCGCAAGCTGTTCGACGAGCACGGCTGGTCGTGGGACGACAACCCTTTCGTCGGGACGAAGGAGCTGGCGGGGCTGAAGGTGCTGCTGATGCTCGTCTCGAACTGGGACAACAAGGACGTGCGCGACGTGGCGCGCGGCTCGAACACGGCCGTCTTCGAGCACCCGCTCGAAGACGGGACTTCGGAGGCGCGCTACCTCATCATTGACTGGGGCGCCTCGATGGGCAAGTCGGGCAGCCCCCTGACGCGCAGCAAGTGGGACTGCGAGGGCTTCGCCGCGCAGAACGCGGACTTCGTGCGCGGGGTCAGCGGCGGCGTCGTCCAGTGGGGCTTCACGGGGCAGCGGACGGACGAGGCGACCGAGGGCATCAGGGTCGAGGACGTGCGCTGGCTGATGAGGTATCTGGGGCGCGTCGGCGACGGCCAGATGCGCGAGGGGCTGCTCGCCAGCGGCGCGACGCGCGAGGAGGCCGACTGCTTCACGCGCGCCCTGCGCGGCCGCATCGAACAGCTCGAACGCGTCGCGCGCCTCGGCGACGAATACAGCCCGCCCGCCGCCTGAGGGCGCCCGCGACCGCCGGCGGGCCGGGGGCGCGCACGGCGCGCGTCACCCGCCGGCCGCCCGCTCCCGCGAGGAGTTGTCGCCGCCGACGCCTCCGCCTCCCCCTCCTCCCGACTCGTACCTGATGACGCTCACGCGGCCGTCGCCTTCGAGGTAGCAGCGGCGCACCTCCGACAAGTCCGACACGCCCTGCTCGCGGAGCTGGCTCTGCAACTCGTCCATCGAAATCATCTCTTTGCGGAGGTTCTGGCGCAGCACGCGCCCGTCCCTGACGAGCGGGAGCGGCGCGGGGCGCAGCAGGCGCTGGACGGCGGGGAAGTGGTAGCCGAGCCAGTCGAGGAAGAAGTCCCACGCGGCGATGACGCCGACGAGCAACGCGCCCTCGGTCACGGACTTGTAGTCGCCCGCCATCCCGTTCTGCGCGGCGTCGGCGATGAGCACGACGACCAGCAGGTCCGAGATTCCGAGCGCGCCCGCCTCGCGCCGCAGGAAGCGCAGGATGAAGAAGAGCAGCAGGTAGACGAGCGTCCCGCGCACCACTATCTCGCCGACGGAGGTCGTGGGGACGAAGATGGATTTCCAGTCTATACGGAAGAGTGTGTCCATGTGACGACGGAGGCCGGACGGGGCCTCCTACTCGCCGCCGCCGCTCAGGGGATGCTCGGCGACGTGGCGGCGGGCCTTTCGCGGCGCCGGCGGAGTTGGGCCGGGCGGTCGCGCTCTCCTCGGGGAGAGTCGAGCCCGGCCGGGAGGCGGCCGGCATTGTACGTCATCGCGGCGGCCCTTTAACCGGTGCCGCGCGGGCGCGCTCCGCCGGACGGCGCGGCTCAGGCGCCCCCGGCCGGAATCCCTTTCAGCTCGGCCAGCAGCCCGGCGACGGCCGCCGCCCACGTCCTCTGCCGGCCGAGGTGTTCGCGCAGCTCCGCGGCGCGCCTGAAGGCCGCCTCGCGGTCGCGCAGCATCGCCTCGACGGCGCGCGCCCAGCGCTCGACAGTCTCGTGGTCGCCGCCGGAAGTCTGCACCACGAAACGGCCGGCCTGCTCACGATCCAGCACCTCGCGCAGCAGCTCCGCGAGGCCGCTCTCGCTGCTGACGAGGGCGGGCGTCCCCGCCGTAATCGCTTCGAGGCCGACGAGCCCGAAGCCCTCGCTGCGCGACGGCATCAGCACGAGGCTGGCCCGGCGCAGGTCCGCGTCCAGCCGCTCGGAGTCGGTCGTGTACGGCCGGACGACGACGCCGAGCGCCGCCGTCCCGGCCCACTCGCGCAGCCTTTCGCGCAACTCCTCAGAGGTGTCGGGGGCGGCGCCGCGCACCACCAGCTCGACGGGGGCGGCCGCCTCCGTGCGCCTGGCGGCGGCGAGCCCGACCGCCCTGGCCGCCAGGTCGAGCCCCTTGATGGGGCCGTCCTCCAGCCGCCCGAGCATGAGCACCTTGAGGGGCGCGCCCGGCGGCGGCTCGCGCGGGCCGCCGCCGGAGTCGAAGCCCGGGTCGAGGCGGATGGGCGCGGGGACTGCGTAGGCGGAAAGCTCGTTGAGGAAGCGCTGGTGGAGCCGCGGCCCGACCGCGACGACGCGCGCCGCCGTCCGGCCCAGCTCCAGCTCGACCTGCGTCCGCGCCTCGGCGCGCGCGCCGGCGTCGTCGCCGCGGCCGGGCTTGAGCCACTCGATCTCGTCGGGGGCCATGTGGACGAAGTGCAGCCGCCTGGCCGAAGTGAAGTGCTCCCGTGCGAGCGCCTGCGCGGCCGGCCCCGTCACGCGTCCGTGCCCGATGATGACGTCGGGCGTGAAGCCTTCGGGCAGCCCCGACCTCTGCGCCGGCGCGAACTCCCCGAGCCCCGGCGTCCGCGCCGCCTCCAGGAGGGTCACGCCGCCCGCCGCGGCGTCGCCCCGCTCGGCCTCGGTCGCCTCAAGCACCACGCAGACGACCCGCGCCCCCGCGTTCGCCAGCGCGCGGCAGAGCCGACGGTTCAGCGTGCTCAAGCCCCCGTGCCCCGAGCGCCACTCCGTCGCCACCGCCAGCACGCGCGGGCGCCCCGCCCCGCCCTCCGGCCCGGGCGCGGCCCCGCCCTCGCCCCGCGGCGGCGCCGGCGCGTCCGCCGGCTGTCCGCGGTGCTGCGGCAACACCGGCGGCCCGTACTGCGGCCGCGACACGTTCGCTTCCAGCCCCGTCACCAGGGGCGGCAAAACGGGGAAAGTCAGCGCCGGATTCGCCTCGCCGACCTTGGCGACGCGGTGATCCCACTCCCGCAGCAGCGCGGCGCGGACGCCCTCCGCGGTCGTCGGCGCGCCCCCGTCAAGATAGACGGCGAGCAGTTGCGAAGCGCTCGCCGTCTCCCCGTTGTGTAGCGCCACCAGGGCGGCCAGCCAGGTTCCGGCATTCCTCGGTTCCCGGCGTCGCTTGAATGGAAAGCTGTCCAGAGCGCTCTGCGCGCTCGACGGGCGCCCCGCGCCCAGCCAGCACAGCGTTTCGTGTAGCGCGAGGTGCATGTACTGCGGGTGGTCGGCGCGCGAGAGCCGCGCCGCTTCGGCGGCCTGCCGCCAAAGGCCCTCACGCTCCAGGAGCAGAATGTCACACAGCCTCACCTTGGGCGTGAACTGGCCTTTGGACTCTGCCCAATCCCGCACCCGCCGGAGCATGTCGTCGGAAGCCTCCGCCGCGCCGAAGAACGTCGCCTCCTCAATCAGGCGGTGTGAATTTAAATCCGCGGGATTCTCCGCCCCCGCGAGTAAGACTTCGACGGCCTCGTCGGCGCGGCCGAGGTGGTTCAGGAACGCGCCCAGAAACTGATAGATGGAGTAGATGCCCTTGTCGGGCGCTACGTGCTCGGCGGCCTTCCTCGCGGCCGCCACCGCGGCCTCAAGCCCGTGAACCTGGCGGACGAGTTGCGCCCAAAGCACCCAGGGGATGGAGAAGCGCTGTCCCTCCATCGCCCGCTGCGCGTGGGTCAGGGCTTTCTCCAGGTCGCGAGCGCCGGCGCGCTCTTTAAGCGCCTTCGCCAGTTGGTACTCGACGGCGGCCGGGCCGGGCTCCTCAAGATAGAGGCTGAGGAGCGCGATTCGCGCATCAAGCTCACCTTTGGAGACGGCCCGCGGAACTCCTGACCAGTTGTATTTCCGCTCGACGTACCCACCGATGGAGCGCACTACGTCGCGCAGGACTTCGGGGGCCTGCGCTTCGGCGAGGTGGTAGTGGGCGCCGGAGAGTCGTAGGGCGAGGGCGGCGTCGCCGAGGGCGGCGGCGTCGCCGAGGAGCGGCGCCGCGTACCAGTCTCCGGCGCGGCGGTGGGCGGCGCGCCACGCCTCGGGCTCAAGGCGCAGGCGCGGGCCTTCAACCTCGCGGACGACCGGGTGGGGCTGGTAGTGGTGCGCGCTGACCTCCAGAAGGAAGCGCTCCCGCAGCTCGCGCGTGAGCGCGCGGACGTCGCCCAGGTGGCGCCCCATCGCCTCGACCAGCGGCCACAGCGCGCGCTCGCGGAGGACGGAGAGGTCGCGCAGGAGCGCGTTGGCTTCGGGGGAGAGCCCCTGCCGCGCCTTCGACAGCAGCGCCTCCTCGATCTTCTCCGTGAGGCTCGGGTCGGGCGGCGTCTCCGGCACGTCGCCGGGCGGGCCGAGCAGTTCCTCCAGCTCGTAGGACTGGAGCAGGCGCCCGAGCAGCCGCAGGATGCGCGGGTTCGCGCCGAGGCGCCGGATGACCTCGGCGCGGCGGGGCGCGGGGAAACGCTCTTCGGCTGCGGCCGGGCCGATGTTTTCGAGGACGATGCGTTGCGCGTCGTCCGGCTCGTCCGGCGGCTGGAGCTGCGCGGTGTGAAAGTGCTCCGTCCAGACGGGGTCGAGCTGGCGGTTGCTGACGAGCCACAGGCAGCCGTCGTGGACGCCGCGCGCCAGCCGCTGGAGCTTGTCGCCCAGCGGCTCCGGCGGCCTGGCGGTCGAAGGGTCGAGCACGCGCTGGAACTCGTCTATGACGACGAGCGCGCCGCGCTGGAGCAGCAGCGCGAGCGCGGAGAAGAAGCTCGGCAGGCCGCGGACGGTTTCGGCGAGCGCGGGGTCGCCGTCGAACTCAATCTCTTCGGCGAGCAGCCCGAGCATCTCCTGGCCGAGGTCGGCCGGGTGGAGCGGCGCCTGGATGATGACCGCGGCGAGCCCCTCGTCCCGCGCCCTCGCGGCCAGCGGGCGGACGACGAGGTCAGACTTCCCGACGCCCGAGAAGCCGGTCAGCACGGCCGCGCCCCTGCGCTCCGCGCGCCACGCCGCCCAGAGGTCGGCGGCGACCTGCTGGCGCCGCGCGCCGTCGAGTCCGGGGATAATCTCAGACACAGTCATAGACGCTTCCGGGGCGGCCCGCTCCGCCGTGTCGCAAAGGCTGTCAGGGGTGTTGTGGGGCGAATCGCGGCGGCCGGCTGACCGCCGCGACCTGTAAGCCGACGCGCCGACTATTGTATAGCATGATTCGCCCGTCGCGGGCTGCGGCGCGCGGACGCTGCTTCGGTGGCGGGAGAAGATGGGCGAGTGGAAGACGGCGAAGACCGGCGCGCGCCCGACGAAGCAGGGCGTGC
>DASVUF010000292.1:0-20068 GCA_036387195.1 Pyrinomonadaceae bacterium | reverse complement strand
CGGCCCCGGTCGTCGTCCCACCCGCCCGCACAAGGCCATAAGGGCCGCGCCGCCGACGGCCGGCGCAATCGCGGCCTACGGTTCACGCCGCAGAGCAAGGGGGTTTCCCGTCTTCATGCGCGCCAAGCGTCTCGCACGCCTTCTTTTCGCGCTCCTCGCCACACTTTCGCCGACGAACTGCGCGCGGACGCCCGACCGCCCGGCGCTCGCGGCCGAGCCGGGCGTCGTCGCGCTGCGCGCCGCGCGACTGCTCGACGTGCGCGGCGGCCGCGTCGTCGAGGGCGCGGTCGTCATCGTCGAGGGCGAGCGCGTCGCGGCGGCCGGCGCGGGGCTGGCCGTCCCGCAGGGCGCGCGCGTCATCGAACTCGGCGACGTGACGCTGATGCCCGGCCTCGTGGACGCGCACACGCACGTCACCTACCACTTCGACAGGGACGGCCGCTTCGGGCTCAACCGGGACTCCGGGCCGGAGGAGGCGCTGCGGCGCGCGGAGGAGAACGCGCGCGCGACGCTTGCGGCCGGCGTCACGACCGCGCGCGACCTCGGCGGCGACACGCGCGTCGTCACGCGCCTGCGCGACCTCATCAACCGCGGCGAGCGCGAGGGGCCGCGCCTGCTCGTCTCGGGCGAGCCGCTGACGGCGGCCGTCCTGCGCGGCGCGGGCGAGGACCGCGGCGAGCGCGCGGGGCGCGTGCGCGCCTTCGTCCGCGCGAGAATCGCCGAGGGCGTGGACGTCATCAAGGTCTTCGAGGGCGTGGACGAGACGGGCGCGCCCGTCTTCAACGCGCAGGAGATAAACGCCGCCGTCGAGGAGGCGGCGCGCGCCGGCCTGCGCGTCGCCGTCCACGCGCACGAGGCGGCGGCCGTCAAGGCGGCCGTCCGCGGCGGCTGCGCCTCCGTCGAGCACGGCTCGTTCCTCGACGACGAGGCCGTGCGCGAGCTGGCGAAGCGGCGCGTGGCGCTCGTCCCCACGCTCTATCTGCCGACCCACTACCTCGAAAACAGGGGACGCTTCCCCGCCTTCGACCCCGCCGCGTGGGCCTTCTTCGAGCGGCTGCGCGCGAACAACCTCGCCAACTTCGCGCGCGCCCGCAAGGGGGGCGTGTGGGTCGTCGCCGGCTCGGACGCGGTGGCGGGGCTGCACGGCCACAACCCGCGCGAGGTCGTCTGGCTCGTCAGGGCGGGGCTCACGCCGCTGGAGGCGCTGCGCGCGGCGACCGCGGACGCGGCCCGTCTGCTCGGGCTCGAAGGCAGGGTCGGCGAGATAGCCCCGGGCGCGTTCGCCGACGTGGTCGCGGTCGCGGGCGACCCGACCAAAGACGCTGGCGCGGTCGGGCGCGTCCTGTTCGTGATGAAGGGCGGGCGGGTCGTGCGCGACGACAGGCCGGGGAAAAATTAGAGGAGAGTCAGAAGCGGCCGCGGAGCTTGTCGTAGGTCGAGCGGAGGTCTTCGGGGATGACGCGCGTCTCGCCGACGGTCGTCATGAAGTTGGCGTCGCCCGACCAGCGCGGCAGGACGTGCAGGTGCAGGTGGTCGCTGACGCCCGCGCCCGCCGACTGGCCGAGGTTCATGCCGAGGTTGAAGCCGTGCGGGCGGTAGACCTCGCCGAGGACGGCGACGGCGCGGCGCCCGAGGTCGTTCAACTCGTCGGCCGTCTCCTTGGCGAGCGCGGGCAGGTCCGCCGTGTGCTCGAACGGGACGACCATGAGGTGGCCGCTGGTGTACGGGTAGACGTTGAGGATGACGAAGTTGAAGCGCGCGCGGTGGAGGATGAAAACGCCCTCGTCGTCGCCGCGCGCGGGCAGCGCGCAGAAGACGCAGGCGTCGCCGTAGCCGGTCTTCTCGCCGCTCGCCCCCTTAATGTAGTCGAAGCGCCAGGGTGTGTAGAGCCTGTCCAAACTTCCCCCCTTGCCGTCGCCTTACCGCCCCGCGCCCGCGCTCACATCCTCGGCGGAGACTGATGGTCGCCGCCCTCGCCGCCGACTTCCGCGTTGACGGACTCGCCGCCCGGAGTCGAAGCTTCGCCGCCGCCGGCGGGCGAAGGCTCGCCGTCCCTGTCGGCTGCGGCCTCGGGGGCGGCGGAAGAAGACGCGCCGCGGGCCGCCTCGCGGGCCTCCGCGCCCTCTTCGTCCTCGTTAATCAGCTCCTTCAACTCCTTGCCGGGCTTGAAGTAGGGGACGCGCTTGGCGGGGATGTCAACGGGGTCGCCGGTCTTGGGGTTGCGGCCGCGGCGCGCGCCGCGCTCGCGCACGCGGAAGGAGCCGAAGCCGCGCAGCTCTATCTTCTCGCCCTGATTGAGCGTCTCGATGATGCTCTCGAAGACGATTTCGACCAGCCGCTCGGCGTCCTTCTTGGTCAGCTCGGCCGCGCGGGCCACGTCTTCAACCAGTTCTGCTTTCGTCATTGTCTCCACCTCTCCGGCCTCTCGGTGAAAGCTTCCGCCGCGAAACATAAGGCAGGGCGTCGGGTTAAAGGGGTACAGGAACCGGGCTGTAACTTAGCAGATACGGGGAACGCCTGACAAGGGCAAAACGTCGCGGAGCCAACAAGTTAGCGCCGCCCGCGGGGTCGCCGCCGCCGGCGCAAAACGAGAAGCCCCGCGCCGGAGTCGAACGACCGCGGCGCGGGGCTTCTCGTTTAGGTACGGTTAGGGACTAGCGGTTCTCGTCTTCGGAGCCGCCGCGCTTGTTGAAGAAGTCGGCCAGCTCGCCCAGGGAAGCCATGCCGCCGCCCGCGTCGGTCGTGTAGCTCTTGACGTCAACGATGGGCTCGTCGTGCTTGGCCGCGCGGTGCGACAGCCCGATCTTCTTCGACTCGGGCTCGATGCGCAGGATGCGGAAGTCGAGTTCCTGGCCGACCTGCGCCGCGTCCTCGGGGCGCTCGACGCGCTCGTCCGAAAGCTCGGAGACGTGGCACAGACCTTCGAGCCCCTCGGCCAGCTCGACGAAGGCGCCGAAGTTGGCGAAGCGCGTCACGCGCCCGTGGACGATGTCGCCGGGGCGGTGCTCGTTGATGAACTTCTCCCACGCGCTCGGCTCGGTGTCCTTGATGGAGAGCGAGAGGCGGCGGTTGTCGATGTCGATGTTGGTGATGACCGCCTCGATCTCCTGCCCCTTCTTGAGGACTTCGCCCGGGTGCTTGATGCGCTTGTTCCAGGAGATGTCCGAGACGTGGACGAGGCCGTCCACGCCGTCCTCGACCTCGACGAAGGCGCCGAAGTCGGTCAGGTTGCGGACGCGGCCCCGCACGCGGTCGCCGATGTGGAAGCGCTCGGGCAGCGTCTCCCACGGGTTCGGCTGCGTCTGCTTCATGCCGAGGCTGATGCGACGGTTCTTCGGGTCAACGCCCAGGACTTCGACGTCCACCGCGTCGCCGACGTTGACGAGCTTCGACGGGTGCTTCATCCGCTTCGACCACGTCATCTCGGAGACGTGGACGAGCCCCTCGACGCCCGGCTCTAGCTCGATGAACGCGCCGTAGTCGGTGACGGAGGCTATCTTGCCCGTCATCCGCTGCCCAGTCGGGAAGCGCTCGGAGACCGACTCCCAGGGGTCGGGCAGGAGCTGCTTGAACCCGAGGGAGACGCGCTCGCGCTCGCGGTCGAACTTCAAGACCTTGACTTGGACGCTCTCGCCGACCCTGAACATCTCGCCGGGGTTCAGCAGGCGACCCCAGCTCATGTCGGTGACGTGCAGGAGGCCGTCAATCCCGCCGAGGTCAACAAAGGCGCCATAGTCGGTCAGGTTCTTAATCTGACCTTCGACGATGATGCCCTCTTCGAGCGCGTTGAGCGTCTCGCCCTTCTTGCCCTGGTTCTCCTCTTCGAGGATGGCCTTGCGCGAGAGCACGACGTTCGAGCGCTTGCGGTTGAGCTTGATGACCTTGGCCTCGATCTCCTGCCCGCGCAGTGATTCGAGGTTGCGGATGGGCCGCACGTCAACCTGCGAGCCGGGCAGGAAGGCCGCCACGCCGTCCACGTCTACGCGGAGGCCGCCCTTGACGCGCTCGGCGATGCGCCCCTTGACGGGCGCGCCCTCGCGGTAGGCCCGCTCTAGCTCGTCCCAGGCGCGCATCCGCACGGCGTCGGCGCGCGAAAGGATGGGCACGCCCTCCTGCGACTCCATGCTCTTGATGAGCACCTCGACCTCGTCGCCGCGCTTGACGGTGAGTTCGCCCGCCTCCTGGAACTCCTCGATGGGGACGGCGCCCTCCGACTTGAAGCCGAAGTCTATGACGACCGAGCGCTCGGTGACGCCGACGACGGTGCCGCGGACGACCGAGCCCTCCTGGTACTGCGCCTGCTCCTGCTCGTACTGGTCGAGCATCGCCCCGAAGTCGAAGTCCGAGCCCCCGCCCCCGCGCGCGTCGTCGTCATCGTCGTCGTCGTCGGCCGCGGCCGGGGCGGCGGCCGCCTGCGTCGGCGCCGGGGCTGAGGCGGTCTGTTCCGCCGGGGCGGTGGCCGCGGCGGCGCTAGCCGTCGCAGTCTCGCCGGCCTCGGCCGAAGAGGGACTCGCGGCGGCGGGCTGTTCGCTGGTGTTCTCGCCGTTGGTAGGCTTCTCGTTTTCGGTTGACATGAACTCCTGTCGGACTCCTGCTGGATTAGTCTGGCGCGAACGTCGGACTCCCTCCCGCGCCTCCCCGGCGGCCACAACGCGTCGCGCCCTTCGAGGCGGCCGGGGCCGCGGGGCGTCGAAGTTATGCGGAGAGTAGCTTAGGGCGATTGACGGATTCCGGAGGATTGAGGCGGGAGATGCGAGCCGTTGAAAAAGAAAAGAAGTAAACCGAAGTTTCAATTTTTCCACACGCCCGTGGATCACCCGCGTGATCCGCCTATCACCTCGCTATTCTGCCAGGTAGGGGAGCAATTTACACAGGCGGGCGACGCCCTGTCAAGGCGAAAGGCGAAGCGCGCGAGTCGGAAGTCAAATTTGGGGCGGGGGGCGCGCCGCCCCCCGCCCCAAATTTTCCGCTTTCCGCCTCTCGCGCTCCGCCCTTATTTCGTGGCCGCCGCGTCGCCGCCGCGTCGCGCGACGTAGACGCCGGCCGAGTGAGTGCCGACGAAGATGCGCGTGCTGTCCTGCGGGTCGAAGGCGAGCGCCCAGACGCGCCGGCTCGGGAGCGGCGGGTCGAGACGCTGCCAGGTCATCCCCTTGTCGGTCGAGCGGAAGACGCCGCCGCCCTCGGCCGCCGTGAAGACCTTGCCGCCGCGCTCGTAGGCGTTGCCGACGAAGACCTCGTCCGGGTTCGAAGGGTTGACGAGGACGCTGGTGAAGCTGCCGAGCGGGAGGTTGCCGCCGCGGCGCAGCCAGCGCTGCCCGCCGTCGTGCGAGACGTAGAGCGTCTGCGTCGTGCCGACGTACAAATTCTCGGGGCGCTTAGGGTCGCGCTCGATGACGTTGACGGGCGCCTCCGTCGGGACTCCCCTCACCGGCTCCCACGACTTGCCGTTGTCGCGCGAGACGAGGACGCCCGAGTTCGAGGTGCCGACGAAGATGGTCTGCGGCTCAAGCTGGCTGGCCGAGACGCAGAGCGTGCGCACGTCGAGGCTGGGGCCGTAGGGGATGACCTCCCAGCCCTTCTCGATGTCGTAGCTGCGGAAGAGGCCGGCGTTGGTCGCCGCGAACATGCCGGGGCGGCCGTCGCGCTCGTCGCCCGTGTAGGCCAGCGCGTTGATGGTGTCGGTCAGGAAGACGGGCGCCATCTGCACGGCCACGGCCGCCGCCCCCGCCGACTGCATCCCGCCCGCGAGCCCGAGCGCGCCGAGCGTCGCCGCGTCGAATTGCCCCGTGACGGGGACGCCCTTGTCCGCCTGAAACTTCCTGAGCGCGGCGACGGTGCGCGTGCCCGCCACGCCGTCCGGCTTGCCGACGTCGTACCCGGCGAGGTTCAGCGCCTCCTGCGCGCGCTTCACGCCGTCGTTGGCGGCGGGGCGCGGGGCGACCGTGGGCGCGGCCACCGACGCGCCGTCGCGCGAGGCCGCGCTCGAAGAGGCGCGGGACGAGGCGGCCGCCCGCCGGCCCTTCGCCTTGGCCTTCGGCTTCGGCGCGCCCAGAGGCGACCACGACGCGCCGCGGTCGGCCGAGCGGTAGAGGCCGTAGTTGGTGCCGAGGTAGATGACGTTGCCGTCGCGCGGGTCCTGGAGGATCGAGTAGGCGATGAGGCGCGGCGGCATGTTGCGCGCCGAGAGCTGCCAGGTCTCGCCCGCGTCGTTCGAGACGTAGAAGTAGCCGCCGCCAGTGGCCGTGTTGATGGTCGTCGCGTAGACGCGGCCCGGCTTCTCGCGGTCGGGGACGACCGCGTAGGCGCGGCGGCCCGAGTAGCCGCCGTTCGACGGGGCCCAGTTGCGCCCGCCGTCGCGCGAGACCATCACGCCGTAGTTGTTCGTCCCGATGTAGACCGTGTCGGGGTTCGACGGGTGGACGGCGATGGAGTTGACCTCGAAAATCTGGCGGCTGGTCGTCACCTTCCAGTCCGCGCCGCCGTTCGCGCTCATCCAGAAGCCCTCGGTCGTGCCCGCGTAGATGGTGTCGGGGCGGCCGGGGTTCTGGAGGATGGCGCGCGTGCGCCGCGACTGCGACGGGATGCCGTTGACCTTGCGCCAGTTGGCGCCGGCGTTGCGCGTCTCGTAGATGCCGCTGCACGCCGAAGCAATGACGTGGTCGGGGTTCTTCTGGTCTATCTCGATGGCGAAGATGTCCGAGTCATCAATGATGCCGGTCTTGGTGATGCCCCAGGTCTGGCCGCCGTCCGTCGTCTTGTAGGGCAGATACCAGGTGCCCGCGTAGATGACGTTCGAGTCGCGCGGGTCAACGGCCAGCGACTCGACGTTGATGAGGCCGGGCGTGGCCTTCGTGTCGAGCAGCTCCCAGTTCTCGCCCGCGTCGCGCGAGCGCCAGACGCCGCGGTTCGTGCCGGCGAAGAGCAGGTCGGGGTCTTTGGCCGACTGCGTGAGCGCGTGGACGCCGTCGCCCTTCAAATGCTCCGATTCGCGCCACGTCCGGCCGCCGTCGGTCGTCTTGAAGAAGCCGCCCGCCTCCTTGTGCCTGTGCGCGGCGGCGTAGATGACCTTCGAGTCGCGCGGGTCAACGATGATGTTGTCAATGAGCAGGCCGGGGCGGTTGAAGCCCGCGACGCGCGCCCACGTCTCGCCCGCGTCCGCCGAGGTGTACATCTGGCCGTCAATGGTGCCGAAGTAGAGCCGCCGCGGGTCCTGCGGGTCTATGACGAGCGAGCGCACGTCGCCGCCGAGCGGCCCGGTGGCCTCCCAGCTAAGGAGCCTTTCGGCGGAGGAGTCGGCGTCCGTTTCTGCCGCGCGCGCGGCCGGGACGGCCGACGCCCACGAGACGAGCACCGCCACGAGCAGGAACGAAGAGGATAACTTTCGGAGCAAGCGATTCTTCATTTTTAACACCACGGTCTTCAAATTCAACGAGCTTCGCGGCGGGGGGTTTTCAAAGTGAACCGCGCGGCTATTATCCTTCCCTAGGGCGACTTTGCAAAGCCGGGCCGTCTAACCGCCCGGGAACGTAGGATGCCAATGTAATTTTGGCCGTTGTACGAAAATCGCGGCCGAAGCCGCGCGCCCTTCGCACGCGACCTCGGCCGCCGCCGGAATAAACGAAGCGGGCGGCGCTTCCTCAGTGAAGCGCCGCCCGCCCTGTTGTCGGCCGCGCCCCTCCTGTGACGGAGGGGCGCGGGTCTAAGTTTAGTGACTACTCCTCGTCGTCGTCACGGCCGCGACGGGCGCGGCGACGGGGCGCGGCCGCGGGGCGCACCTCCGACGGGTCAACCGTCGGGGTGGCCTGCGGCGGCGTCGCGCCGGACGGGACGACCCAGAGTTCGACCGTCAGGTCTTCGCGGAAGCCGCCGTCCACGGTGACGACGCGGGAAGCGTCAACGCCGCGGGTGGTGACCAGGTAGTCCTTCGCGCGGTCGCAGCGACGCTGCCCCTCGCCCGTGCGGCCCGTGCGGCCGCCGTAGCAGACCAGGTAGCCCTGCGCCGTCGGGTCGTTCTGCAACTCGATGGCGAAGTTGTCGAGGCGAGCCTTCTCGTCGTTGAACCGGATGTTGCCGTACTCGTCGATCTTCCTGGCCCTGACTTCGACCGGGAAGCTGACGGTGCAACTGCTCGAAGTCGAGCACTCGCGGCCGTAGCCGCCGACGTCCACGGTCGCCGTGATCGTGCCGGTCACGCCGGTCGTGTCAACGGTGATCGAGCTGGTGCCCTGGCCGCTGCTGATGGTGCCGGCCGAGACCGTCCAGTTAAAGGTCGGCGTGACGTTCGGGTCGCCGTTCGAGACGTTGGCCGTGAACGTGACCGGGGTGCCGGCGGTGCCGGTGTCCGGGCAGCTCACAGTGACCGTCGGGCACGCCGGCGGAGGCGCCGGGATGCAGTTGCAGCGCTCGACCGTCACGGTCGTCGAGGTGAACGCGATACAGCCGCAGCCGTCGTCAACCTCGACCGTCACGGTGTAGGTGCCCGGCGCGACGCCCGTCAGGTCGAGCGTGGCGTTCGGGCCGTCGCCGGTCACGCGGCCGCCGGTCGTCGAGTAGGTGTAGAGCAGCGTGTCGCCGTCCGGGTCGGTCGCGTTGGCCGAGAGCTGGACGGTGTTGGCCGTCGGCGTGCAGGCCGTGTCGGGGCGATCCGTGCCCGTGCACTCGGCCGCCAGCACCACGCGGCTCGAAGAGGCCGAGAGGGTGACGGTCGGCGGCTGGTTCGGGAAGACCGTCGGCAGCCGCTCGTTGCGGCGGCCGGCGAAGACCTGGAAGATGAACCCGTGCGGGTCATCCGACGTGCGGAAGCCGGCCGGGAAGCCCTCGTTCGGGTCGTCGTCGCCGAAGCCGAGGAACTCCGTGAACCTCTTGCCCTGCTGGTTCAGGTGGCCGCGGTAGGCCGCCGAGAAGCCGAACCAGCGGCGCGGGAAGATGCGGATGCCGCCGAGGAAGTCAACCGGGTTGTTCTGGAACGCGTTCGGCGTGCGGCCGCCCGCGTAGTGGATAGACTTCAGCTCGGTGATGACCTGGAAGTGGCTGTTGACCGCCCAGTCCATGCCGACGCCCGCGACGACCTCGTCGGGGCGGTCGAGCAAGGAGACCTTGCCCGTGCCGAAGGCCTCGGACTGCGGGTTCGAGTTCAGGATGTAGCCGAAGTTGCCGTGCAGGCTGACCGAGCGCGAGAGGCGGCCCGAGACGAAGCCCACGAGGCCCAGGTCGCCGATGTCGCCGCCGGGGCTCGCGCCGCGCTGGAGCTGGTTGAAGCCCGCGAGGTCGTCCGCCTTGTCGGTGTACCAGCGGTAGAAGGCGACCAGGCCGACGCCGAGCGGGTTATTCGGCCCGGTGAAGCGGATCTTCGCGCCGGCCTGCATCGTGCCGAACGACGACTCGCCGTAGAGCCTGTTGACGAAGGGCGCGTCGGCGACGTAGGTCGGGCAGATGGTGAACAGGTCGGGGACGGTCAACTGGTTGAACGTCAGGTTGGCCGGAATCGTCCGCGTCGTCAGCACGACGCCCGGCAGTATGGAGCCGCAGGGCGAGCCGACGCCGGGGAAGTTAGACGCCGCGCTGAAGTTGCCCTGCTCCTGCCCCGTGGGCGTGCCCAGGCGAGACGTGAAGGGCGGCGCGATGAAGTTGCCCGTCAGGCCGAAGTTCGGGCCGGGCCCGCCGACGTACGGGAACTGCACGAACGGCTGGTTGAAGGCCGGGCGGAAGAAGACGCCGCCGGGGCCGATGAAGGTCGTGCCGCTGGTGCGCTCGGGCCCGAGGATGATGGCCGGGCCGCTGCCGAGGTTCGCCGTCCCCGGGCCGAAGTAGAGCTGCGAGTTCGGCAGGTAGAAGCTCGACAGGTGCTTCGGGTTGTTGACCTTAACCCCGCGGTAGCCCTCGGTGCTGAAGAACAGCTCAAGATGATCGTTGATGCCGACGTTGAAGCTGAGCGGGATGACGGTGAAGTCTACGTTGCCGGGGTCGCGGTCGTAGTTGCTGTAGGCGACGCTGAAGGTGAACTCACCCTTGCGCAGCGTGTCGCCGTCGTAGATGGTGAAGAGCCCGGTCGGCCCTCCCGGGGCGCCTCCCGTGCCGACGGTCGGGGCCTGGTTGCGCGGGTCGTTACCCGGGCGCAGCGTCTGCGCGGTGACCGCCGACAACAGGATCAAGGTGGCGAGCGCGGCAAAGAGCGCTCTTCTCGCGAGTCTCATCGCATTCCTCCTGCGAAATGAGTTTAAATTTTGCGGAAGGGGGCGACCGTGCTCCCGAAGTCGCGTCGGCGCAAAGCGTGCTGGCGGCCGAACTGCGTCGGGCCGACCATGTCGCCGCTGGCCGCGACCGGGCGACCCGTTGAATCCTGGGGCGCGGGCGCTCCAACTACAAGCGTAAACCCTTTAAGTCAAAGAAACTGCTACCGCCCTCGAACTCGAACGTCTTGTAGATGGAGCGGAGCAGCGAGAGGAGCGTCGGGCCGCCTAGCCGGCGTCCCGTCGGGCGCTATTGCACTGCCTCTGTAGCGCCTCTCAACTGAGTGAACTTTGTGCTTTGTTTTAGCGCACCTGCTTATACAAAACGGGTGCGCCGCTGTCAACACTTTGGGAGGAACGCCCGTAGCGTCGCCGCTTAAAACACTACACGGAGAGACGCCGAGGGCGTACCAAGTTCCGCCAGACCATACACCCGCTAGCGGCGGAAATCAAGAGTTTTTCGCAACTTAGCCCGAAAAAAGGTTCACATTTTCGTCACGCGTAAATGCCGCGCATACGCGTGTCGTAAGCCACGCGGTCAATGGCCAGCATGTAGGCGGCCGTGCGCGTATCCACGTTGTGATTCTCGGCGTACTTCACCACGTCGTTGAAGCTCGCCACCATCACGTCCGACAGGCGTTCGTTGACGACCTCCTCCTTCCAGAAGTAGCCCATGCGATCCTGCACCCACTCGAAGTAGCTGACGGTGACGCCGCCGGCGTTGGCGAGGATGTCGGGGATGACGAAGACCCCCTTGTTATGCAGGATTTTGTCGGCGTTGGCCGTCGTCGGGCCGTTTGCGCCCTCGGCCAGGATGCGGCACTTGATGCGGTCCGCGTTCTCCGAGCGAATCTGGTTCTCGGTCGCGCAGGGGGCCAGCACCTCGCAGTCGAGTTCGAGCAGCTCCGTGTTCGAGACGTGCTCGACGCCCGGGTACTCCTGGAGCGAGCGCGTCTGCTGGAGGTGCGCGAGCGCGGCCGGGATGTCTATACCGTCCGGGTTGTAGATGCCGCCGAAGATGTCCGAAAGCGCTACGACCTTGTAGCCGGCCTCGTGCAGCAGGCGCGCGCCGATGCCGCCGACGTTGCCCGAGCCCTGGACGACGACGCGCGTCTGCGGCGGCGAGAGCTTGAAGCGTTTGATGGCCTCGTTGACGACGAAGAGCAGGCCCCGCCCCGTGGCCTCGCGGCGGCCGCGCGAGCCGCCCAGCTCGACCGGCTTGCCCGTGACGACGGCGTTGACGGTGTGGCGGGCGTGCATGGAGTAGGTGTCCATGATCCACGCCATCGTCTGCTCGTTGGTGTTCATGTCGGGCGCGGGCACGTCCTTCTCGGGCCCGATGAAGTCAATCAGCTCGGCGGCGTAGCGCCGCGTCAGCCGCTCCAGCTCGCCCAGAGACATCTGCGCCGGGTCGCAGATGACGCCGCCTTTCGCGCCGCCGAACGGGACGTTGACGACCGCGCACTTCCAGGTCATCCAGGCGGCGAGCGCGCGCACCTCGTCGAGCGACACGTCGGGCGCGTAGCGGATGCCGCCCTTGGCCGGCCCGCGCGCGAAGTTGTGCTGGACGCGGTAGCCCTCGAAGACTTCGAGGCGGCCCGAGTCCATGCGGACGGGAATGTAGACCTTCAGCTCGCGGTTCGGCACGCGCATCACGGCGTAGAGGTCCGGGTTGAGATTGAGCAGCTTCGCGGCCCGGTCGAAGCGCTCCATCATTGACTCGAAGGGGTTCTCCTCCCTGATGCGCCGCGGGTCGTCCATCATTGCCTTTGTCATCATTCTTCTCCGGGAAGCCAGGGGTCAGAAGCCGGGGGCCAGAATCGAAGCAAGAAAAAAGCAGAGGCGCTTTCGGCGGCCTCCGCTCATTCCGTCTCCTGACCGCCGACGCCCGACCCCCTGTTTTTCAAAATCTCGTTCATCGCGCCCGTGCGGTAGCCGTGCAGGTCGAGCGTGACGTAGCGGAAGCCGAGCGCGCGGAAGCGCCGCGCCAGCTCGTCGGCGACCTCGCGCCGGAGCGCCTTGTCCAGCTCGCCGGGCGCGACTTCGAGCCGCACGAGTTCGCCGTGGTGGCGCACGCGGAACTCGCGGAAGCCGAGGCTCCGCATGACCTGTTCGCCCTCGTCCACCGTGCGCAGCCGCCCGATGGTGACGGGCGTGCCGTAGGCGAGGCGCGACGAGAGGCACGGGCTCGCGGGCTTGTCCCAGGTCGGGAGCCCCGCGCGGCGGCTCAGCAGGCGGACGTCGGCCTTGCCCATGCCGGCCTCGACGAGCGGGCTGCGCACGCCGCGCTCGCCGGCGGCCGCGCGCCCCGGCCGGTAGTCGCCGAGGTCGTCGGTCGTCGAGCCGTCCACGACCACGCGCAGGCCGCGCGCCTCGGCCAGCGGCGCGAGCTTCGAGTACAGCTCAGATTTGCAGAAGTAGCAGCGGTCGGACTCGTTGCGCACGTAGCGCGGGTCTTCCATCTCGCCGGTTTCGATCGACTCGTGGCGGAGCCCGAGGCGCGCGACGAGCGCGGCGACCTCTTCGCGCTGGTTCGAGGCGAGGCTGGGCGAGACGCCCGTGACGCACAGCGCGCGAGGACCGAGAACTTCGTTGGCGACGTGCGCGAGGTAGGTGCTGTCCACGCCGCCCGAGAAGGCGACGAGCGCCGAGCCCATCTCCGAAAGAAGCGCGCGCAGCACGCCCTCCCTGGCGAGCGCCGCGCGCGCCTCCTCCGTCATAGCTTCCGCGGCCTCTTCGACGCGGACTTCTTCTTCGGCTGCCAGACTGTTCACGCTTCCCTTTTGTCGCCGCGCCGCTGGCGTGCGGCGGCGTCGGCCGAGGCCCCGTGCTAACCGTCTCAAGTTGTTTTGGTGTAAGAAGCTTACCGGGCGCGAATGTTATCTCACGCGGGCGGGCGGCGCAACCCGCACGCCCCGCGCGCGTCACACTACGCGCGCCGAGGCGATGGACGCTCGGCGGCGCGCGTGTTATATTCGGCGCGAAACTCACGCGCACGTCTCCCTTCGTGAGCGGTTTCGCCCCCGGACTTCTTCCCTTTTGACGACAACCCGGATGAGCTACGACTTTCGTCAGTGGCGGCTCGTGCCAGCGCTCCTGTTCGCGCTCGCGCTCTGGTGCGCGCCGGCCGCCCGCGCGCAGGACACGGACGAGTTCGGCGACGCCGCGGCCGACCCCGTCAGGGTCTTCAACCGCGCGCAGGAGGCGCACGCCAAGAAGGACTACGGGCGCGCGGTCGAACTCTACGAAGAGGCTTTGCAGCTCCGGCCCGACTTCCCCGAGGCCGAGTTCCAGAAGGCGGGCGCGCTCGTCGCCCTGAAGCGCCTGCCGGAGGCCGAAAAGTCTTACCGACGCGCGATGGAGTTGCGGCGGACGTGGGCGGAGCCGCCCGCGACGCTCGGGCTGCTGCTCGTCCGCACGCAGGGGCGCGAGCGCGAGGCCGAGCCGCTGTTGCGCCGCGCGCTCGAACTCGACGCGAAGAATTTGACGGCGACCGTCGCGCTGGCCGAGTTGAGGGCGCGCGCGGGCGACCCGGCCGAGAGCGTCGCGCTGTGGCGGCGCGCGGCCGCGCTGAGGCCGGAGGACGTCTCGCTGTGGGTCTCGCTGGCGAAGGCCGAGGCCGGCGCGAAGGACGCGGCCGCGGCTTTGAAGAGCTTCGCGCGCGCGGTCGAGGCCGACCCGTCGAACGTCGAGGCGCGGCTCGGGCGCGCCGACCTGCTCATCAGGACGGGCGAGAAGGAGCGCGCGCTCGAAGACCTGCGCGCGCTCGAAGCCCCGGGGGCGTCAGACTGGAGGCTCTCCGTCGCCGTCGCGAACCTCTACGGGCTGGCCAGTCACAACGAGGAGGCGCGGCGCGTCTACGACTCGCTGCCCGGGGAGGCCAAACAGTCCGCCGAGGGGCGGAAGCTCCACGCGGCATTCGCCGACGCGCCCTGCGAGGAGACGCCCGAGGCGCGCGCCGCGCTCGAACGGCTCGTCGCCGCCGACGCCAGGAACGCGGGCGCGCTCGCCTGCCTCGGCCGGCTGACGCGCACGAGCGACCCCGCGGCCTCGGCCGACTTCTACAGGCGCGCCGCCGAAGCCGAGCCGCGTAACTACGACCACGCCGTCGGGTACGCCGCCGCGCTCGTCCAACAGCGACGCTTCCCCGAGGCGGCGCACCTCCTCCGCCGCGTCATCGAGGCCGCGCCCGACAAGTACGAGGCGCACGCGAACCTCGCCGCCGCCCTCTACGAAATGAAGCTTTACAACGAGGCCGTTTCGGAATACAAATGGATAGCCCGAGCGCGCCCCGAACTCCCGGTCGTCCACTTCCTGCTCGCCACGGCGCACGACCGCCTCGGCGAATACGAGGCGGCGCTCGCGGCCTACGAGACTTTCCTGGCGCGCGCCGACGCCCGCGTCAACCAGTTGGAGATTGAGAAGGTCAACCTGCGGCTCCCCTCGCTCCGGAACCAGATTCGGCTCGGCGAGGGGGTGAAGAAGGATAAGAGGGCGCAGTGATGAACACGAATCGCAGCGCGAGACTTACGCCCGGGACGCCCGCCGCCACGAAGCGGCGGGCGTCCCGACTGTTACTCCTTTTGACGCTCGCCGCGCTCGCGTGCGGCGTGGCGGCGGCGCAGGAGCCGGGCGCGGCCGACCCGCTGCGCGACGAGGGCCCGCCGCCGCTGCGCTACCTGCCCGTGGACGTGCGCAGCCGGCTCGAAGCCGAGCGCGACCCGAAGGACCGCGCCAAGCTCGCCATGCAGATTTGCGAGGAGCGCCTGCTGCTCGCCGAGCAGCACGCCGAGCAGGACAGGTTCGTCGCGGCGACCGGCGAGGTCGGCGTCTACGAGGCCGTCGTCGAAGACACCCTCAGCTACCTGCACAAGCCGGGGCGCGCCAACAACAAGCTGCGCGACATCTTCAAACGCGTCGAAATCACGCTGCGGTCGCACGTCACGCGGCTCGAATCCATCCGCCGCGCGCTCCCCTCGCAGCACGCCGTCTACCTGAAGAACGCCATCGACTTCGTGCGCGACCGCAGGGACGTGGCGCTCGGCGCCTTCTACTCCGACTCGGTGCTCCGCGAGCCGCGCCGCCCCGAGACGCAGACGCCCGCGGGCGAGCGCGCCACCACCAGCGGCCACGCGCGCCCCGACGAAGACAAGAAGCCCGAACGGCAGCAGTAACAGATGAACACCCTCAAAGCCCCCGCGACCCTCGGGCGCGCCGCCGCGCCCCTCCTCGCGCTCTGCCTCTGCCTGACGCTGGCCGCCGCCCCGGCCGCCGCGCAGCGCCGCGAGCACCTGACGCCCGAAGAGATTGAGCTTATCCGCGACAACCAGGTGCTCGACGCGCGCACGGGCGTCTTCGTCAAGGCCGCCGAGCGCCGCCTGCTCGCCGTCACCAACCCCGCGGAGGCCGCCAAAAACGCCGCGAAGGACAAAGAGAAGTGGGGCGAGCTGAAGGGCACGCGCGCGCAGTTCTTCTACGACATCTCGAAGATTCTCGACGAGGCGGTCGTCAACATTGACGACGTGGCCTCGCACAACCCCGAAAGTCCGCTCCTGCGCACGTCGCTCTACGTGCTCGCCGAGGCGACCGCCCGGCTCCTGCCCGAACTCTCGAAGCTGCGCGAGTCGGCCGCCGAGGAGGCCGAGGCCGACCAGCTCGACCGCGCCATAGAGGCCGCGCGCGAAATCGCCGACGCCGCGAGGGAGCGCGGCGTCAACGCGGAAGACATGAAGACGAAGGCGAAGGCCGCGAAGAAGAACGACTGAGCCCGCGCGGCGGCGTACAATTCGGCGGAAGGCGGCGGCGCGCGTGCTGCGTGGGAAGGCGCGCCGCCTTTTATTTTTGCGACCGCCGAACCGCGCGCGGGTTTGTGTCGTAGAATAGGGCGCGAAAGGAACCGTTCAGAAGACTATGGAGAGCAGATTCTACCCGGGCGTGCAGGCCGACGCGCCGCAGCTAATGCGCGAGTTGCGCGCCCTCTTCGACTCGGACACGGCCTTCGAAGTCCAGACCATGCAGGTCTCCTCGACCGCGGTCATCCAGGCGCGCAAGACCAGCACGCTCCGCGACCTGACCGGGCTCTCCGCCGCCCTGACCATCAAGGTCACGCCCGAGCACGGCGGCACGCGCGTCGAGATAGGGATGCAGAAGTGGCTCGACAAGGCGGCGGTCGCCGCCGTGGCCGTCTTCCTCTCCGCCGGCCTTCTGCTGGCCCTGCCGGCGCTCGGCGCCTACTGGCAGTACAAGCTGACCGAGGACGCCTGGAAGATTATCGAGGGGCACGTCGCGCGCAAGGCGGGCGGCTACGTGCCGCCGATGCCGGGGAGCTGCGGCACCTGCGGCGCGACCGTCACCTCGGGCTCGGCCTTCTGCTCGGGCTGCGGCGCGAACATGCGCGCCTCGCGCGGCTCCTGCGCCTCCTGCGGCGCGCAGCAGCAGGACCCGGCCGCGCGCTTCTGCAACCGCTGCGGCAAGCCGCTCACGAGTTAATCCCGGGACGAGAATTGCGGGACGCGGGTTGTGAACGAAGGGCGGCGGCGGCGCCCCCTTCGTTCACAACCCGCGTCCCGCAATCGTCTTATGCTGCGTCGGACTCGCGCCCCGTCAGGCCGAGTTCCTCGGCGCAGTCGCGGCAGAGCCAGACGTGTATGTGGGGGGCGTCGGCCCAGAAGAAGGGCGTGACGCGCGCGGCGGCCTTGAGCGCCGCCGCCGAGGGCAGGCGCTGCAAATGTTTGACGTAGACGGCGCCGCGGTAGAAGTCGCCGGGCGCGCCGGCGGCGCGATGCACGCACTCACGGACGCGGTAATCCTGCTCACTCTTCAAGTCGGGTTAACCTCGATCAGTACGCTATAAATTATCACGAAGACGGAGGCTTCGGCGCTCGACGGCGAGCGCGCGGGAATGTTTACCACGCGGTGCTTGCGCCGGAGTTGCATTGTCGTTGCGGAACTATTATTTTGCCGCCCGCCGGTTGATAAGAATCGTCGTTTAAGGAATCATCCAAGCATGCCCGACAGGCGTCCCGAAGATTTGACCATCCTCGTCGTCGAAGACTACGAGGACACGAGCCTCGCCATGCGCCTGGCGCTCGAAGGCAAAGGCTACCACATCCTCGAAGCCTCGGACGGAGAGCGCGCCGTCGAGGTGGCCTCGCGCGAGCGCCCCGACGTCGTCCTGATGGACCTGAACCTGCCTGTCCTCGACGGCTTCTCCGCCACGGGGCGCATCCGCGCCGACCCCCAGTTGAAGGAGACGGTCATCGTCGCCGTCACAGCCTATCACGACCCCGAACTCCGCGCCCGCGCCCTCTCCGCCGGCTGCAACGCCTTCGTCACCAAGCCCATTGATTTCGAGTGGCTCGGCGACCTCATCTCGAATCTCCTTCCCTGAGTAGACGCCGGCCGGCGTCCGGCGTCTGCTCCCCATTCGTTTCACACGTGAAAAAACGTTGCGCCCGCGTTTCACCTGTGATACAGTGCACGGCGAATCGCGGAGCGACTCCCGAAGTTCCGGAAGAGTTCTCCGCCGGTTCGGCGCTAGAGGCCCCCCTCCAGTAGTTTTGGCCGGAACCGGCTTTTGAGGAGAATTGAGACAGATGAGCAATACGAGCAAACCGAGAATCAACCCTTTGAGCCGCCGGCCGCGCCAGCAGCGGCTGGTGATGGCGGTGCGCGGCGGCGCGGGCACGGGCAAGAGCTGGTTCCTGCGCAGCCTCGCCGAGGCCGGCCTCGGCCGCCTCTGCATCTTCGACGTCGAGCGCAAGACGCGGCTCCTGGCCGGCGTCGGCCACCACTTCGACGGGCTCGAAATCGAGCACCCGGACGAGCTGCCCGAGTTCATTGACTGGGCGCTGTCGGGCGAGGGTCAGGAGCAGAACTACGGCTGCTTCGGGCTCGACTCGTGGGCGGCCTACTTCAGCGCCAAGCACGCCGAGACCATCAAGGCCGTGCGCGAGCGCACAGGCGACCCGCTCGCACAGCCGTCGGCCGAGGAGTTGGCCGCCGACCAGATGGTCTTGCAGGGCGTCCTGCGCCGCCTCTGCATGGAGTCGGGCAAGTCGGTCGTCATCGTTGACCAGATTCCGGCGAAGGGCAAAGAGTCGAAGGAGGACAACGAGGTCGGGCGCGTGCTGCCGATGACCGCCTCGGGTCTGGAATACTTCGTGGACGTGATGGTCGAAGTCTCATTGCAGGAGCGCGGCGACGAGATCGTCCGCGTCTTCCAGGTGGTAAAGTCGAACAGCCCGGCCTTCGAGGTCGGCTTCGAGCTGACGGGCAGCGTCACCTTCAAGGACTTCCTCGACCACATGAAGCGCGAGCACGGCGGCGACCTGCCGATGGAAGCGCCGAAGCCCTCTTCGACGCCCGAGACGATTGAGGAGAAGCAGCCGCTCACGCTCGTCCAGCCGCAGATGACCGTGCAGGAACTGGTCGAGAAGGCCGAGCGCCTCGGCTTCAAGCAGGCCGACGTGGTGACGGGCGCGCGCGTCTACCACAACCAGCCGAACATCTACCGCCTGACCCCCGAGCAGGTCGCGGACCTCGACCGCCGCATGACCGCCCGCGCCGAGCGCGTCAAGATGGCGCAGACCTCCGAGGAGGAGGAGAAGCCCACGGCCCGCGCGCAGGCCGCCCGCAACCTCAAGCGCGCCTGAAGCCAGCTTCAGGCAGGCCCGGGTCTAACAGAAGAGGGGGACGAGAAGCAGCGCGCTTCTCGTCCCCCTCCCGCGTTCAGGACAGAAACTTGATAGTTAGACTAGAAATCCGTGCCGCGGCCTGCCTATAATCCGCACGTACAAAATCCCCCGAGCCGAACGACTCCCCTCGAAGACCTTAGGGCACGCGTCCGCCTGCGGGGCCGGCGCGCGCCGTTCTAAAAATTTCATCCGCAGGAGCGCAGATGGCCACCAAATCGAACAAGCAGGGCGGGAAGAAGGGCGCGTCCAAGGCCGCCGGCAAGGGCGGCGCGGCGAAGAAGGCCGCGAAGGCTTCGGCCTCGAAGGCGGCGGCCGGGCCGGCGTCGAAGAAATCCGCGGCGGGACAGGCGGCGTCGAAGCGGGGCGCGGGGGCGCCGCCGCGCGTGCTGAAGCAGCCGGAGTCGCCGATGCCCGCGCAGCACGTCGAGAAGCCCGGCATCGAGGCCGACCTCGAACTCAAACCGCGCTACGAGGCGCCACACTACCGCGGGTCGAGCAAGCTCAACAACCGCGCGGCGCTCATCACCGGCGGCGACTCCGGCATCGGCCGCGCCGTGGCCGTGCTCTTCGCGCGCGAGGGGGCGGACGTCGCCATCGTCTACCTGCCCGAGGAGCAGGTGGACGCCGAGGAGACGCGCGCGGCCGTCGAGCGCGAGGGGCGGCGCGCGCTCCTGATTCCGGGCGACGTGCGCGAGGCGGACTTCTGCCGGGAGGCGGTCGAACGTGTGGTCGAGGAGTTCGGCAAGCTCGACATCCTCGTCAACAACGCGGCCTTCCAGCAGCACCAGAAGTCGCTCGAAGACGTTTCGGACGAGCAGTTCGACCGCACGTTCAAGACGAACATCTACGGCTACTTCCGCTTCGCGAAGGCCGCGCTCGAGCACATGGGCGAGGGGAGCGCGATCATCAACACCGGCTCGATCACGGGGCTGCAAGGGAGCAAGGAGCTTCTGGACTACTCCGCGACGAAGGGCGCCATCCACGCCTTCACCAAGTCGCTCGCGCAGAACCTCGTCGGGCGAAAAATTCGCGTCAACTGCGTCGCGCCGGGGCCGGTCTGGACGCCGCTCAACCCCGCCGACAAGGAGGCCGAGGACGTCAGGGAGTTCGGCGCCGACACGCCCTTCAAGCGCCCGGCGCAGC
>DASVUF010000291.1:0-14983 GCA_036387195.1 Pyrinomonadaceae bacterium | reverse complement strand
CGGGCCCGCGCCGCCCTTTTATCTACCCTCTACCGTCTAACGCCCGCCCTAGCCCTTCTTGAAATACCCCTGGCGGGCGCGGACGCGCGCGTCGGGGCGGGCGGGGGTCGTGACCCTGATGCGGAGGAACTTGCCGGCCGTCGCCTGGTTGTTCGAGAGGTACTGGAGTAGGTACTGCGCGCGCAGCTCGGCGGCGACCTGGCGGAAGATGGCCGGCAGCTTGTCCTCGGAGGCCGGGACGAAGGCCGTGCCGCCGGTCGAGCCGGCCATCTGCTCCATGCCCTCCTGCGAGCGCGCGGTGCGCACGTTGAGGTGCATCGTGTTGCCGCTCGGGTTGATGGAGTAGAAGACGGCGTCGGCCTGCTGCACCTCGCGCAAGACCTCCTGCTGCGAGCGGCGTATCAGCTCCAACTGCTTCTCGCGGCTGTCCACGAGCGACGCGCCGACGATGCGCGCCGTGTCGTCGCCGTCCGTGAGCGCGACGATGACGCGCCGGTGGCGGCCCGGGGCCGTCTTGTCGAGGTAGCGCGCCGCCTCGCGCACGGTGTCGAAGAAGGCCGTGAAGCGGCTCTGGGGCGGCGGCGGGATGGTCAGCAGGCTCCCCGAAGCCACCTCGGCCGCGGCGAGCGCCTGCACCATGCGCGGCCTGTCCTCGATGGCGAAGACGGCGGCGCGGTCGCCGGGCTTGAGCACCGACTTGAGGAAGTCCGCGGCGGCGCGCTTCTCGAAGTCGAAGCGCTCGCGGACGCTGCTCGACACGTCTATCAGCAGCGCGATGTCGAGCGGCACCTCGTCGGCCGTCCCTACCGCGGCCAACTCCTGCGCGCGCCCCTCCTCTTCCAGGCGGAAGTCGGCCACCTTCAGACCCTGCACGGCGTTGCCCGCCTCGTCCGTCACCGCGACGGGCACGACCACGAGGTTAGACGTGACGCGCACCACCTCGCTCTCGTCAACCGCGTCGTCGGCCGGCCGCTGCGCGGGCGTCGGCGTCGGGCGCGGCGTGGGGGTCGGGGTCGGCGGCGGGGGCGGCGGCGGCGCGTCGTCGGCTGCGGAGGGGACGTGGACGATGGCCGGCGTGGGCAGCGGCGTCGGCCCCGTCTGCCGCTGCGCGGGCGGGCGGCGCGGGACGACGACGGGCGTCGGGCCGGGGCTCGCGCCGGCGCCAGTCCGCGGCCGCCGCGTCTGCGCCCCGGCCGCGGCCAACGCCGTCAGCGCGACGGCCGCGGCCGCCAGCGTCAACAGAAACCTTCTCGCCGCGTCGGGTGAGCGAAACACTTTCCGTCCCTCCATGGGTTGTAAGGATGAAGGCGGAAGGACGAAGGATGAAGGCGAGGCCGACCGCCTTTCCTTCATCCCCCGTCCTTCCGCCTTGAATCTTTCAGAGCGTGTTAGCGGCCGCCGTCGGGGTTGTCCGAGGCGGGGCGGGTCATCTGCGGCGCGCCCTGGATGAGGCCGCGGCTCACGAGGACTTTGACCTCGACGCGGCGGTTCTGCTCGCGCCCGGAGCGGGTCGTGTTGTCGGCGACGGCCTGCGCCTCGCCGTAGCCGTAGGGCGTGACGATGCGGCGCAGCGGGATGCTGTGGTTCTCGACCAGGTAGCGGATGACGGTGTCGGCGCGGCGCTGCGAGAGGCGGCGGTTGGCCTCGGTCGAGCCGTCCGCGCTGGCGAAGCCGCTGACCTCAAGCACGTAGCCCTTGGCCTGCAAAGCCTGCTGCGCTATCTCGTCGAGCTTCTGCTTGCTCTCGGTCGAGAGCACGCTGCTGCCGACGCGGAAGAGCACGCTCGTCGTGTTCTGCACCTGGTAGTCGTCGAGGGCGGAGATGCGCTCGTTGGTGGCGCTGACGCCGGCCACGGCCATGTCGGCCGTCTCCTGCGCGGCCTTCGCCCCTCCGCGCGCCGCGTTCGACACGGCCGCCAACTCGTCCAACTGCCCCGAGAGGCGCTGCGCGTTCTGCTCCACCTGCCCGATGCGCCCCTCGGCCTCGCCCACGCGGTTCTCGACGGGCGTCACGTTGGCCTCGACCGTGCGCGCCGTGCGCAAGTCCGAGTCGTTGAAGCGTATCTTCTCGGCCACGAGGTTCGTCCCGTCGCCGCGCCCTTCGACTTCGAGGTTCAGGCCGCGCAGGATGGCCGTCACCCCGTAGTTCGTGCCGCTGCGCAGGAAGCCGCCCTTGGTGCGGACGCTGGTGTTGTTCGTCAGCGAGACGGTGGTCAGCACGCCGTTGGCGTCCTGGACGACGAAGGTGTCGGCGTCGCGGCGCGTGACCACGCCCTTGACCTTCATCTTCTGGCCGGAGGCGACGGTGCGCGTGTCGCCGCCGCCCGACATGCCGCCCTGCGCGAAGGCCGCGGGCGAGAGTGAGAGAGCCAGCGCGAAAGTAAGCGCGATGAATCTAATTCTGTTGGAAACGTTGCTCATCTTTATCCTTCTCCGTTCGTGCGAAAGTCTGTCGGGAAACTTTGCGCGCGCCCGTCCGCCGTGCCGGCGTCGCCGTGGCGCCTCGACCAAGTCCCTCCGAGGTGCTCTGCCCTTGCGAGGTTGTTCTCTCAGAATCTTCCCGAGTGGGCCGAATTCTGATTGAACCGCTGAAAGCAAGTCAAGGGGTTTGAGTGGCCTGGGCGCGGATTTGGTTGCGCCCCGGCGATTTATCATCCAATCGCTATCGCTCCGCAACAATTCGGGCGCGCCGCGGACGCCGGAGCGCCGCGCGGCGCAAGGCGTCTCCGGCGTCCCTCGCGCGGAGGCGGGTGATACTTCCGGGCCGCCGTTTACGCGTTAACGTTCGGGGGCCGTGCGCGCGCACGCGCAAGCGCCGGAGGTGGGGATGAGAATCGAGCACGTGGCCATCTGGACGAAGGATGTCGAGCGGCTGAGGCGTTTCTACGAGACGTACTTCGGCGCGGCGGCCGGGGCCAAGTACGTCAACCGCGGCCGCCGGTTCCAGTCATACTTCCTTTCGTTCCCCGAGGGCGGGCGGCTCGAACTCATGCAGGAGCCCGGCGTCGCCGACGCGCCCGGGGGCGAGGGGACGACGCGCGCCGGCTACGGCCACGTCGCGCTGGCGGTCGGGTCGGAGGAGCAGGTGGACGAGTTGACGCGGCGGCTGTGGCAGGACGGCTACCGCGTGGCCGACGGGCCGCGCCGCACGGGCGACGGCTACTACGAGAGCGTCGTCCTCGACCCGGATGGCAACCGCCTTGAGATAACCGCGTGAGCGCGGGCGGGGGCGACTGAGGAGGGGGAAAGGCCGTGCCGTACGTCAACGTCAAAATCACGAAGGACGGCGTGACCGCCGAGCAGAAGCGGCGCGTGGTCGAGGAGATAACGCGCACGCTCGTCACGGTGCTCGGCAAGAGGCCCGAGCACATCCACGTCGTCATTGACGAGGTCGAGCCCGAGAACTGGGGCTTCGCCGGCATGCTCACGACCGACTACCGCAAGGCGCGCGAGTAGCCGCGCCGGCGCGCGCGCGGAAAGGGGAGGGGCGGGGCCATAGTCGGGCCCGCCCCTCCTCTTTTCGCGCGAAGGCTCGCGGCGAGCGGGGGCGTGACGACGTGAGTGAGTGAGGGCGTGACGGGTCGTCCTCGCCCCGGCGCGGAGCCGGCGGCGCGCGGCAAAAATGCGAGAGCCCTCCGGAAAATCCGGAGGGCTCTCGCGCCGCTGTCTTCGGCGCCGACGCGGAAGGCGGGCGGCCCGGCTTTCGGCCCGCCGCCGCCGCGCGTCAGACGGTGAACTGGCCGGCTTCGAGAATCTCCTTGACGTAGGAGAGGAAGCGCTCGGCGTCCGCGCCGTCAATGATGCGGTGGTCGAAGGAGAGCGCGAAGTAGGCCATGTGGCGAATGGCGACCAGGTCTTCGCCGTCGTCGGTCGTGACGACCTTGGCGCGCTTCTCGATGGTCCCGACGCCGAGGATGGCCACCTGCGGCTGGTTGACGATGGGGGTGCCGAAGAGGCCGCCGTAGACGCCGGGGTTGGTGATGGTGAAGGTGCCGCCGGCCACCTCGTCGGGCTTCAACTGCTTGGCGCGCGCGCGGTCGGCGAGGTCGTTGGCGGCGCGGGCGAGCCCCGCGATGGAGAGGTCGTCGGCGCGCTTGATGACGGGGACGATGAGCCCCCAGTCGAGCGCGACGGCCATGCCGAGGTTGATGTCGCGCTTGTAGATGATCTGGTCGCCCGCGACCTGCGAGTTGAAGACGGGGAACTTCCTGATGGCCTGCGTCACGGCCTGGAAGATGAACGGCATGTAGCTGAGCTTCGTGCCGACGCGCTGCTGGAACTCGGCCTTCTTCGCCTCGCGCAGCCTGTGGACGCGCGTCATGTCTATCTCGTAGACGGTGGCGACGTGGGCCGAGGTGCGTTGCGACATCGTCATGTGCTCGGCTATCTTCTTGCGCATGACGGACATCGGCTCGACGCGGTCGCCCTCGCCGGGCTGGACGGCCGGCGGCGCGGGCGGCGCGGGCTGGGCGGGCGGGGCGGGCTGCTGCGGCGCGCGCGCCTCGGCCTGCGGCTGCGCGGGGGCGGCCGCCTGCTCGGGCGACATCGCCGCGCCCGACTCGATGTAGCTCAGGATGTCGTTCTTCGTCACGCGCCCCGAGGCGCCCGTGCCTTCGAGCCGCGAGATGTCTATGTTGTGCTCGGCGGCTATCTTGCGCACGAGCGGGCTCGAACGCGTGCGGCGCAGCTCCTCGGCCGTGCTCTCGGCGCTCGGGGGCGGCGGGGCCGGGGCGGGAGGCGCGGCGCCTGCGCCCTGCGCGGGGGCGGGGCTCGGGGGCGGGGCGGCGGCGGGCGGCGGCGCGGCGGCGCGCTGCTGCGGCGCGGCCGGCGGCTGCGGCGGCGCGGGCGCGGAGGCGGCGGCCTGGCTCGCGGGGGCCGCGGCGGACGCGGCGGCCGCCTCCTGCCTCGGGGCCTCGGCCGCGGGGGCCGCGGGCGGCGCGGCGGCCGCCTCGCCGGCCTCGCCGATGTAGGCGACGACCTTGTTGACCTCGACCGTCTCGCCCTCCTTGAAGAGCACCTGCGTCAGCGTCCCGGCCGCGGGGCTGGGAATCTCGGCGTCAACCTTGTCGGTCGAAATCTCGAACAGCGGCTCGTCGCGCTCGACGCGCTCGCCGACCTGCTTCAGCCACCTCGTAATCGTCCCCTCCGCGATGGACTCGCCCATCTGCGGCATCACCACTTCTGTCGCCATAAGCTCTCCAAAAAAAAGTAGTCGGCAGGCGGTAGTCGGCGGGCGTCGGAAAAGCCTTCGCCGGCTCCCCTCCCGCGCGTCGGAGTCGGCGCCGCGGGGCGGGGCCCGACGGCCGCCGGCTACCGTCTACGGCTTCATTCCGCCGTCGTCGGGTCTATCATGCGCCTGATTTCCGAGACGCGGTTGGCCGGGAAGCCGCCGCGCTGCGCGTGCTCGCGGACGGCCGCCTCGTCCGGCGCGATGTAGACGCAGTAAATCTTGTCGCCCGTGACGTAGCTCTCGACCCACTGCACCTGCGGCCCCAGCTCGCGCAGCACGCCGCACGACTTCTGCGAGATGGACTGCAACTCCTGCGCGGACAGGTCGCCCGCGCCGGGGATTTCACGCTCGATGAGAAACTTGGGCATGGTCACTCCTTCCAGTCGGGCTGTCGGCTGTCAGCTTTCGGCCGCCGGCTTTCCGGTTCGGCCGGCGGCCCGCGGCCTCTTCAATACGCCGCCGGCCTGTTCAGTACGCCGCGAGCCTGCGCGCCGCCTCGACGACGTCTTTGACCTGCGGCAGGTGGTACTCTTCGAGCGGCGGCGAGTAGGGGACGGGCGTGTCGGTGGCGGCGACGCGCACGACCGGCGCGTCCAGCCACTCGAAAGCCTCCTCCGTGATCTTCGCCGCTATCTCGCCGCCGATGCCGCCCGTGCGCGAAGACTCGTGCAGTATCAGAACCCTGCTCGTCTTCTTCGCCGTGGCGAGTATCGCCTCCCTGTCCATGGGCGCGAGCGTCCGCAGGTCCAGGACCTCGACGTCGAGCCCCTCCCGCTCCAACTCCTCGGCCGCGTCGAGCGCGTTCAGGACCTGCGCCCCGAAGGTGATGACGGAGAGGTCGCGCCCCTCGCGCCTGACGCGCGCCTTGCCTATCTCGACCGTGTAATCCTCCTCGGGCAGCTCCTCGCGCAGCCGCGGCAGGCGGTAGAGCTTCTTGTGCTCGAAGAAGAGGACGGGGTCGGGGTCGCGCACCGCCGCCTTGATGAGCCCCTTGGCGTCGTAGGCCGTCGAGGGCTCGACCATCTTGAGCCCCGCCGTGTTGAGGAAGAAAGACTCGGCGTTCAAGGAGTGGAACGGCCCCGAGTGGACGCCCGCGCCGCACGGGCCGCGGAAGACGGTCGCCAGCCCCGCGCCCCAGCGGTAGCGGCACTTGGCGGCGTAGTTCGTCAGCATGTCGAAGGCGGGCGAGATGAAGTCTATGAACTGGAACTCGGCGACCGGGCGCATCCCCATCAGCGCCGCGCCGCACGCCGCGCCGACGATGGCCGCCTCGGAAATCGGGGTGTCGATGACGCGCCCTTCGCCGAACTCTTCGAGCAGCCCGTCCGTCACCTTGAAGGCGCCGCCGTACGCGCCCACGTCCTCGCCGATGACGAAGACCGAGGGGTCGCGCTCCATCTCCTCCCAAAGCCCCTGCCGGATGGCCTCGACGAAGGTCACCACCCCGCCGCGCGCCGGCCGGTTCGACTTGTGCTCTTTCCTGGTCGCAGTTGACATCTGTCTTTTGTCTTTAGTTTTCCAAGACCTTCGGCCGGAAGGCCGGGGGGACGACCGCGTTGTCGAAGACGTTGTAGGCCGCCTTCTCGGGGTCGGGCATCGGCGACGACTCGGCCCACGCCGAGTCCTCTTCGATCTCGCGGCGGACGTCGGCGACCACTTCGTCGAGGCGCGCCTGCGTGGCGACGCCCTTCGAGACGAGGTGCCGGTGGAAGCGGTCGAGCGGGTCGCGCCGCTCCCAGTGCTCCAGCTCGCCGGCCGGGATGTAGCGCTGGTCGTCGTGCTCGGCGTGCCCCTTGCGGCGGTAGGTCTTGGCCTCGATGATGGAGGCGCCGCCCCCGCCGCGCGCCGAGTCGGCCGCGCGCCGCATCACCTCGTAGCAGGCGACCACGTCGTTGCCGTCCACGACGTAGCCGGGGATGCCGTAGCCGGCGGCCTTCTCGGCGAGGTTGGCCACCGCCGTCTGCTTCGAGGTCGGCGTCGAGTAGGCGTACCAGTTGTGCTCGGCGACGATGACGAGCGGGAGCCGCTGGACGGCGGCGAAGTTGAGCCCCTCGTGGAAGGCGCCGGTGCTCATCCCGCCGTCGCCGATGTAGGCGACCGCCACCGTGTCCTTCCGCTGCATCCGCGCGGCGAGCACGATGCCCGTCATCACGGGGATCATGTCGCCGAGGTGCGAGATGGGGCCGATGAAGCCCTTGGAGACGTCGCCGAAGTGGATGTTGAGGTCGCGCCCCTCGGAAGGCCCCCACGCCTTCGCCATGTACTGCGCGAAGATGTCGCGCGGCCGGATGCCCTTGACGAGCACCGCGCCGAGGTCGCGGATGAGCGGCGCGATGAAGTCCTGCGGCGCGAGCGCGTAGGCCGTCCCCACGGCGGTCGCCTCCTGCCCGAGCGAGCGGAAGACGCCGCCCACCACCTTCGTCTGCCGGTAGAGGTTGACCAGGCGCTCCTCGACCAGCCGCGTCAGTTGCAGCCAGCGGTAAAGCTCAAGGAGCTGTTCGCCCTTCAGCGTCGTCTCGTCCGTGCAGACCAGCTCGCCCTGCCCGTTCAAGGTGTCCGCGAGCGAGATGGCTTCGGCGGCCGGCGGCGCGAGGGTGACGAAGGGCGGCGCGGCCGCGGCCGCGCCGCCCGAGCCGTTCGAGGCCGCCCCTTTCGCCTTGCCCTTCGACGGGCGCGGGGCGTTCTTTGTCGTGGGACTGTTCTTCATAGTGAAGTCGTTGGCAACCGGCCGCCGGCCCGAAGTCTTTTTCGGCGCCGGCGGCCGCTTGCCCTAGAAGTGGATGGTCAGGCCGTGGACGCCCTCGGCGGCCTCCATGACGGCCTCGGAGACGGTCGGGTGCGCGTGGATGACGCGGCCCAGCTCGTCGGCCGTGGATTCGAGGTGGAGGGCGACGATGGCCTCGTGGATGATTTCGGTCGCGTGCGGGCCGATGACGTGGACGCCGAGCAGCTCGTCGTATTTAGTCTCGCTGACGACCTTGACGAAGCCCTCCTCCTCGCCGAGTATGCGGGCCTTGCCCGACGCCGAGAAGGGGAACTTCGCCACCTTGACGTCGTAGCCCATCTCCTTCGCCCTGGCCTCGGTCAGCCCGACGGAGGCGACCTCCGGGTCGCAGTAGGTGCAGGAGGGGACGTGGCGCAGGTTGATGGGGTGCGGCTTCTGCCCCGCTATCTGCTCGACGGCGAGGATGCCCTCCTTCGACGCGAGGTGCGCGAGCCACGGCGTCGGGATGACGTCGCCGATGGCGTAGACGCCGGGCTCGCCCGTGCGGCAGAACTCGTCCACCTGAATCGCCCCGCGCTCGACTTTGATCTTCGTGCCTTCGAGCCCGAGCCCTTCGAGGTACGGCATGCGGCCGACGGCGACCAGAAGCATCTCGGCTTCGAGCGCGACGTCGCCGCCCTTCGAGTCCTTGCCGGTGACGCGCACGCCCGCGTCGGTCTTCTCGACCTTGTCGAGCTTCGTGCCCGTCAGGCACTTGACGCCGCGCTTGCGGAAGGACTGTTCGAGCGTCTTGGAAATCTCCTCGTCTTCGAGCGGCATGATGCGCGGCATCAGCTCGACGAGCGTCGTCTCGGCGCCGAAGCGCGAGTAGACGGAGGCGAACTCGGTGCCGACCGCGCCCGAGCCGAGGACGACGAGCGACTTCGGCACCCTCTCCAGTTCGAGGATGTGGTCGGAGTTGACGACGCGCTCGCCGTCGGTCTCGAAGCCGGGGATGGGGCGGACGACCGAGCCGGTGGCGACGATGATGTTCTTCGTGTTTATCGTCTGCGCCTTGCCGTCCTCGCCCGTCACCTCGACCCGGCCGGGGAGCGCCAGCCGGCCCGCGCCCTTGAAGACCGTGATGGCGTTCTTCTTCATCAGGAACTCGATGCCCTTCGAGTTCTTCATCACGACCTTGGCCTTGCGCTTCTGCACGTCATCGAAGGCGAGGCGGACCCCTGTGACCTGCACGCCGAAGTCGCCGAGGTCTTTCTGCGCCTTCTCGTAGTAGTGCGCCGACATCAAAAGCTGCTTGGTCGGGATGCAGCCGCGCAGCGTGCACGTCCCGCCGAGCCGCTTGTCCTTCTCGACGAGCGCCACCTTGAGCCCCAGTTGCGCCCCGCGTATCGCGGCCACGTACCCGCCCGGCCCCGAACCGATCACCGTCACGTCGAACTGTTCCGTAGACAAATCTGTTTCTCCTCGGAAGAAAGCCGCCGGCTGTCAGCCGCCGGCCTCCGTCTTCAGGGCCCGCGCAGACGGGCGCTCGCAGCCAAAAGCTGACGGCCCATAGCTAACAGCCCTTTTTATCACTCTTTGAAAGGCATTATAGACGCCCGCGCCCGTTTACTCCAACGGGGGCCGCCCGGCCGCGCGGCCTCAGCGGTCTTTGAACATTGACTCGTAGTCGGCGGCGAGGCGTTCGAGCGCCGCCTTCAGCTCCGGGTCGCGCATCGCGTCGTCCAGGCGCCTCATCTTCAGGTCGCGGACGCGGTGCGTGTTGTCCACCTCGGCTTCGAGCCAGCGGCCGCGCGCCGCGGCGTCGTCCCGCATGCGCGGGCTCTGCTTGAGCGCGGCGATGCGCTCGGCCATCTCCCCTCTGCGCGCGTCGAGCAGGCGCTGCGCCTCGGCCGCGCCGGCCTTCGCGTCCGCGGCCGACTCGACCTTCGCCGTCAACTCCGCCGTGAACGCCCCGAGCGCGCCGACGAGCGCGTCCACGTCCGCCGCCGACGCCGCCCCGGCCGCGCCGCCCGCGCCCGCGCCCGAGCCGCCGGCGTCCGGGCCTGCGCCCGCGCAGGCCGCGAGCGACGCGGCGCACGCCAGCGCGAGCAGAGTCTTGGCGAACGTCCTACGCATACGCACTCCACTGCGGAACGGGGAAGCGGTATGATGTAGCAAACTGCGAAAACGAAAGTCAAACCGTCGGGGGGGCGGCCGCGGCTTATGGAGCACAGCGAAGGGTTCTTGAGAATCGTCGGGGACGCCAGGACGCGCGTCCGCGAGGTGTCGGTCGGGCGGGCGCTGGAGATGGCGCGCGCCGGCGCGCGGCTGATAGACGTGCGCGAGGACAACGAGTGGGAGCGCGGCCGCGCGCGCGGCGCGCGCCACATCGGCCGCGGCGTCATCGAGCGCGACATCGAGCGCGAAGTCCCCGACCGCTCCGCCGAGCTGATTCTCTACTGCGGCGGCGGCTACCGCTCGGCGCTCGCCGCCGACAACCTTCAGCGCATGGGCTACACGAACGTCTACTCGATGGCCGGCGGCTGGAAGGCGTGGCTCGACGCCGGCGCGCCCGTCGAGGGCGATGGCTGACTCCGCCCGCCCGGCAGGGCGCGCAGCCCACGCCCGGACGGGGAAGAGGGGGCGGCGCGGCGGCGCGGCGCGCGCGCGCGGCAAGGGGGGTTTGGGTTTCGCTCACCCTTCGCGTGTGCCTGCGGCGGGCGCAGGGTGTAAAATTGCGTGCGTATTCTCTTACATTTTTTGAGGGGTGAGGACTCGGATGGCGAAGGAAGCGGCGGAGCAGAAGGCGGCGGTGAGGGTCGAGTCGGACTCGATGGGGGAGATAGAGGTGCGCGCCGACAGGTATTGGGGGGCGCAGACGGAGCGTTCGCTGCACCACTTCAACATCGGGTTCGACGTGATGCCGCGCGAGATGGTGCGGGCGCTGGGGATTCTGAAGAAGGCCGCGGCGCTGGTCAACGAGGAGTTGGGGAAGCTGCCCCCCGACACGGCGCGGCTCATCGCGCGGGCGGCCGACGAGGTCATCGAGGGCAAGCTCGACGAGCACTTCCCCCTGCGCGTGTGGCAGACCGGCTCGGGGACGCAGACCAACATGAACGCCAACGAGGTCATCTCGAACCGCGCCATCGAGATGGCCGGCGGCGAGATGGGCAGCAAGCGGCCCGTACACCCCAACGACCACGTCAACATGTCGCAGTCCTCCAACGACACGTTCCCGACCGCCATGCACATCGCCTCGGCCGAGCAGATGCGAAAGCTCATCCCCGAGGTGAGGCGGCTGCGCGACGCGATTGACGCGAAGGCGCGCGAGTTCGCCGACGTGGTCAAGATAGGCCGGACGCACCTGCAGGACGCGACGCCGCTGACCGTCGGGCAGGAGTTCGGCGGCTGGGCCAGCCTGCTCGAACGCGACGTCGAGCGGCTCGAAGCCGTGATGCCGGGGCTCTACGACCTCGCCATCGGCGGGACGGCCGTCGGCACGGGGCTCAACTCGCACCCGGAGTTCGCCGAGAGGGCCGCGGCGAAGATAGCCGCGCTGACGGGGCTGCCCTTCAGGTCGCACCCGAACAAGTTCGCGGCGCTCTCGGCGCACGACGAGATGGTCTTCGCCAGCGGCGCTCTGAAGACGCTGGCCGCCTCGCTGATGAAGATAGCGAACGACATCCGCTGGCTCGGGTCGGGGCCGCGCGCCGGCATCGGCGAGCTCGTCCTGCCCGAGAACGAGCCGGGGTCGTCGATCATGCCGGGGAAGGTCAACCCGACCCAGTCGGAGGCGATGACGATGGTCGCCGTGCAGGTGATGGGCAACGACGCCGCCATCGGGTTCGCCGGCTCGCAGGGCAACTTCGAGCTGAACGTCTTCAACCCCGTGATGGTGCACAACCTGCTCCACTCCATCCGGCTGCTCAGGGACGCCTGCCGCGGCTTCGTGGACTTCTGCGTCGAGGGGCTGGAGCTGAACCGCGCGCGCATCGAAGAGAACCTGCGCAACTCGCTGATGCTCGTCACGGCGCTCAACCCGCACATCGGCTACGACAACGCCGCGAAGATAGCCAAGAACGCGCACAAGAAGGGCATCACGCTGCGCGAGTCGGCGGTCGAGCTGGGGCTCCTCACCGCCGAGCAGTTCGACCAGCACGTCAGGCCCGAGGAGATGACCAGGCCCTAGACGGACGCGCCCGGGCGCGGCGGCGGAGGGGGAAGGGGCGGCGGCGCGGCCCCTTCCCCCTCCCCTTTTTACGAACGTGCGGCGGGCGCGCCGCATCTAATTGGAGGCCGTCGCGGAGGCCCGCGTGCGGCGCTTGCGGGCGGCGGCCCGAAGGCTTATATTTCGCGTTTCGCGCGGGCGTCGTCGGGGCCGCATGTGGGCCCCGGCGGCAGAGAGGGTTAAAGATGGCGACTGCGTTCGAGACTTTGGAAGCGGGGCGACAGGCGCCGGCGCTCGAAGACTACTTCGGGATGTCGGAGGCGGAGTTGGACGGGCGCATCGCGGCGGCGCGGCGGCGCCTGGGCGGCCGGCTCCTCATCCTCGGCCACCACTACCAGCGCGACGACGTCATCCGCCACGCAGACATCACGGGCGACTCCTTCAAGCTCTCGAAGCTCGCGGCCGAGCGCCCCGAGGCCGACTTCGTCGTCTTCTGCGGCGTCCACTTCATGGCCGAGTCGGCCGACATCCTGAAGCCCGGCGACCAGAAGGTGATACTGCCCGACCTCGGGGCGGGGTGCTCGATGGCCGACATGGCGACGGCCGAGCAGGTCGAGGACGCCTGGGAGCAGTTGCGCGCCGTCGGCGTGCTCGACGAGCACAGGGTCGTCCCCGTCACCTACATGAACTCGTCGGCGGCCATCAAAGCCTTCTGCGGCGAGCACGAGGGCGTCGTCTGCACCTCCTCGAACGCCGTCCCGCTCTTCGACAAGTACCTGAAGGAGGCCGACAAGCTCTTCTTCTTCCCCGACCAGCACCTCGGGCGCAACACGGGCGTCAAGTTCGGCATCCCGCTCGACGAGATGGCGCTCTGGGACCCGAACAAGGAGTTGGGCGGCAACACCCCCGAGCAGTTGCGCCGCGCGCGGCTCATCCTCTGGAAGGGCCACTGCTCCGTCCACGGCCGCTTCCGCCCGTGGCACGTTGACGCGGTTCGCAGGGAGGTCCCGGGCGTCAGGGTGCTCGTCCACCCGGAGTGCGAGCGCGAGGTCGTCGAGAAGAGTGACCTCAACGGCTCGACCGAGTTCATCATCAAGGCCATCGAGGAGTCGCCCGCGGGCTCGAAGTGGGCCGTGGGCACAGAGGTCAACCTGGTCAGCCGGCTGGCCGCGCTCCACCCGGACAAGGACATCCGGCTGCTCGCGCCCGACCTCTGCATGTGCGCCACGATGTACCGCATCGCGCCGCAGAACCTCGCCTGGACGCTCGAATCGCTGCTCGCCGGCCGCGTCGTCAACCAGATTACGGTCCCCGAGGAGACGGCGGCCTGGGCGCGCGTCGCCCTCGACCGGATGCTGGCGATTAAATAGCGTGAGCCGCAAGCCGCAGGCCGTGACGAGAAAGAGCGGCTTTCTCGTCACGGCCTGCGGCTTACGGCCCGCGGCTTTCCGGAGGGAAGCTTTGGCCGACCCGAACGACCGCGTGCCCGAGAACGTGCCGGGCGCATACTACGTGGACACGAACTGCATAGACTGCGACGTGTGCCGCGACACCTCACCCGAGAACTTCACGCGCGCCGACGCGGGCGGCTACTCCTTCGTCTTCAGGCAGCCGCAGACCGCGGAGGAGCGCGCCCTCTGCGAGGAGGCGCTGCTCGCCTGCCCCGTCGAGGCCATCGGCAACGACGGCTGAGAACCCATCCCCGCGCGCGCGGCCCCTTCAGCGGCCGTTGGCCGCGCCGTGCTCCTTCGTAAACACGTCCACGAGCGACGCCAGCTTCTCGACCAGCAGCGGCGTGTTGGGCGGGTCGAAGTGTATGCGCGCCACGTGCTGCCACGTCGCGGCCGTCGCCTCCGCCCCCGGCGCGCGCGAGACGCGCACCGCCTCGCGCAACTGCATGTCGGCCGTCCCCATGTACCCGCAGTTCGAGGTGATGAGCGTGACCCTGTAGAAGAGCACGGGCGCGCCCTTCGCCTCCTCGCCGGTGAGCACGCGCAGGCCGGCGGCGCGCAGGCGCTCGGCCGCCCCGCGCTCGACGAGCGCCGCCGTGACGCCGGGCGCCCCCTGTTCCGGCACGGTCTCGACCCGCAGGCGCACCGCCTCCAGGCCGCGCAGGGCGTCGCGGCCGTGCATCTCTTCAGACTGCTTGTGCTCCTGCGCGCGCGCCCCCGCGCAGACGAGCAGGAGCAGCAGCGGCAGCAGTCCCGCCGGCAAGCGTCTCAAGGACATGTGTCACCTCCTTAAACTTTTATCTTAATCCAGCCGTCCTCGATTACGACCTCGTAGGTCTCGACGGGCTCGGAGGGGCGGTTGAGGCAGGCGCCGGAGCGGACGTCGAAGCGCCAGCCGTGCCAGTCGCACTCGACGGCGTGGCCGTGGAGTTGGCCGTCGGCGAGCGGCGCGCCCCTGTGCGGGCAGAAGTTCTCGATGGCGTGGAAGCGGCCGCCGACGTGGTAGAGCGCCAACTCCTTGCCGCCCTCCAGCTCGACGGTCGCGCCGCGCCCCTCGGGCAGGTCTTCGACGCGCCCGACGGTGACGAGTTTCCCCTCGCGCGCGGGCGCCTTGTGGTTCGTGAATCTACGGCTCGGGGGCTGCATCTCTGCCCGGCATCGTAGCAAAAGGGCGCGCCCCTCAACAATCGCCCCGGCCCGCGCGGGCGCAAGTCCGCCGCCGCCGCGCGTTCCACAGGTGGTAGAAGGCTCTCCCGCTTTCAATTAAAATCCTCTCCCGTGGGGAAATCTCTTTCGGCTTAAGGGGGAAAGCAATCATGCGTAGAAGTCTGTCGAGTATCGCGTGCGCCGCGCTGGCGCTCACGTTGGCCTGCGCGGCGCAGGCGCGGGCCGCCGCCGCGGCGGCGCAGCAGACGCCGGGCGCGCAGG
>DASVUF010000290.1:0-12064 GCA_036387195.1 Pyrinomonadaceae bacterium | reverse complement strand
GACTCGGCCCCGGCCAGCAGGTCGAGCCACTCGCGGTTGAGGCGGCCCGGCAGGTGCGGGGCGTTCGTCACGGGGTCGCGCCAGTCGGCGAGGTTGAACTCCGGAATCATCCAGACCAGCGGCACGCCCCGCTCGGCGTAGACCGAGGCCACGTCGGCGACCACGCGCCGCGCGTTGCGGGAGATGTGCGCCTCGGAGGCGCGCTTGGCCCCGCGGATGCCCTCCTGGGTCACGGCCTCGTTTATCTCGACCACCTCGGACGCCTGCGGGAACTTCAGCCCCCAGTTGTTGCCGGCGAGCATGATGACCACGTCGGGCTCCAACTGGAGCGCGGCGAGGGCCAGCTCCCGTATCTCGTACGAGAGGTTGACGCGCGCGAGGTCAATGACCTCGATTTCGTCGTCGCCGAGCCGCGCCTTGAGCATGGCTTCGAGTGCGGAGGCCGGGGTGTACTCGGGGTCGTAGAGGTAGCCGCGTGCGACCGACTCGCCGATGAGGACGACGCGCTTGCGCGCCCCCTTCGCCTCGATGCGGCCGACGTTGGCCCACAGGTGCCACTCGTGCATCAGCTCCAGGCGGCGGACGAAGGCGACCTTGCCGCCCTCCTCGCGCCGCTCCCAGATGCCGAGGTGCGTGGGGTCGCCCCCCGCGGGCGGCAGCGGGTCGGGCGGGGCGGCCAACTGCGAGAGCGCGCCGCCGCCCCCCTCGGGCGCGGACGCGCCCATGAAGCCCGAGAAGAGGAGCAGGCGGATCATCTGCGCGGCCTCGCTCGACTGCGCGAGCGAGGCGATGCGGTTGGCGAATGACTTCAGCGATTCGGGCGGCCGTTCCATGCCTTTTTGGCCCTCCTTGCGGAACCGGGGAAATTTTTTAGAGAAGCGTGTAGACGGAATGCCCGACCGCGCGGCTCGGGTCGTGCTTGGCCTGCTCGCCGTAGAGGCCGTGCAGCTCCCAGAAGGCGGGCATCCCCGCCCGGTCGAGCACGAAGTCCTCCAGCACGAGGAGGTCAATCTGCGAGCGGATGAAGGTCATCAGCGCGTCCTTCGGCTCGCAGACGATGGGCTCGCCGCGCAGGTTGAAAGAGGTGTTGAGGATGATGGGGCAGCCCGTGCGCCGGTAAAACTCCCTGAGCAGCGCGGCGAAGCGCGGGTTGGTCTGGTCGTTGACGGTCTGGATGCGCGCCGAGCCGTCAATGTGCGTGATGGAGGGCAGGTCAATGTGCGAGATGACCTGGCACGTCTCCAGCATGAAGGGCGAGCTGTGGTCGAGGTCGAAGTGCTTCGGCGCCTCCTCTTCGAGGACGGCGGGCGCGAAGGGGCGGAAGGCTTCGCGCATCTTGACGAGCGCGTTGATGCGGTCGCGCATCTCGGGGCGCCGCGGGTCGGCCAGGATGGAGCGGCCGCCGAGCGCGCGCGGCCCGAACTCCATCCGCCCCTGCGACCAGCCGATGACCTTCCCCTCGACGAGCCGGTCGGCCACGTAGGAGATGAGTTCGTCCTCCTTGCCGCGGAAGTCCTCGAAGGTCGCCATCGAGGCCTGGAGCAGCTTGTGGGCGTCGGTCTTCGCGTTGGCCGGGCCGAGGTAGGCGTGCTCCAGGCTCTTGACCGGCGGCCGCTCGCCCGTGAGCCGGACGTGCGCCATCGCAGCCGCGCCCACCGACCCGCCGGCGTCGCCCGCCGCCGGCTGCACGAAGAGGCGCTTGAAGGGCCCCTCGCGCAGGCAGCGCCCGTTGGCGACGACGTTGAGCGCCACGCCCCCCGCCATGCAGAGGTTCTCGCTCGGCGCCTTCGAGTGGAGGTAGCGCGTTTTCTGGAGCATGATCTCTTCGAGCACGACCTGCACGCTCTTCGCCACGTCCATGTGGTACTGCGTCAGCTCCGACTCGGGCTCGCGCGGCGGGTGGCCGAGCAGGTCAACGAGTTCCTGCGTGTACATGCAGTCCTTCGTCAGGAAGCCGAAGTACTTCATGTTGAGGCGGTACTGCCCGCCCTCGGCCATCTCGACGAGCTTCCAAATCTGCTCGGCGTACTCCGGCTCGCCGTAGGGCGCCAGCCCCATCACCTTGTACTCGCCCTCGTTGACCTCGAAGCCGAGGTAGCCCGTAATCGCGCTGTAGAAGAAGCCGAGCGAGTCGGGGAAGTCCACCTGCTCGAAGCGCTCGATGTGCGCGCCGCGCCCGAGCCCGTAGGTGGTCGTCGCCCAGTCGCCCACGCCGTCCACCGTGAGGACGGCCGCGTCGTCGAAGCCCGAGAAGTAGTAGCTGCTGGCGGCGTGCGAGAGGTGGTGGTCAACTATCTCGACGATGCCCTCGTAGCCCCAGATGTCGCGGATCATCTGCCGGGGCTGGCTGCTCGCCATGCGGTCGAGGATGGACTGCTGGCGCTCGACCGGCAGGTCGGGCATGAAGCCCATCCATATCTGCCGGCCGAGCTTGAGGCAGGGGTCTTCGTAGTAGGCGACGCAGTCCACGTCGGCGATGGAGATGCCGCCCTCCTTCAGGCAGTAGGCGAAGGCGCGCGTCGGGAACGACTTGTCGTTCTTGACGCGCGAGAAGCGCTCCTCCTGCACGGCGGCGACCAGCTGCCCGTCCTGCAGGAGCGCGCAGGCCGAGTCGTGGTAGCCGGTCGAAATCCCGATGATGTTCAGGCGGCCCCTCTTGGCCCTGCGTTCGAGCCGGGCGGGCGGCTGGAAGCCGCCGGCGGGGTTTCGTTGCGTCGTCATACTCGGCCTTTCCTCCGGTCGTTGATTGGGATGACTTCGATGGGCGGGGCGGGCGGCCGCGGCGGCTCGGGCCCCGACGGGGCGGCCTCCGGCGCGGCCTCCAGCCTTTCGATGATGGTCTCTTCGATGAGCAGCGACAGCTCGGCCACGGTCGGGTAATCGAAAATCACCCGCATCGGCAGCTCAACCATGAACGTCTGGTTGACGCGGTGGATGACCTGCAGGGCCAGCAGCGAGTGGCCCCCGAGGGCGAAGAAGTTTTCGTAGACGCCCACGCGGTCGAGCGAGAGCACCTCGGCCCAGATGGCGGCGACCGCCTCCTCCTGCGGGGTGCGCGGCGGCTCGTAGTCGCGCCGCTGCCTGCGCCGCGCCTCGTCGAGCGGGGGCAGCGCGTCGTAGTCCACCTTGCCGTTGAGCGTGAGCGGGAGCGCGTCCAGGTGGACGAAGACGTTCGGGACCGTCTCCGCGATGAGCAGCTCGGCGAGGAAGCCGCGCAGCTCCGAGGCGTCGAGCGCCTCGCCCGAGACGTAGTAGGCGGCCATCAGGTCGTGGCCGCGCCCGTCCTTCGCCACCACGACCGCGCAGTCGCTCACCTGCGGGTGCTTTCGGAGGGCGAGCTGTATCTCGCCCAGCTCGACGCGGTAGCCGTGGAACTTGACCTGCTCGTCGCGCCGGCCCAGGTATTCGAGGTCGCCCGACGGCAGGCGGCGGCACAGGTCGCCCGTCCTGTAGAGCCGCGCGCCCGGCTCCCCCGAGAACGGGTCAGCGACGAAGCGCTCGGCCGTCAGCGCGGGGCGGTTCAGGTAGCCGAGCGCGAGCCCGGCGCCCGCGATGTACAGCTCGCCGGGGACGCCCGTCGCGGCCGGCTCCATCCACTCGTCCAGCACGTAGAGCCGCGTGTTGGGCGCGGGGCGGCCGATGGGGACGCCCGCCCGCTGGTCGCGCTCCGGGTCGAAGCGGTAGAGCATGCACCCGACGGTCGCCTCGGTCGGGCCGTACTCGTTATATATCTCGACGCGCCCGCCGAAGCTCTCGTGGACGCGGCGCGCCAGCTCCGCGCCGAGCGCCTCGCCGCCGACGATGAGCCGCCTGACGCCGGAGCCGCTGTTGTCCCTGTCCTTGATGAGCGCCAGGTGGCTCGGCGTCAGCTTGAGGACGCCCGTGCGGCCGTCGCCGAGCACCCGTTCGAGCGGCGGCTCCCTGCCCTCCCACCCGTAGACGGCGACCTGGTTCCCCGTGACGAGCGGCACGAAGAGGGAGGTCACCGTCAGGTCGAAGGCCAGCGACGAGTAGAGCGCGAAGTTGAGCCGCTCGCCGCGCAGGTACGCGTCCTTGGCCCACCAGACGTAGTTGACCAGCGACTCGTGCGCGATCCTCACGCCCTTCGGCTCGCCGGTCGAGCCGGACGTGTAGATGACGTAGGCGACGCCGCCAGGCGACGCGCCGGACGCGACGCGCTCGCCGTCCTCCGGCGAGGGGGCCGCGTCGTCGTCGCCCTCGTCGAGGCTGAGGGGGCGCGCGCCGCAGGCCGAAAGCATCTCGGCGTACTTCCGCTGGGTCAGGACGACCGACACGCCCGCGTCCGCGACGATGAAGGAGATGCGCCGCGCCGGGTGCCCAGGGTCGAGGGGCACGTAGCCCGCGCCCGCCTTCAGCGCGCCGAGCACGGCCACGACCTCTTCGAGCGAGTGCTCAAGGCAGACGCCGACGAGCGAGCCCGTCCCGACGCCCTCCGCGCGCAGGCGGCGCGCGAGCCGGTCGGCCTTGCGGTCGAGTTCGCCGTAGGTCAGCGCCGCGCCCCCGCAGGTCGCGGCCACGGCGTCGGGCTCGGCGTCGGCGCGCGCCTCGAAGAGTTCGTGGGCGCAGACGCCGCGCGGGTAGTCCGCCTCTGTGCGGTTCCACGCGACCACGGACTCTTCGCGCTCGCGCCCGCCGAGCAAGGGCAGTTCGGAAAGTCGCCGTTCGGGGTCGGAGGCGACGCCTTCGAGCAGGTTGCGGAAGTGCTCGGCCATGCGCTCGGCCGTCTCGCGGTCGAAGAGGTCGGTGTTGTAGATGAGCGCGCCGGCCAGGCCGTCGGGGGTGTCCGAGAGGTCGAGCAGCAGGTCGAATTGCGAGCTGGTCACCTCGGCCGCGGGGAAGCTGACCGTCAACCCCGGCAGCGCGAACTCCGTCAGGTTGGGCTGGTTCTGGAAGCCGAAGGCCACCTGGAACAGCGGCGGGTAGGCGGGGTTGCGCGCGGGGCGCAGCTCCTGCACCAGCTTGTCGAAGGGCGCCCCCTGGTGCGCGTACGCCTGGAACGTGGATTCGCGCACCTGCCGGAGCAGCTCCTTGAAACGCGGGTTGCCCGAACAGTCTCCGCGCAGCGCGACCATGTTGACGAAGAAGCCTATCAGCCCCTCGATGTCGGACCGCTCGCGGTTGGCGACCGTGGCGCCGACGACGACGTCCTCCTGCGACGTGTAGCGGTGGAGCATCGCCATGAACGCCGCCATGAGCGTCATGAAGTGGGTCGCCCCGTGCTTGAGGCTCAGCGCCTTCAGCCGCTCGGTCAACTGCGGCGGGATGGCGAGCGGCGCGGCGGCGCCGCGGTAGGTCTGCGCGGGGGGCCGCGGCCGGTCGGTCGCGAGTTGCAGCAGCGGCGGGGCGCCGGCGAGGCGCCGCTTCCAGTAGGAAAGTTCCTGTTCGAGCCCCTCGCCCTGCAACCGCCGCCGCTCCCACGCGGCGAAGTCGGCGTACTGAATCGCCAGCTCCGGCAGCGGCGAGGGCTCGGCCTGCGCGAAGGCGGCGTAGAGCGTCGAAATCTCTTTGACGAGCACGCCCTTCGACCAGCCGTCGCTGACGAGGTGGTGCAGCGTGCAGAAGACGCTGTGCTCGTCGTCGGCGTGGCGTATCAGCAGCACGCGCGCGAGCGGGCCGGCCTGCACGTCGAAGGGGAGGGCGAAGGCCGCGTCGGCCGCGCGGCGCGCCGCCTCCTCGCGCGCGCCTTCGGGCAGGCGGCTCAGGTCAACCAGAGGCATCGAGAGCCCGGAGGGCGGCGAGATGTGCTGGACGGGCTGGCCGTCCCTCAGCGGGAAGCTGGTGCGCAAATTCTCGTGCCGGCGCACGACCTCGCCGAAGGTCTGTTCGAGCGCCGCGACGTTGAGCGCGCCGCGCAGCCGCACGGCGAGCGGGATGTGGAAGGCCGTGACGCCGGGCGTGATCTCCTCCTGAAACCACATGCGCTGCTGCGCGAACGAGAGCGGCAGCTCGCCGTCGCGCGGGGCGGGCTCGATGGGCACGGGCGCGCTCTGCCCGCCGTCGTTGACGCGCGCCTGAATCAGTTGCGAGAACTGCTCGACCGTCGGGGCCTCGAACATGCTGCGCACGGGCAGCTCGACCTGGAGGGCGTTCCTCACGCGCAGGATGACCTGCGTGGCGAGCAGCGAGTGGCCGCCGAGGTTGAAGAAGTTGCTCCTGAGCCCGACGGAGGGGAGGCGCAGCACCTCGCGCCAGATGCCGGCGACAATCTCCTCGACGGGGTTGCGCGGCGTGAACTCTTCGACGCCGTGCTCGGCCTGCACCGTCTCCAGCGCGGGCAGCGCCTTGCGGTCAACTTTGCCGTTGAGCGTGCGCGGCAGCTTCTCCATCTCGACGAAGGCGGAGGGCATCATCGCCTCGGGCAGCCGCTCCGACAGGTACGGGCGCAGGTCTTCGGCGCGCGTCCCGTTCGACAGGGTCACGTAGGCGACGAGGAACTTGTTGCCCTCGGCGTCGTCGCGGTCAATGACCGCCACGTCGGCCACGTCCTCATGCCCGCGCAGCAGGTTCTCTATCTCGCCCAATTCGACGCGCACGCCCCGCACCTTCACCTGCTGGTCGCGCCGGCCGAGGAACTCAAGGCTCCCGTCCTCAAGCAGGCGGCCGTAGTCGCCCGTCTTGTGGATGATGTCGGAGGGGTCGTCGTTGAAGGGGTTCTGCAGGAAGACTTCGCGCGTCAGCTCGGGCTCTTTGTAGTAGCCGTGCGAGCAGTAGGGCGTGCGGATGTATATCTCGCCGACCGCGCCCTCGTGGCAGGGCTGGAGCGCCGAGTCCATGATGAGCACGGCCGCGCCCTTGATGGGCTTGCCGAGCGGGATGGAGGGGCGCGCCACGTCCTCCGGCTGGACGAAGTGGAAGACCTTGAGGATGGTCGTCTCCGTCGGGCCGTAGAGGTTCACCAGCTTGATGCGCTCGCCGAAGACCTCCATCCAGCGCCGCACGTCCGAGGGCATCAGCGCCTCGCCGGCGAGCGCGACGTACCGCATCGCCTCGAAGTAGTTGCTGTTGAGCCCCTGGTTTATCAGCGCGCGGAAGACGGACGGCACGCAGTGGAGAATCTCTATCTGCTCGATGTCGAGCCAGTCAACCAGCCGGCCCGCGTCGAGAATCAGGCCGCGGCTCTCGGGCGCGCACGCCACCCCGCCCGCGCACAGCGGGACGAAGGCGTCCTTCAGGAACCCGTCGAACGAGGGAGAGGCCAACTGCGTCACGCGCGTCCCAGCCCCGACGCCCAGCGCCTCTATCTCCCAGCGCACGTAATGGTCAATGCCCTTCAGGCGGCCGAGGATGGCCTTGGGCCTGCCCGTCGAGCCGGAGGTGAAGTAGACGGAGCAAGGCGCCTCGGGGTCGCTCTTGACGCCGGGCGCGTCCACGTTGTTGTAGCTGCCGTAGCCTTCGGAGATTTCCAGCCCGCCCCCGGCGTGCTCGCCGGCCGCCGCGCGCAACTCGTCCGGCTCCGCGTCGGGGCAGACGACCCGCGCGCCCTCGCCGGCCCCTTCGCGCACGCGCCGGAGCTTGCCGAGGTGTCGCGCGTCCGCGACGTACCAGGCGGGGCTGACCTGCGCGTTCATGACCTGGAGGCGCCCGTCGGGGAAGGTGGGGTCTAGTGGGACGAAGACGCCGCCGGCCCTGAGCACGCCGAGGATGCCCGTGATGACCTGGAGCGGGTCGTCGGTGAAGAGCCCGACCATCGTCCCGCGCCCGACGCCGCCCTCGATGAGGAAGTTCGCCAGCCGCTTCGACTCCGCCTCAAGTTGGGCGTAGGTCAGCCGCCGCCCGCCGCGCTCGACGGCGGCGCGTGTGCCGGCGTCGGCGGCGACGCGGCTGAACATCTCCTGCACGCTCTCGTGTCTCATCTCAGTTGCCCGCCATCGCCAGAAGGATTTTGCGCTGCCCGGAGAAAGGCATGCGCCCGTGGCACGCCAGCACGTTGTCAACCATCATCACGTCGCCCTGCCGCCAGGGGAAGACGGTGGCCTGCGCGAACATCGTCTCGCGGATGTGCTTGAGGGCGGCGATGTCTATCGGGGTGTTGTCGCCGAACATGGAGGTCTGCGGAATCTCGTCCTCCTTCCCGCGGAAGGAGTGGAGCAGCGACTCGTAGATGTCGGCCGGGTAGTCGGAGGGGTGGAACTGCGGCGCCTGGTTGAACCAGACCTGCTCGCCCGTGCGCGGGTGCGTAATGACGCTGCCGAAGGTGTTCTCAAGTCTCAGCCCGCCGTCGGCCTTCCACTCGTAGTCAACGTTCATCTCGCGGCAGTACGCCTCGACCGCCGACTTGTCCGTGGTCTGGAAGGCCGCCTGCCACGAGAGCCCGAAGCCGCTCCCGCCGTGCAGGTTCCGCAGGTACTTGACGCCCTTGCGCGTGAACTCCTCGACCACCTCCGGCGAGAGCTTCTTCAGGATTTGGCGGTTGTCGGCCACGGGCGTCTCGCCGCCCTGGCCGGGCTCGACGACGCAGCAGAAGTAGAGGCGCGCAGGGAACTTGTGCGAGTAGGCGTACTCGCTGTGCATCGAGAGCTGGTACTCGGCCGGGTACTCGGTGGAGGTGTAGATGCCGCTCGTAATCTTCGTGCGCGGGCCGTTGTCGTCGAGGGCGTCGAGCAGCCCCGGCGCGACCGAGCGCGTCAGCCGCGCGAACGCGCCGGGCGTGTTGACGTTGAACCCGCGGAAGAGGATGGCCCCGTGCTCCAGGAACTTCTCTTCGAGGAGCTGCTCGTTCTCCTTATACCAGGAGGTGAGCAGCCCCGGCTCGGCGGGCTTGTCGTCCGCGTGGTACTCGACGGCGAACGGGATGCTTCGGTCGGGGTATAAGAGTCCTGTCGTAATCATAGTTCGCTCCTGGCGGCTGTGGGGGTGTGTCGGCCGCGGCGCCCCCGCGGGCGGCTGGGTCGGGTCGGGCGGCGGCGGCGCCTAAAGCTCGAGGTTGGCGACCAGGTCGGGGTCAAGCTGCCCGGCCCCGACCCCGCCGGCCAGCGAGAAGGCCGAAAGGTCGCGCTCGGGGCTCTCGGCCATGACGGGGAGCAGCCTCATGAAGTCTTCCAACATCTGCGCGGTAGTCTCGGCCGAGAACAACTGGTCGTCGTACTCCAGAAGGCCCCTTATCTCCTGGTCCGTCTCGGCGAGCCCGAGCGACAGCTCGATGCGCGTGACCTCCTTGCCCTCGTCGTAGGGCTCGACCTCCAGCCCGCGCATGTCGAACTTCTCCTGCCAGGCCCGCTCGAACTGGAACCAGACGTCGAAGAGTCGGTCGCGGTCTTCGCCCCTGCGGCCGAGGTCTTCGCGCAGCAGCTCGGGCGGCACCTGGTAGGAGTAGGCGTCGAGGCAGACCTCCCTCACCCTGCGCATCACGTCGCGGAAGGTGGCGGCTCCGGAGGCGTCCACGCGCAGGACGAGCGTGTTGGTGAGGATGCCGATGATGCGCTCGGCCTCGGCGCGCTCGCGGTTCGCGTACGTCGAGCCCACCACGATGTCCTCGTCGTCGGTGTACTGGTTCAGCAGGACGACGAAGGCGGCGAGCATGGTCATGTAGAGGGTCATGCCCTCACGCCGGCTCAGCTCGCGCAGCGCCTCGGTCAACTCGGCGGAGATTCTTACCTCGTGCCTTGCGCCGGTGAACCGCTGCACCTTCGGGCGCTCGCTCCGGCGCGGCAGGTTCAAACTCTCGGGCGCGCCGGCGAGCTGGCGTCGCCAGTAGGCGAGGCGCGTCTCAAGCACTTCGCCCTGAAGCCATTGACGCTGCCACGCCGCGAAGTCGGCGTACTGCACCTGCAACTCCGGCAGAGGCGACGGCTGCCCCTGACTGACGGCCGAGTAGATGCGGCTCATCTCGGAGATGATGACCTCGAAGGACTGGCCGTCGCCGATGATGTGGTGCATCGTGCAGACCACGACGTGCTCGCCGTCGCGCATCTTCAGCAGCGTCGGGCGGATGAGCGGCCCGCGCGCGAGGTCGAAGCGCCGCAGCGTCTCCTCCCGCGCCAGCCGCGCGGCCTCGCCCTCGCGCTCCGCTTCGGGCAGGCTCGTCAGGTCTACGAAGTGAAGGCCGAAGGCGCGGGGCGGCTGGATGACCTGAAGCGGGCGGTCGCCCGCGGCCGGGAAGATTGTGCGCAGGCTCTCGTGCCGGCGGATTATCTCGCCGAAGGTCTGTTCGAGCGCCGCGACGTTGAGCGCGCCGCGCAGCCTCACGCCCATCGAGATGTTGAAGGCGCCCGTGCCGCCCGCCAGTTGCTCGAAGAGCCACATGCGCTGCTGCGCGAACGAGAGCGGCAGCTCGCCGTCGCGCGGGACGGGTCTTATCGCCGGCAGCTCGCTCTTCCGCCCTTCGCTCAGACGCTCCTGGATGAGTTGTGAGAACTGCTCGATGGTGGGGGCCTCGAAGAGGCTGCGGACGGGCAGCTCTACCTCCAAACACTCGCGGACGCGCGCCAACACCTGGGTGACGAGCAGCGAGTGCCCGCCGAGGTTGAAGAAGTTGCCCGAGCGACCCACGGCCGGCAGCCGCAGCACCTCGCGCCAGATGCCGGCGACAATCTCCTCAACGGGGTTGCGCGGCGTGAACTCGCCGGCCTCTTTCTCGGCCCGCATCGCCTCCAGCGCGGGCAGCGCCTTGCGGTCAATCTTGCCGTTGAGCGTGCGCGGCAGTTGTTCGAGCTGGACGAAGGCGGAGGGCATCATCGCCTCCGGCAGCCGCTCCGAGAGGTACGGGCGCAGGTCTTCGGCTCGCGTCCCGTTAGACATGGTGAGGTAGGCGACGAGGAACTTGTTGCCCTCGGCGTCGTCGCGGTCTACGACGGCCACGTCGGCCACGTCCTCGTGGCCGCGCAGCAGGTTCTCTATCTCGCCCAGCTCGACGCGCACGCCCCTCACCTTCACCTGCTGGTCACGCCGGCCCAGTATCTCGACCTCGCCCCCTTTGAGCAGGCGGCCGAAGTCGCCGGTCTTGTGCAGGATGTCGGAGGGGTCGTCGTTGAAGGGGTTCTGGACGAAGACCTCTTTGGTCAGCTCCGGCTCGTTGTAGTAGCCGTGCGAGCGGTATTCGGTCTGTATGTGAATCTCCCCGACGGCCCCGAGGCCGCACAGCCGCCCGCCGGGATTAATGATAAGCACGTTGCTGCCTTCGATGGGGCGGCCGACGGGGATGGAGGGTCTTTCGGTGTCCTCGGGCGTGACCTCGTGCGCGAACTTCGACATGCTCGTCTCGGTCGTGCCGTAGATGTTCCACAGCTTGACGCGCTCGCCGAAGGTGTCCATCCAACGCTTCACGTCCGACGGGTACAGCGGCTCGCCCGTCATCACGATGCTCTTGAGCGACTCGAAGTAATTGCTGTGCAACTTCTCGTTGGTCAGGGCGCGGAAGACGGAGGGGACGCAGTGGAGGACTTCTATCTGCTCAACGTCGAGCCAGTCCGCGAGGCCGCGCGCGTCGAGTATGAGGTCGCGGCTCTCGGGGGCGCAGACCGTGCCGCCGGTGCACAGTGGGACGAAAGCGTCCTTGAGGAAGCCGTCGAACGAGGGCGAGGCCAACTGCGTCACGCGCGTCCCGGGCCCGGCGCCGACGGCCCCAATCTCCCAGCGCATGAAGTGGTCAATGCCCTTGAGGCGGCCGAGAATGGCCTTGGGCCTGCCCGTCGAGCCCGACGTGAAGTAGACGGAGCAGGGCGCGTCGGGGTCGCTCTCAAGGCCGGGGTGTTCCGTGCGCCTGAAGTCGCCGTAATCTGTCAGCACCTCCAACCCGCCCGCCTGACCGTCGGCGGGCGGCTCGCCGTCGAAGCAGATGACCCGCGCGCCCTCGCCCGACTCTTCGCGCACGCGCCCGAGCTTGCCGAGGTGCTTGCCCCTTGCGACGAACCACTGCGGGTTGACCTGCGAGGCCATGGCGCGCAGCCGCCCGTCCGGGAAGGTGGGGTCGAGCGGGACGAAGACGCCGCCGGCCTTGAGGACGCCGAGGATGCCCGTGATGACCTGGAGCGGGTCGTCGGTGAAGAGCCCGACCATCGTCCCGCGCCCCGCGCCCCCCGCGAGCAGGTAGTTCGCCAGCCGGTTC
>DASVUF010000289.1:0-7921 GCA_036387195.1 Pyrinomonadaceae bacterium | reverse complement strand
GGGCGCGGCTCTGCCTTCGGGGGACTGCGAGCCGCGCCCCCGCGCCCGCCATGGGCGTGCAAGCCGCGCCCCCGCGTCCGCGCCCTCAAACCCTCTCGCGCCGGCGCCCGACGCGCGCGGGCGGCGTGCTTGCGCCTCGCTCGGCTTTGGCGCTAGAGTAAAACTCAAGTTCCCCCTGAGCGGTCACACGTACACCGAGAGCGGCGAAAGGAAGAATCCGGCCTTGGCCTCGACGCAGCACACTCCCAGCGCGAGCTACAGTCTGACGCTGCGCGTGAAGCTCTCTTCGCGCGCGGGCACGCTCGGGGAACTCACCATCGCCATCGGGCACGCGGGCGGCGACATCGGGGCCATAGACATCGTCAGCGTCGGGCGCGACTCCATCATCCGCGACCTGACGGTCAACGCCGCCTCGGCCGACCACGGCAAGTCAATCGTGGACGCCGCCCGCGCCGTGGACGGCGTCGAGGTCATCAACGTCAGCGACCGCGTCTTCCTCATGCACCTCGGCGGCAAGATAGAGGTCGTCTCGAAGACGCCGCTCAAGACGCGCGCCGACCTCTCGATGGCCTACACGCCCGGCGTGGCGCGCGTCTGCGAGGCCATCGCGCGCGACCCCGAGAAGGCTTTCACGCTCACCATCAAGCGCAACACCGTCGCCGTCGTCACCGACGGGACGGCCGTGCTCGGCCTCGGCGACATCGGCCCGGCCGCGGCGCTGCCCGTCATGGAGGGCAAGGCGATGCTCTTCAAAGAGTTCGCGGGCGTGGACGCCTTCCCCATCTGCCTCGCGACCAAAGACCCGAACGAGATAGTCGAGACGGTCAAGCGCGTCGCCGTCGCCTTCGGCGGCATCAACCTCGAAGACATCTCGGCCCCGCGCTGCTTCGAGATAGAGGAGAGGCTGAAGGAGGAGCTGGACATCCCCGTCTTCCACGACGACCAGCACGGGACGGCGGTCGTCGTGATGGCCGCGCTCTTCAACGCGGCCAGGCTGGTCGGCAAGCGGTTGGAGGACTTGAAGGTCGTCGTCAACGGCGTCGGCGCGGCGGGCGTGGCCTGCTCGAAGATCGTGATGAACGCGGGCGTCCGCAACCTCATCGGCTGCGACCAGCACGGCGCCATCTACGCGGGGCGCACCGAGCACATGAACTGGGTCAAGGACCACTTCTCGCGCGTCTCGAACCCGTCGGGCGAGCGCGGCACGGTTCACGACGTGATTAAGGGCGCGGACGTCTTCTTCGGCCTCTCGGCTCCGGGCGTCATCAACGTGGACGACGTGAGGGCGATGGCGAAAGACCCCATCATCTTCGCCATGGCGAACCCGACGCCGGAGATCATGCCCGAGGAGGTGGCGGGCGTGGCGGCCGTGATGGCGACCGGGCGCAGCGACTACCCGAACCAGATCAACAACGTGCTCTGCTTCCCGGGCATCTTCCGCGGCGCGCTCCAGTGCCGCGCCTCGCGCATCAACGAGGAGATGAAGCTGGCGGCCGCGCAGGCCATCGCCTCCATCATCACGCCCGAGGAACTGCACCCCGAGTACATCGTCCCCTCGGTCTTCGACAAGCGCGTCGCCGAGGCGGTCGCGCGCGAGGTCGAGGAGGCCGCCTACCGCACCGGCGTCGCCCGCCGCGAGCGCGCGCACGCCGAAGTGCTGATGTGAGAGCCAGCCCGCCCGCCCTCCGAACTCCGCCCAGTCAGATTATGAAGTGAAGGGGGCCGCGTCGCGCCGCCCCCTTTCGCGCGGGCCCGCAGTGAACGGCGCGGGGGCGATTAAGGGCATCCGGCTTTTTTGTAGCCGCTCTCCTCGGCCTCTTTCCGGCCCCCGAAGATGACGAAGTCTTTCGGCGGGATGACGCGGTAGTCGAGGCAGCCGCGCTTGTAATACACCCTTTTCGAGCCGTCCCCGTAGTAGCTCGCGCCCTGGAGGATAAAGTAGTAGGCCAGCGTCACCCTTTGCGACACGCGTCTTCCGTCTTTCGAGGCGGGAATAAACTTGATTCGCCTCGCGGCGTCGGCGGCCCTCTCCGTCAGCCCGTGAGGCAGCCCGTTTGACACCTCCACGTCGGCCACCTCGCCCGTGGCGGCCAGCACGGCGCGCAGGATGACCACGCCTTCGACCTTTCTACGCTGCGCCTCCTCGGTGTACCCCGGCTCAATCCTCTCGACGATTAAAGCCCGCTTATCAACCTCCCTGGCCCCGTACACGGGGCCGGCGCCCTCCGAAGCTTCTTTGCCGCCCGCGCCCTTCGCCTCGGACTGCGCCCGCGTCACAGCTCGGGCAGAAGCAGAACCGTCGCAGAGGCTAACGAGAGCGCAGATAATCAGCAGACACCTCACGGAGCCTCCTTGCGGGACTAAGACGAACGGCGCGCCCGACCGCCAAACGCCTAGACGTGCTGGTCTACAAGAATCGTGTTGCCGTCCGGGTCCATAATCATAAAGCTGGCCGGGCCGGTGGAGCTTTCGTCCGCTTCAGTAATCAACTCGACGCCGCGCTCTTTGAGCCGGCGCTGCAACTCCCGCACGTCCGCGAACTCTCCGAGCGGGCGGGCGTCGCTGTCCCAGCCCGGGTTGAAGGTGAGGATGTTCTTCTCGAACATGCCTTGGAACAGCCCGATGGCGTGGTCGCCGTTCTTCATAATCAGCCAGTTCTGCGACTGGTCGCCCATGAAGACGGTGAAGCCCAGCTTCTCGTAAAAGAGCTTCGACGCCTCGATGTCCTTTACCGCCAGGCTGACGGAGAAAGCTCCGAGTTCCATTTCTGCCTCCCGGGTTGTGCTCCGGCGCGCGGGGGCCGCGCTAGACCGCCGCGCGGAGCGTTTGGGCGATGTGCGGGACGACGCGCCGCGGGACGGCGATGGCCTCCTTGATGTGGCGCGCGTTGGTGAAGTGGCCGGCGACGTAGAGGCCGGGGACGTTGGTTTCGAAAGTCTCGGGGTCGTAAGAGGGGATTTCGGTCAGGCCGGCGCGCTCCGTGCTGACGCCGGCGTCGCGCAGCAGCGTCAGGTCCGCGTCCGAGCCGATGAGGACGAAGACGGCGTCGTTCGGGAGCGTGTGGCTGCGGCCGTCGGCGTCCTTGAGGCGGACGTGCGCGGGCGCTATCTCCTCGACCTCGGAGAAGAGGAAGAGGCGCAGGCGGCCGGCCTCTATCTCGCGTTCGAGCGGGTCGCGCACCCAGTGTTTGATGCAGCCCTTCTTCGGGTCGCGGTTCTCCCAGTCGGAGGCCCAGATGGCGAAGGTGGCGCGCGCGCCGCCCTCGGCGAGGAAGAGCGCGGCCTCGGCCGCGGAGTTGCCGCCGCCGACGACGAGCGCGTCCTTGCGCACGTAGGGGAAGGGCTCGACGAAGCGGCGCCTGACCTTGGGCAGCTCCTCGCCGGGGACGCCCAGGCGGCGCGGGCGCGCCATGCCGCCGATGCAGGCGAGCACGCGCGCCGCCCTGTAGGTCGCGCGCGACGTGGCGACGCGGAAGCCCTCGGCCCCCGACCGCTCGATGCTCGTCACCTCCTCCTCGGTGTTGATGTGGAGGTCGTGCCCGAGCGCGAAGCGGACGTAGTAGGAGAGCAGCTCCTCGCGCGTCGGCTTGTCGCGGCAGGGGCGCAGCTCGCCCTCGCGCAGCTCAAGCTCGTTGGTGGTGGAGAAGACCGTCAGCCCGACGGGGTAGTGGTAGACGGTGTCGGCGATGAGCCCCTTTTCGACGACGAGGTAGGAGAGCCCCTCGCGCGCGGCCACGTCCGCCGCCGAGAGGCCGGCCGGCCCCGCGCCGATGATGAGCAGGTCGAGTTGTCCGTTCGCGCGTGACATCTTAAGCGCCCACATCGTCGCACGCGCGCCCGCAGATTTTCAACCCGCCGCGCCGCCGCCGTCGCCCCGCGTCGCGCCGCCGCCTCCGCCGCCGCCCTCGTCTTCGTTCGCCTCGCCGTTCGCGGCGTCGCTCGCGGCGTCGCTCGCGGCGTCGTCCTTAACGTCGCCCTCGTCGCCCCCGTCGCCCCCGCCGGCGCGCTCCTTCTCGCCGGCGAGGCGCGCCAGCCAGTTTATGAAGGATTGGCCGGGGTCCATCTTCTGCGCGGCGCAGTGTCTGAGCATCTCGTCGCGCGCGCGGGCGACGACCTGTTTGAGGTCGAGCCGGCCGAAGCCCTCGCCGCACAGCCTGTCAATGATGTGCGAGCCGAGCGCGCGGTAGCTCTCGAACTGCGGCTCGTCGAAGAACTGGTCGCCGGTGGACTGGTGCGGGAAGGCCGGGAAGTTGCTCTTGTATTCGAGGATGTCGCGCGGCTCGTCGCCGTAGACCGCCGGCTTGATGTAGAGCAGCAGGCCGTCCTCCTCCTCGGGCGTCCCGTCCACCGACGAGTAGCGTATGCGGCCGATGGCCCAGTACGCGCCGCGCCCCTTCTCGCCGGCCTCCTTCTGTCCGTAGATGGGGACGCAGGGGAAGTGGATGGGGACGCCGAGGTCAATGCGAATCTTGCGCACCGCGTTGCCGAGGTCGCCGAAGCGGTAGCCCTCGTCCTGCGCGCCGTCGGCGACGACGACGAAGCGGCAGCGGCGCAGAATCATCTCGTAGACGGCGAGGTTCTCGAAGTGGCCGCCGTCGGTCAGGTAGACGTACTCGTAGCGGTCGTTCGTCAGCCCGAACGCCTCGTAGAGCACGGGCGCGACCGACGACTCGGGCCGGCTCCGCTGGTAGGTCTGCGCCCCGGCGGGGCCGGGGTTGCCGAGCCACCAGCCGAGCCGGACGTTGAAGAGCGTGAGCAGCAGCGAGATGACGGGCGACGTCGTGTAGTAGCCCATGTTCGAGCTGGCCGCCGCGCCCGAGATGGCCGCCGCCGTGCCGATGGAGACGCCGCCCGTCTCGCGCCCGCCGTAGTCGCGCGAGCGCCGGTAGCCGAGGCGGAAGCAGCCCGAGTGCAGGGGGCTGATGCTGAACGGCTCGGCCTTGCGCTGCTGCCACGCCAGCTTCTCGCCGCCGACGAGGTTGAGCGACGTGTTGACGACGTGCATCAGCTTGTAGGGCGGCGGCGGCCCCGGCCGCAGCGCGCCGGGGAACGCCTCCTCCAGCACGAGCCGGTTGAGCAGGAGCTGGTAGTCGCCGCGCAGCGCGGCCTCCGGCACGCCGGGCTCGGGCGGCCGCCTGAGCGACCTGCGGATGGCTTCGAGCGTCTCGACCGCGCGCCTCGACTGTAGGAACTGCGGGAAGCGCTCGAAGAGCCGCTCGCGTTCGAGCGCGCCGTTGAGGTCCGTGCGCAGCGCCTCGACCATGCCGGGCGTGTCGGAGGCGGCCGGCTCGCGCATCACGCTCTCGACGAGTCCGCGCTCCCGCAGGTAGTCCGACACCACGTGCCCGGGCGTGCGCAGCAGTTGCGCCAGCTCCTCCGGCTTGAGGAAGTCGCCCTCGTCGAAGAGCGCCCAGCGCAGCTCGTGCATGTGGACGTTGTCCGCCGGGTCGAAGCCCGTGAAGGGGTTCGGGCGGCGCTCGCCGGGCGGGCGCGACGCGCCGAGGAAGGCGCGGATGAGCCGGTTGCGGTAGCCGCCGTGCAGCGAGAAGACGTTGAGGTTGACGCGGCGCGAGAGCGCGCGCCCCGCCCAGAAGAGGAACCCCGCCAGCGCCAGCGTGAACCAGAGCGACGTGTGGTGCAGGACGTTGAGGTGGACTATCTGCGCGCCCTTGAAGGCGTCGGCGCGCTCGGGCTCCTGCCCTTCGGCCTCGCCGAGCCCGCCGACGCAGACCGGCTGGCAGGGCGTCGCGCCGGGGCGCGGCGTCGGCGTCGGGCGCACCAGCGTCGGCACGACCGGCGTGACGTAGCGGACGTAGTCGTCGAAGCCGCGGTTCGGCCCCGCGCCGGGCGGGTCCGACGGCGCGTTCGTCATCCACTGCGCCGCGCGGCGCGCAAAAACCTGTAGGCGCGTCGGGCCCGGCTCGGGCGCGGCCGTCGTCGCCGCCGCCGTGGTCGCGGCCGTCGCCGCGGCGGCCGCGGGCTTCGTGCGCGTCGCGTCGTCGGCGAGCGTGACTATCTTGCGCGTGACGCCGGTCGTGCCGAGCGAGATGAGCGCGGCGAACGCGGCGAGGAAGACGGCGCCGAGCAGCGGCAGCGCGCCCGCGAGCAGCCCCGAAGTCTTCGACCCCTTCGAGCCGGGCTCGGCGTCCTTGCCGCCGCCCGCCGGCGTCGCCGAACTGCGGCCGAGCAGCACGGCGACCAGCCCCGAGAGCCCGCCGACCGAGGCCAGAAGCTTCGGCGATTCGAGCAGCGCCAGCGGCCCGTAGATGACGGTGGCCGTCAGCGCCGCCCAGCCGAGGGCCGGGATGAGCAGCCACGCGCTGAAGCGCGCCCACCACTCCCTGTCCTCGTCGTCTATGCGCTCGCTGCCGCTCGACACGCCGATGAAGGCCGTCAGCGCCGCCCAGTAGATGAGCAGGAAGATGGGCACGCCGAGGCAGACGTAAAGCTCGGTCGTCCAGGAGCCCCACCACGTCCACTGCGTCCAGTCCGTCCAGTCGAACGGCCTGCGGATGATGACGCCGTCGCGCACCGAGGCGCCGTAGCCGATGACCGGGTCGCCGATGTCGAAGAGCGAGACCAGCCAGAAGAGCAGCCCGGCGACGCCGCCCGCCAGCAGCGTGGCCAGCAGGGCGTCGCGGGTCACGACGCCGTCCGGCTCGCCGCCGCCGCCCGCAGGCTCCGGCTCAGGCGCCGGCTCGCCCGGACTCTGCGCGCGCCTGCGCAGGACGTAGGCCGCCACCGCGCCCGCCGCCCCCGTGAAGACGACGCCGAAGAGGAGGAAGAGCAGCGGGTTCTTCGTGACGCCCGAGCCCTCCTGCGACCACGCCCAGTAGGTCGTCAGGCACGCGGCCGAGACGAGCAGCCACGTCAGGCAGTACTTGATGAAGGAGCGCTGGTCCGTGCGCCTGTGCCAGCGCCGGTTGCGCCGCCTGAGCAGGCCGCGCTTGCCGGGGCGGTTGAAGACGACGAAGCCCAGCGCCCACACGCCCGAGCCGAAGCCGACGAGCAGCAGCAGGTGTCGCCAGTGGGCGTTGGCCAGCACGCCCCCCAACACGGGCGCGCCGTAGAGCCGCCCGGCGGCGCGCGCGCCGACGATGGTTTCGATTATCGGCTCGGGCTCGTAATGCACGCGCCGCCCGGGGGCGATGGGCTCGCGCCCCTCGGTCAGCGTCCTGTCCGCGAAGCCGGCGGGGACGGCCTGCGGCGCGCGCACCGGCTGGATGAGCGTGACCGTCAGCAGCAGCCGCGGCAGCATCAGCGCGGCGGCCAGCAGCGGGATGAAGACCAGCCAGTTGAGAAGCAGGTTGCGCAGGTAGATGCCGACGAAAGACCACGTGTCGGCCGTCAGCAGCCCCGTCTTCGGGGTGATGAAGTTGCTGTACTCGCGCAGGTTCTGGACGGGCTTCGGGTCTGGGTCAACGCGCGACGCGGGCGCGCTGTTCTCAAGCTCGCGGCTGACGCCGAGCAGCCCCTCCGGGTGCCTGTGGAGCCACGCGCTCAGCCAGCTCCCGACGTAGCCGCCGCCCGAGACGGTCGAGAGGTAGTCGAACTCCTTGAGCAGGTCGTGGCGCGCGAGCCCCTGGATGAGCCCGAGCGAGAAAGTCCCCGAGCGGATGCCGCCGCCCGACAGGCAGAGCGCGCTCAACTCGGCGTCGTGCAGCCGGCGGAACATCGCCGCGAGCCGTATCTCGTAGATGCGCTCGAAGTATGCGGGGAAGGCGTCTTCGAGCAGCAGGCGGTTCAGGCGCCGCAGCGTCTCGTCGCCCGCGGCGGCCTCGTCCGGCGGGTAGGCCGCGAGCAGCTCGCGCGTCGAGACGCGCAGCCACGACTCCGCGAAGCGCTCCTCCGAGTACAGGCCCGGGTCGGCGAGCACGACGCGGTTGAGCGTCTCGGCCAGCCACGACTCGGCCGCGCGCGCG
>DASVUF010000288.1:0-20068 GCA_036387195.1 Pyrinomonadaceae bacterium | reverse complement strand
TCAACTGATGACGAGGGCCGCGCCGCCTTTATCTTTCCCCTTCCCTCCCGCCTCCTGTCTTCCCTCAGCTCCCGAAGCGCTGCTTGTACTCGTCGGCGGAGATGAACGCTTTGACCATCTCGGCCTGGACGAAGTCGCCGCCGAACGAGTCGAGCTTCGAGAGCCAGAACTGGAAGCCCTCGGGGTCCGGGTCGCGGCGCAGGTAGCCGAAGTACTGCATCAGCACGAAGGCCGAGTTGAACTCGCGGCGCGCGAACTCGTCGTTCTCGGCGACGCGGCGCGCGACGCCGGCGCGCGTCTCGCTCCCCGCGTCGAGGGAGCGCGCCAGCCCGGCGCGCTCCTCGGCCGCGGGCGCGACGCCGGCGTTGGCGAAGAGGCGGTCTACGAACTGAGCGTTCGTCAGGCCGTCGAAGGCCGCCTTGAACTGCGGCCGCGCGACCCACTGCTCCGCGAAGGCGCGCTTGTTCGCGTCTACCTTCTCGCGCCAGCCCTCGGCGCCGACGACGAGCCCGCGCCCGGCCTCCTGCGTGTCGGGCATGAACTCGACGAGCGAGGGCCTGCGCCCGAAGGCCGACTTGTAGAGCCGCTCGACGAAGTAGCCCGTCTGCTGGAACTCGATTGAGAGGAAGAAGGCCGCGCTGACGTTGATGCGCTTCACCTCGCGGCAGCGCGCGTCCGCGCCGCACTCCTCTAGCTGGCCGACCCAGAACCGCAGGCCGTCGGCGTCGGGCTCGCGGTTGAGGAAGTCGTGGTAGTGCTCGCGGACGAAGAAGGCCGGGTCGTCGGCCGGGTTGGCCCCGGCGTCCGCGGCGTCGTTGTCGGCGACGGTGACGACGGCCGCCGCCACCTCGCCGAGCGCGCACCCCGCGCCCGGGTTGGCGAGCGAGAGGTTGACCTGCTCGTCGCCCTCGGCCAGCGCGTCGTCGGTGACGAGGAGCGTGATGGTCTTCGACGTCTCGCCGGGCGCGAAGCGCAGCGTGCCGCGCGCCATCGTGTAGTCCGTGCGGTCGGAGGCCGACAGGTCGGTCGTCAGGTACTCGACCGCGGCCTCGCGCGTCAGGTCGCCCGTGCGCACGACCTCGACCGCGCAACTGCCCGCGCCCTCCTCGACGCGCACGTCGCCGGCCGCGAACTGCGCGCGCGCGACCGACTCCGTCCCGCCGCCCGAGCCGCCGCCCGAGCCCGACGAGGAGTCGAGCCGCCGCGACATCGAGAGCGAGACGAGGTACGCCTCGAGGGCGTCAATCTCTTCGGCCGTCAGGTGCGACGTCCTGCCGTGCGTGTCCTTGACGACGCGCACGCCCGCGGCGGCGAGCTGCGGGTTAATCTGCCCGCCCGCGACGATGGGCGCGAGGTTCGACGTGCCGAGCCGGTCTATCTGCGCCCGGCCGTTCTCGACGACCGCGGGGCTGTCGAGGCTCACCATGACGGGGCCGGCGCCGTCGCCGGCGAGCGCGCCCGTGCGGTCGGCGACGGTGACGGGGACCTCCGTCGGCAGGTTGTTGCGCCCGCGGCGGTGGTCGGCGCGCACGGTGCGGAAGTTGAAGCCGCGCTCGCCCGGGCGCAGGTGCGGCGAGTCGGGCGCGAGCAGCACCTCGCGGACGGTGTGCGCGAAGCCGTGGTGCAGGTAGCGCGGCACGCCGTCCCAGAACGCGCGCAGGTGCTTGGTGTTGCGCGACGAGAAGTTCTGCGGCGTGCCCACGTCCTGCGGCGGGCCGAATCGCGTGAAGAAGTAGTCGTTGCCCGGGCGGAAGAAGGGGCCGTCGCCGTCCACCGTCGACTCGCTGACGACGCCGGGCTCGTGGATGTTGAAGTCCTGGAAGGTGTCGTCGAGGACGCCGTTCGAGAGCTTGTTGCCGTTGTGGTGGCACTCGGCGCAGCCCGCGCCGCCCTGCTCGACCGCGCGCGTGAAGATGTCCTTGCCGCGCTCGACCCGCGCGGCCTCCGCCTCCGACTCGGGGAACTGGCCGAGCGGCGAGGGCAGCCGCCTGACCTCGTTCTGCGACCAGAGGATTTGCAGGTAGGCCATGTCGTAGTAGCCGACCTTCTGCGCCTTGCCCGACAGCTCGGGGCGCCCGACGGCCTTCGAGTTCTCCTCGGTCTTCCGCAGCACGAACTCCTCGCGCGCCTTGAAGCGGTCAACGTCGCGCGGCTGCGGGAAGAGCGGCGTCGGCTCGCGCTCGCCCAGCAGCACCTCGCCGTTGCAGGCCGAGGCGTAGGCCATCATGTCGTTGTTGAGCCCCTCGTACCACTCGGGCCAGTTGTCCGAGATGTCCTTGTTCTGCGGACAGACCTTGACGCCGCCGACGGCGTTGGCGGCGACGTTCCACTGGCAGCCGTCCTGCCGGCCGTCCCAGTGGCAGAAGCCGCAGGACTTCTGCCCGTCGTCCGAGTAGGCCGAGGAGAAGAACCAGCGGAGGCCCACCTCCTCGTCGGTGGCGAAGAGCTTCTGGCCGTGGCCGCCGGTGGTCGGGTCGGGCGTCGAGGGCGTGACGCCGACCGGCAGGTAGCCCTGCCTCGTCAAATTGCCGTTGGGGTCAACGCCGAGGAAGCTCACGTCCTCCGTCTGGAAGTTGGTGACGTAGACCGTCCGGCCGTCGGCCGAGACTTCGACGCCCTGCGGCGTGATGCCGCCGGTGTACTGGACGCCGAGCGGCCTGAGAACCTGCGAGGGGTCGGAGGCCGAGAGGTTGACGCGGAACGCCTGCACCTGCTCGGAGTGCGCGTAGGTGACGAAGAGCATGTCGCCGCGGACGAAAATCTGCTCGGGGCCGCTGCCCGCGATGATCTCCTGCGCGGCGGCGTGGTCGCCGAGGTCGACGTAGCGGCCGGGCGTGACGAGCTGCGACTGGTCGCGCCCCTCGTCCACGTAGCGGAAGACGAAGCGGTTGGTCGCCGTGTCGAAGATGTTCAGCTCCGAGCCGATGTCGTCGAAGGTGGTGGCCTTCGTCGCGTCGGTCATGACGGGCGTGTAGCCGAGCGGCTGCCCGCTGTTCTTAATCGCCACGCCGTCGGCGCGCTTGGTCGGCAGGCCGTGGCCGGACTCGGGCTCGTTGAGGCGCGTGTTCGTCTCCTGCCCGGCGACGACGCCCCAGCGCCCGGCGACCTTCACGTCGGTGGCGAGGCCGCCGACCGGCATCACCTTCGTCAGGGTGTTGGCGTCGGCCTCGATGTTGACGGCGGCGACGGTGTGGCCGATGGTGTTGGCGACGTAGAGCGTCCGGCCGTCGGCCGAGATGTCGAGGTCGCGCGGGTTGGAGCGCTCCAGCGGCGACGCGCCCGTCGGGATGAGGGCCGTCTGCGTGAAGACCGGGCCGGGGTCTATGCGGAAGGCGCGCACGGCGTCCTTGTAGCGGTCGGTGACGTAGAGGCGCGTGCCCGCCTTGTTGAAGACCAGCTTCTCGGCGTAGAAGCCCGTCTCGAACTCGCCGACGACCGCGTCGGTCGTCGCGTCTATCACGCTGGCGAAGTTGCCGTACTGGTTGAGCACGACGACGTAGGGGAAGCCGCTGACGGCCGGGTTGAAGGGCGCGGCCTTGACGCCGATGGGGCGCAGGCCGCGGCTCTCGCCCGCGGGGCGCAGGTCTATCCAGCGCGACACCTGCCGGGTGGCCGTGTCCACGACGGCGACGCGCCAGTCGGGGTAGCCCTCGCGGCCGGCCAGCGTGACGTAGAGCTTGCGGCCGTCCTGCGAGAGCGCGAGGGCGCGCGGCTGGCTGCGGAAGGGCTGCTTGCGCAGCGGCCAGAACTGGTTGCCGCTCTTGACCTGCGGGTCGTTCGGGTCAATGCGCGTCCCGGGGTCGGGCCGCCCGTCAATGTAGCTCGCGCCGTAGGTGATCTTGGTGAAGCGTTCGAGCCCGGCGCGCAGGCCGGCCGACTCGGCCCCGACGACGTTCTTGACCGGGTCGCTCGTCGGCCCCGTGATGATTCGCCCCCTGGAGTCGGTCTTGACCGCCGTGACGAAGAACCTCAGCTCGAAGGGCGCCTCCGGCGCCGTCTCAAGGACTTTGCGCTGGAAGGCGGCGGAGAGTGTCTGGTTCGTGCGCGTGGCGCGCGCCGAGGAGGCGGCTAAGAGTAGCCACGCCGCCCCCGCCGCGAAGACGACCGCGGAGACAAAGAGTTTCAGTTTTCTGCCCATGACGCTTGCTCCCCAGGTAGAGACTTGTACGGAGGCCGACGGGGCGCGGCCTTTCGCGGGTGATGCAGGGACAGAGCGCCGCCGGGCGGCGGAAATACAGCCGCGGCGATTTTTTTCGGCGGCGCGACAAACCCGGCCCCGCCGCCGGAAAGTGTTTGCGCGCGCCGCGGGTCGGTGCTAAGTTCTGTGCAAATCCGACAACGTGACTACGACTTCCGGGGGGGTTTTATGGAGAGCGATTCCGGGCGGACGACTTCGGTGTGGATGCGGACGGGCGACGTGCCCGCCTACGAGCCGCTGGCGGGCGACGCGGCGGCGGACGTGTGCGTGGTGGGCGCGGGGATAGCGGGGCTGACGGTCGGCTACCTGCTGGCGCGCGAGGGGCGCAAGGTCGTGTTGATAGACGACGGCCCGGTGGCGGGCGGCGAGACGTCGCGCACGACCGCGCACCTCGTCAACGCGCTCGACGACCGCTACTACGAGCTTGAGCGGATGCACGGCGAGCGCGGCTCGCGGCTCGCCGCCGAGAGCCACACCGCGGCCGTGGACCAGATAGAGGAGATAGTCGGGCGCGAGGGGATAGACTGCGACTTCGAGCGGCTGGACGGCTACCTCTTCGTCGCGCCGGGGCAGTCCACGGAGCAGTTGGGGTGGGAGCTGCGCGCGGCGCACCGCGCGGGGCTGACGGGGGTCGAGTACGTCGAGCGCCTGCCTTACGACGGCTACGACTTCGGCGCGGCGCTGCGCTTCCCGCGCCAGGCGCAGTTCCACATCCTCAAGTACATGGACGGGGTCGCGCGCGCCTTCACGCGCCTCGGCGGCCGGCTCCACACGGGGACGCGCGCCGACAAGATAGAGGGCGACGGCGAGACGGCGCGCGTCGCGACGGCCGCCGGGCACGTCGTGACGGCGGGCGCGGTCGTCGTCGCCACCAACACGCCGGTCAACGACGTGGTCGCCATCCACACCAAGCAGGCGCCCTACCGCACCTACGTCGTCGGGGCGCGCGTGGCGCGCGGCTCGGTCCCGCGCGCGCTGCTGTGGGACACGGAAGACCCTTACCACTACGTCCGGCTGCAAAGCGTCGCCGAGGGCGAGGGGGGCGGCCACGACGTGCTCATCGTCGGCGGCGAGGACCACAAGACGGGTCAGGCCGAAGACTTCGACGAGCGCTTCCGGCGGCTCGAAGAGTGGACGCGCGAGCGGTTCCCCGCGGCCGAGTCGTTCGACTACCACTGGTCGGGTCAGGTGATGGAGCCCGCGGACGGCCTCGGCTTCATCGGCCGCAACCCCGGCGACGCGCCGAACGTCTACATCGCCACGGGCGACTCCGGCAACGGCATGACGCACGGGACCATCGCCGGCATGCTCCTGCGTGACCTGATTCTCGGGCGCGAGAACGCCTGGGAGACGGTCTACGACCCTTCGCGCAAGTCCATGCTGCGCGCGGGCGGCGAGTACGCGAAGGAGAATCTGAACGTGGCCGCGCAGTACGCCGACCTCGTGACGGGCGGCGAAGTGTCGTCGGCCGACGAGGTGGCGGCGGGCTCGGGCGCGGTCATGCGCCGCGGGCTCTCGAAGGTCGCCCTCTACCGCGACGACGCGGGCGCGCTCCACGAGTTCTCCGCCCTCTGCCGCCACTTGGGCTGCGTCGTCGCCTGGAACGACAAGGAGCGGAGCTGGGACTGCCCCTGCCACGGCTCGCGCTACGACCCGACGGACGGCCACGTCCTCAACGGCCCGGCCATCGAAGGGCTCTCGCCGGCGGGCGAGTAGCCGCCGGCGGCGGCGCTAAGGCCGCAGGGAGAGACGCCCGGACGACAAAGGCGGGTGGACGAAGGGCAGCGCGCCCTTCGTCCACCCGCCCTTTTGATTCCCGCCTTCTCTATTCCCGCCTTCTCTATTCCCGCCTTTTCGATTCCTGCCCTTTTGATTCCCGCCCTTTCGGTTCCCGCTCTTTCCGCCCACGCGCCGCGCGGCCGACCGCCGCAGGGGGCCGCGGGCGGCCCTTACTGTCCGAAGCGGCGGCGGTACTCGTCGGAGGAGATGAAGGCTTTGACCATCTCGGCGGCGATGTAGTCGCCGCCGAAGCGTTCGAGCTTGTCGAGCCAGAAGCGGAAGCCTTCGGGGTCGGGGTCGCGGCGCAGGTAGCCGAAGTACTGCATGCGGACGAACGCCTCGTTGAAGAGTCGGCGGTCGAGCGCGGGGTGCTCGACCACCTTGCGCAGGACGGTGGCGCGCGTCGGGCAGCCGATGGTGTAGGGGCAGTTGGTGAGGTCGGCGACCAGCGCGTCGCGCTCGGCCCTGGTGTGCGGGAAGTCGGCCGTCTCAAGCAGCTTGTCCACGTACTGCTCGTTCGTCAGCCCGTTGTAGCGGGCGACGAACTCCTGCCGCCCCACGAAGGCGTGCGTGAAGTCGTCCTTGTCGGAGTTGAGGCGCAGTTGCCAGGGCTCGTCGCTGCCGACGACGACGCGGCGGCCGAGCCACGCGGCCTCGGGGGCGAACTCCGCGTAGGCCGCAGCGCGCCCGAGCGCCGCCCTGTAGAGGCGGTAGACGTAGTAGCCCGTGTTCTGAAACTCGATGGAGAGGAAGAAGGCGGCCGAGACGTTGACGCGCTTCAGCTCGCGGCAGGCGGCGTCCGCGCCGCAGGCGTCGAGGTCGCCCGTCCAGAAGGCGAAGCCCGCGCCGTCGGGCTCGCGCGAGAGGAAGTCGCGGTAGTGCTGCGCGACGAAGAAGCAGCCGCCGTCAATCGCAGAGGCCGCCGGGGCGACCTGCCGGACGGTGAACTGCTCGGTCCTCAGCGCCGAGCCCCACGAGTTGACGACGAGCGTGTACGAGCCGGGTTCGAGCGGCCCGAGGTCGAAGTCCTTCTCGAAGGTGACGATCATCGTGAGCCGCCCCTCCGTCCACTCCTCCGCGCGTACGTCGAGCGTGACGGTCTGGCCCGAGCGCGAGACGACGGGCGGCTGCGCGACGCGGTAGCCCGTGTCGGGGAAGACGAAGCGCGCGTTGACGGTCGTCCGCCCCGCGCAGGTGTAGAAGGAGAGCCTCTGCGGGGCGACGTGCCGGGGCTCGGCCGGAACCCACGTCCCTTCCGCGCGCGCCGCGGCGCAGAGCGTCAGCGAGAGGAGGGCGAGCGCGAGCGCCCGGCGTGCGAGCTTTTCGATTGTCATGGTCTGGCGCCTCTGAGGAGTCCGGGCCGGGGAATCGGCGGCCGTATTCTAAAGCGGCGCGGGCGAAAGTCAAGGCCGTCGGCCGCGGGCGCGAAGGGTTGAGAAGGGGCTGGAAGCGACGACGCGAAGACGCGGCCCGCAAGCCTGCTGCTTGCGGGCCGCGTCTTCGCGTCCGTGCGGTTCGGCTTCCCCCGGCGCGCGGCTTTAAGCGCCGCCCTTCGCGCCGCGGAAGTCGTAGGTGACGTGGAGGCGGAGCTTGCCGTCCCTGGCCTCTTCGCGCACCTGGCGGGCCTGCGCGCGGAGCGTGCCGCCGGCGGCCTGGACGGGGACGGCCAGCGTCAACTGCTCGCCGCGCAGGAAGACGATGGGGTTGACGCGCTGGTTAATGGCGCCCTGGACGAAGGCCGTCACCAGCCCGCTCAGGAGCGGCGCCATCCCCTCGACGTTGACGCCCACGACGTTGAGCTGCCCGTAGAGCGTCTGCTCCTCCGCGTTGAAGATGAAGCCGATGTTGGCCTCGGCCGTCCCGCGCAGGTTCTGGCAATTCCCCATCAGGCTGTACGTGCCGCTGAAGGCCAGCGGCACGACCACGCGCCCGTCGCGCATCAGCACGGCGGTCTTCACGTCGCCCGCGCCCGGCTCGATGACCACCTGGTTCTGGCAGCCGCCGCCGGCCGCGGGCGGGAAGGCCGGCTTGTTCAGGTCGCGGAAGATGGAGTCGAGCAGCGCGCCGAAGAACTGCTCGTCGAGTTCGATGACGGCCGTGCCCGGCGGCGGGCCGCCCGGGTCGGGGGCGCGCACCGTCTCGCCCTTGACGTTCCCCACCTTCGGCGTCCCGACGAAGAGCAGGTACGCGCCCGCGCCGCCCAGCACGACGCCCAGCACGAGAGCAAGGATGAATTTCATCTAAGCCCCTTTCAGCTTTCAGCGCCCGGGCGTCGCCGCCGGCGTCGCCGCGCCTGCGCCGCCCGCCGCCTGCTGCGAGTTGATGAAGGCCATCACGCCCTGGAGCAGTTGCCCGAGCTGCGCGACCTGCTGGCGCACCTCCTCGGGCGTGAGCTGACGGTAGCCCTGCGGTATCTCGAAGTCGGCCGGGTTGGCCTCGGTCTTGAGGTCGCGCGTCTCGATGACGATGTTGCCGCCCGAGACGCCCTGCACGTTGCCCGTCGAGCTGCCGAAGCCCTCGATGCGCAGGGGGAGCCCCGTCTCCTTGTCCACGTAGACGAAAGTCTCGCCCTGCACCTGCCCGGCCTGGGTCTGCGTCTGCGTGCGGCCGGCGGCGCGGTACTTGACGGCCGGGCGCCCGTTGAAGGTCTCCTCGCCGACGCGCTCGACGCCCTGCTGGCTGGAGACGAAGGCGACGAGCTGGCCCGGCGTCATCGCGCGCACCTGGTCCATGTTGACGCCGGTCATCTCCTGCGTGAGTTCGGCGTACTGCTTGCGGCCGTGCATGATGACGTAGCGCTTGTCGGCCTTGTCGAGGAAGACCAGCTCGCCGACGCCGGGGAGCGTGACCGAGTAGCGGCGGTCGGCGCCGTTGCGCGCGACCTTGAACTCACCCCGCGCCTGCTGCTGCTGCTGGCCGGCGGTGGCGAGCGTGGCGACCATCGTCGCGGTGTACTTGTCGGGCTCGCGCGCCTCGATGGTCTGCCCCGTGTTGGTCTTCACGGTCGAGTTCACGATGTTGGCGTTCGAGTTGCTGTTGATGTTGACGGTCGCGGCGCCGTTCGCGTTGGCGGCCGTGTTGGTCGTCTCGGTCGCCGACTGGCAGCCCGCGGCCGCCAGCGCGGCGGCGCACGCGGCCGCCGCGCAAAGTCCCTTCACTCCGTTCCCAAGGCGCATGAAAGTGTTTCCTCCCTCACTGGCAGAGATGTTCCGACAACAGTTTTAGGGGCGATTTAGCTGCGGCAGGATAGCATAAAGCGGCGGCCGGTAGACAGCAGACAGTAGGCGGCCCGCCGGCCGTTGGGAAAACCTTCGCGGGTCGGGCCGCCTGCCGCCCGCCGCCTTCAGAAGAGCGACGGCTGGTCGTCCAGCTCCTCAGGGGTGACGAGCGTTTCGCCGAGGAGGCGCTTGAGGCGGTTGGCGCTTGCCGGGGCGTGGCCTTCGTAGTAGTTGCTGAAGTAGGCGAAGACGTGCTGGACGCGCCCGCGCAGCCGCTCGACCGCCGCCGCCCAGCGTTCGAGGTTGAGTTCGCGCGGGCGCTGCACCTCGTCGAAGCGCGTCAGGTCGCGCGCGCCCATCCAGCGCACGTAGGCGAAGTCGGACGTGTCGAGCAGAGGGGCGGCCGCGCGCCACACGCGCTCGCGCGTCACCCAGGGGCCTTCGACCAGCGCGAGCGAGACGTTCGGCTCCAGCGAGAGCGGCACGAGCAACTCCTCCTCGAACCAGAACGGGTCGCGGAACTCGACGGCGAAGCGGATGTCGGCGGGCAGGAGCGGCAGGAACTCCGAGAGCGCCCGCAGATTCTCGCGCGTGGCCTCGAACTGCGGCGGGAGCTGGACGAGCACGGCGGCGAGCTTCGGGCCGAGGCGGCGCGCGCCGCGGCAGAACTCCGCGAGCGCGCGCGCCGCGCCCGCGCCGCGCAGCGCCGCCTCGTGCGTGATGGCCTGCGGCAGCTTGAGCGCGAAGGTGAAGTCGTGGGGCGTCCGCCGCGCCCAGCCGTCGTAGGTCGTGTCAGACGGCGCGGCGTAGAAGGTCGAGTCCACCTCGACGGTGTCGAAGGCGCGCGCGTACGTGTCGAGCATGTGCTCGGCGCGCGTGCCGCGCGGGTAGAAGACGGGGCGCGCCGCGGCCGGCGGCGTCACCCAGTCGTCGTAGTTCCAGCCCTGGCAGCCGACCCGCACGCGCGGCCGCGGGCGTGCGGCGTTCTCCGATTCCGTCATGCGCTGACCTTCGAGCCGCGTTCAGGCGACGCGGCAGACTATCAACTGAACGACGCCGAACAGATGTCGCTCGACGCGCCCCACGAGGAGGCCGGCGGCGCGCGCCTCGTCGGCCGTGCGGCGGTTGAAGTGGTCTTCGAACAGCGGCGCCGTCAAAAGGTTCAGCGCGTCGAAGGCGTAGCCGAGCGCCCCCGGCGGCCGCACGTGTTCGAGCAGCACGACGCGCCCGCCCGCGCGCACCACGCGCCGCAACTCGCGGAGCCCGTCGGCCGGCGACGCCACCGAGCAGAAGACGAGCGTGGCGAAGGCGGCGTCGAACGAGTCGTCGGCGAACGGGAGCCGCTCGGCGAACGCCCGCACGAGCGCCGCGCCCGCCGGCCGCTCCGCGCGCCCGCGCGCGCGCAGAAGCATCTCGCCGCTCGGCTCGGCGCACGCCGCGCGCGCCCCCGCGGGGTAGAAGGGGAAGTTCGCGCCCGTGCCCGCGCCGACTTCGAGGACGCTTTCGGCCGCGCCCACTTCGGCGAGCGCGGCCGCGCGCAGACGCCCGAGCCCCGCGCGCTCCAGAGGCCGCATCCAGCGGTCGTAGCGCGACGCGACGCGGTCGTAGACGGGCGCTTTCGTCGGCATGGGCGTCGGCATGGGCGTCGGCGTAGGCGGCGGGCCCGGGCGTCCCGGCCGGCGTCCGGAGAAGGCCGCGCGGATGTTCAGAAAAATAGTCCCCGCATCCAAAAAAATGAAGACGGGAGGCCGGCCCGCCCGCCTATTCCGCTGGAAAAGCCGGCGCGCGCCCGGCGCCCGCGCGCGGGCACGATGGTTGCTTGGCGGGATTCGCGTCGGCGACAGTCACACTTCTCTTGCCCCCTCTAGCGAACCTGGGGAACTTCCTCGCGCTACTTTCCTAGGCGGCCGGCGCAGCGCGCCCCCGGCCCCGCGGCCGACGACGGGGACGCGTCACGAGACTTTATAACACGTCCTACAGGCGTCGGGTTCGTGCGGGCCGCCAGGCCCCCCGGGCCCATAACCTTCATTCGCCTCGCGCGGTCTAATTCTTCGGCGACACGACGGCGCGCGCCGCGACCCCTACACGAAGGGCGCGCGCCGCAGACCAACCCGAGAACCTCAGGAGGATGACGACCACCATGAAGAGAGCCACACTACTGCTGCCGCTGCTCGTCGCGGCGCTGCTGACCGCCTACGCCCCGCCCGCCGCCGCGCAGACGACCGGCACCATCTCCGGCGCCGCGGCCGACGAGAAGGGCGGGGCCATCGCCGGCGCCTCCGTCACGGCGCGCAACGTCGAGACCAACCTCTCGCGCACCGCGCAGACCGACGCCGACGGGCGCTACCGCTTCACGGGCATGCCCGTCGGCGGCTACGAAATCACGGTCGAGGCGGCGAACTTCGCCAAGTACGTCCAGACCGGCGTCCAGCTCCTGCTCAACCAGGACGCGGTCGTGGACGTGACGATGCGCCCGGCCGGCGTCGAGGCCGTCGTCACCGTCTCGGAGAACGCGGCGCTGCTGAACACGGCGAACGCCGAGGTCTCGACCCGCTTCGACGAGCGCCGCCTCTCGGAGCTGCCGCTCTCGACGAACCGCAACGTCTACAACGTCGCGCTCTCGGCCGCCGGCGTCGGGCAGCTCAACTCCGGCCAGTCGCAGTTCGCCGCCGGCATCAACTTCTCGGCCAACGGCGGGCGCGTCCGCTCGAACAACTTCATGATTGACGGGCAGGACAACAACGACTTCGGCGTGGCGGGCGCGGCCATCCCGCTCAACAACCCCGACCTCGTGCAGGAGGTGCGCCTCGTCACCAACCAGTTCAGCGCCGAGTACGGGCGCAACTCCAGCGCCGTCTTCAACGCCATCACCAAGTCCGGGTCGAACGACTTCCACGGCTCGGGCTTCTGGTTCCACAACGACAACGCCCTGAACGCGTGCAGCAACACGCAGAAGAGCGGCGGCTTCTGCAACCCGAGCGCCGCGGACCCGTCGCGGCGCGGCGCGCCCTTCCGCATCGAGAACCAGGTGGGCGGCACCGTCGGCGGCCGGCTGCTCAAGGACCGGACGTTCTTCTTCTTCTCCATCCAGCGCTGGTTCGACCGCCAGCTCGGCGTCGGGCAGACGCTGCGCGGCGCGCCGACCGCGGCCGGCCGCGCCGTCCTCCAGGCCGAGGCCGGCGACCGCCAGCAGGTGCAGGCGCTGCTGCGCTTCCTGCCCGCGGCGCAGACGCCCATCTCGACGACGGCCAAGTTCATCAGCCCGCGCGACGGGCTGGAGAAGGTCGTGCAGCTCGGCTCGCTGACCGGCTCGCAGCCCTCGCTCTTCAACGACTGGCAGACCTCCATCCGCCTCGACCACCGCCTCGGCCAGAACCATAACCTCTTCGGCCGCTACATCTACCAGGACTCGGACCGCATCGGCGGCACCGTCTCGCAGATCACGCCGCCGGGCTTCTCCTCGGCCGTGCCGTCGCGCACGCAGGGCGTCAACATCTCGCTCAACAGCGTCGTCACGCCGCGGCTGGTCAACGAGTGGCGCGGGGCCTTCCTGCGCAACTCCTCGGCGAGCGTCGCGCTCAACCCCGAGTCCGAGGAGATACCCTCCATCGAGGTCGTCGAGCTGGGGCTGACGGGCTTCAACGCCAGCCCGACGCGGACGGCCATCGGCCTCGGCGTCAACCTCCCGCAGAACTCCATCCGGAACACCTACCAGATGCAGGACTCGGTCTCCTACTCGATGGGCGACCACTCGCTCAAGTTCGGCGGCGACGTCCGCCGCAACCAGCTCCACCAGCTCTTCAAGCCGACGACGCGCGGCCTGCTCGAATACGCCACGCTCGACTTCTTCGTCAAGGACCAGGCGACCCGCTTCAACATCAACAAGGACCTCGCCGGCACGGCGCGCGTCCTGCACCTCGACTGGCACGACTTCTTCTTCTTCTTCCAGGACGAGTGGAAGGTGCGGCCCAACTTCACGCTGACGCTCGGCCTGCGCTACGAGAACCCGGGCCAGCCCATCGGCGACCTCGTCGGCTTCAACGAGCCCGTGCTGGCCGCGGCCGGCGGCGACACGCGCTTCCGGGTCGGGCCCATCCCCGGGCGCGACAACAACAACTTCCAGCCGCGCCTCGGCTTCAACTGGAACCCGCGCGTCGAGGGCGGCGCGCTCGGCTGGCTGACGGGCGGCGACCGGCTGGTGCTGCGCGGCGGCTACTCGCGCACCAACGACTACACGTTCACCAACATCGCGCTCAACATCTGGAGTTCGTTCCCGTTCGTGGCGGCCATCTCGTCGCTGCCGACCATCCAGGCGCCCAACATCAACAACATCGACCCGGCGACGGGGCAGCCGCGCAACGCGACCGTCATCCCCAACGCCTACGCGGCGCTCGCCAACCCGCCCTTCAACCCCGACACGGTCAACAAGACCATCGTGGACGCGGGCTTCCACACGCCCTACTACGACTCGTTCAGCCTCGAAGCCCAGCGCGAGCTGACGCGCGACCTCGTGCTGCGCGTCGGCTACGTCGGCACGAAGGGCAACGGGCTGTTCGAGTCGGTGGACGCCAACCCGACGCTGCCGGGCTGCACGACGGCGACGGCCGCCAACAACTTCTGCCGCGCCATCCCGCGGCAGGGGCCGACGCGCCTGCGCACCAACTCCGGCCAGTCCATCTACCACTCGATGCAGGCCAGCCTTGACAAGCGCCTCTCGCGCGGCTTCAGCGCCGGCCTGCACTACACCTGGAGCGCGTTCATCGACACGCAGTCCGAGATTTTCAACGTCTCGTCGGCCGAGGTCGCCGTCGCGCAGGACTCCTTCAACCGGCGCGCCGACCGCGGGCGCTCCAGCTTCGACCGGCCGCACCGCCTGACGGGCAACTTCGTCTACGAGCTGCCCTGGTTCCGCGACCAGCGCGGCTTCGCCGGCCACCTCCTCGGCGGCTGGCAGGTCAACTCGTTCTTCTCGCTCCAGAGCGGCTCGCCCTTCTCGCCGCTGCTCGGCGCCGACCCGACGGGCGCGCTCGCCAGCATCTCCAGCCTCGTCGGCAACGCCATCCGGCCCAACCTGAACACCGACCTCCCGCTGCCGAACATGAGCGTCGAGGAGATAGTCGGGGCGGGCGGCCGGGCGCTCTTCCGCGGCCTCGCCCCGGGCCAGCGCGTCGGCAACGCCGGCCGCAACATCCTGCGCTCGGACGGCATCAACAACGTGGACATCGGCGTCCTGAAGTCCACGCGCATCACCGAGAACCACCGGCTGCAAATCAGGGCCGACTTCTTCAACGCCACCAACACGCGCGACTTCGGCGTCCCCGAGGGGCGCATCAACTCCGGCAACTTCCTCAACCAGTGGGGCACCGACGGCGGCAACCGCCGCGTCATCGTCGGCCTCCGCTACGTCTTCTAGGCGCGCGCGCCCACGGCCCGCCGTGGGCGGCCCGGCCGCGGGGACACGGCTCGAAGCTCTTAAGCTTCGAGCCGTGTCCCCGCGTGTGCGGGGTTCGCCCCTGCGCGCGTTCTTCGCGCGCCGGAAAAGTAGTATCATGGCGCCCGTTCCCCGGAGCCCCGTACGGGCGCGAAGTTCCCCCGCCGTCCTTTCCGCCAGGAGGGTGAGCGATGAGACTCCTGTCCGCCATGCTTCTACTCGCGTGCGCCTGCGCCTCGGCCGGCGCGCAGTCCCCGCCCGCGCCGGCGACGCCGAGCGCCGCGGCCGAGCCCGGCCTCGCCGTCGTCAAGTTCAGTTGGAGCAAGGAGCGGCTCAACTGGGAGGGCGACCCCTTCGGCGGCCCGAACGAGAACTTCGACCAGATGCGCGGCCGCGTGCGCAGCGAGCGGCGCGTCCTCGAAGCCAAGGCCGGCGGCAACCAGATAGAGGTCAACAAGGCCGAGCGCGAGGCGCGCGCCGACGCCGCCAACGTCGAGCGCCTGCGCGCCAAGCCGCCCGCGCGCTACGGCTTCCTCTACAAGCTCACGGTCCGCAACGACGGCGCGCGCGCCGTCACGGCCGTCGACTGGGACTACGTCTTCACCGACGCGGCGACGCGCGAGGAGCTGGGCCGCCACCGCTTCGCCAGCGAGGAGCGCATCGCCCCCGGCAGGAAGAAGGAGTTCGCCTTCTTCGTCCCCTCGCCGCCGACGCAGACCATCAGCGCCGACGCCCTCAACCGGCGGGAGCGCGAGGGGCTCGCCGAAGGCGTCGTCCTCGTCCGCGTCCTCTACGAAGACGGCGCCGTCTGGCGGCGTCCGGAGTAAGGGCGCCTGCTTGACGCGCCCCGGGCGCGGTGTTAGGTTGTCTCACCTCGGCGCGCGCCGGAAGCAGGGCGCGGCGCAAGGCTCTTTAAAATTCAGATTTTGTCATCGCTGTTCCGACCCTCGCGCCTTCCGGGCGCGGCGGGTCGGCCGTCGCAGGTCAGCGGCCCGGCGCCCCCGAAAAGGGGCGCGCGGGGCCCCAAGGGAAGCCGGGTGCAAAGCCCGCACGGTTCCCGCCACTGTGAACCGGCGATTCGTGACGCGCTCCTCTCTGCGGAGCAGAGGCCACTCGACCCCCGGTCGGGGAAGGCACTGGGAGCGCGCCGCGTCCGAGCCGGGAGTCAGGAAACCTTGCCTGTGTTTAGAAGCCGCCTAGCTGTGAGCCGTGGGCCTTTAGCTTTTTGTCTTTAGCTAAAGGCCGACGTAACAGCCGGCGGCTTATACCGACGGAGGCGACCGCTTAAGCTCCGGGAAAGGGCGAGTGGCGTCGGGCGTGACCGCCGGCGAGGCGCGCCGCCCTTCGGGGTTTCGGCGACGCCGCCCGGCGGGCTCCACGCGAGTTCAACCGGCAAGCCCTCGGCCTTCTGTTTCGGAAGGCCGAGGGCTTTTTTCTTTCCGCCGGCGCGCGCCCGCGACGCGCGCGCCGCGCGGGCCGCGACTCACCGCCGCAGCTCTCTTCTCCGCGCGCGCGGCCGCCCCCACCACGCACGCCGCGAGAGGTGTTTTGAAATGAAGAGAGAGACTTTCACCCGCACGACCGTCATCGCCTGCGCCCTCGCGCTGCTGCTGGCCGCCTTCGCGCCCGCCGACGCGCCGGCGCGCCAGCAGCCGCGACAGCAGCAGGGCGCGAGCCTTTCGGGTCGCGTCACGGACCCGACCGGCGCGGCCGTCCGCGGCGCCTCCGTGACGCTCCACGACCGCGCGCGCGCGCAGCTCCGCCTCTCGGCCGCGACCGACGACGCGGGCGCCTACCGCTTCGAGCGGCTCGCGCCGGGCGAGTACATCGTCGAGGCGGGGGCGGCCGGCTTCGCGCCCGGCGCGGCGCAGACGGTCGCGCTCGGGCGCGACGCGCGCGCCACGCTCGACCTGCGCCTCGAAGTCGCCGGCGTCTCGACCGAGGTGGTCGTCACCGCCGCCGACGCGCCGCAGACCGCGGACGAAGTCTCGAAGGCCGTCACGGCGCTGACCGCGGGCGAGCTGGACGAGCGCGACGAGGCGACCGTGGCCGAGGCGCTGCGCACCGTGCCGGGGCTGCGCGTGCAGCAGCTCGGCGGCCCCGGCTCGCTCGTCTCGGTCAAGACGCGCGGGCTGCGCAGCCAGGACACCTCCGTCCTGATAGACGGCCTGCGCTTCCGCGACCCGGCGGCGGCGCAGGGCGACGCGACCAGCTTCCTCTCGGACTTCCAACTGACCGACTCGGGCCGCGTCGAGATACTGCGCGGCTCGGGCTCGTCGCTCTACGGGACGAACGCCGTCGGCGGCGTCGTCAACCTCGTCACGGACGAGGGCGGCGGCCCCTTCCGCGGGCAGCTCTTCGCCGAGGGCGGCGGGCTCGGGTTCGCGCGCGGCCGCGCGCAGGTCGCGGGCTCGGCGGGCGAGGCCGACCGCCTCGTCTTCAGCGCCGGCGTCTCGCACCTCAACGTCTCGAAGGGCGTCGACGGCGACGACGCCGCGCGGGCGACCAACGCGCAGGGGCGCGCGCTCCTGCGCCTGTCGCCGACGGCCACGCTCTCCGCGCGCGTCTACGCCTCGGACGCCTTCGCGCAGCTCAACGAAGACCCGCAGGCCGTCGGCGCCATCCCCGCCGCGGGCGTCGTCGAGGCGCGCCCCGTCTCGCGCGCAGAGCTGCGCCGCTACGAGCGCGGCGCGGCGCTCGGCCAACTGAACCTCGGCGGCGCGACCTTCCTGCCCTCGGCGAACGAGCCCGACCACACGCGCGCGGGGCGCTTCTTCTCGGGCGCGCTCGTCTTCGCGCAGCGCCCGGCCGAGGGCTTCGGCTACTCGGTCACCTACCACGGCCTCGTCACGCGCAACTCGTTCCGCGACGGGCCGGCCGTCGCGGGCGACCCGGCCGACTCCCCCTTCGAGCCGCGGGGCTCGACCGTCAACGACTTCGACGGCTCGGTCCACACGCTGGCCGCGCGCGCTGACTTCCGCCTCGGCCGCCACAACCTCTTCAACGCCGGCTACGAGTTCGAGCGCGAGAACTTCTTCACGCGCTTCCTCGACGTCGCGCCCTCGGGCGACTCCTCGGCCGGGGTGAGCGAGCGCAGCCACGCCTTCTTCATACAGGACCAGCTCCGCTTCCTCGAAGGCCGCCTGCAACTCTCGGCCGCCTTCCGCGCGCAGACCTTCGCGCAGAGCGCGCCGCGCTTCACGCCGCAGGCGGGCGCGCCCTACGCCGGGCTCGCCCCGGCGTCGCCGCCGACGGCCTACACGGGCGACGGCTCAATCGCCTACCTCTTCCGCTCGGCGGGCACGAAGCTGCGCGGCCACGTCGGCAACGGCTACCGCAAGCCCTCGCTCTACGAGCGGTTCGGGACGTTCTACAGCCCCTTCTTCGGCTACAGCGCGCTCGGCGACCCGCGGCTCGCGCCCGAGCGCTCGATAGCCTTCGACGCCGGCGTAGACCAGACGCTCGCCGCCAACCGCGTGCGGCTCTCGGCCACCTACTTCTACACGCGGCTGCAGGAGGTCGTCGGCTTCGGCGACACGCCGAACGACCCGTTCGGCCGCTTCGGCGGCTTCCTCAACACGGGCGGCGGGCTGGCGCGCGGCGTCGAGCTGAGCGGCGAGTTCTCGCCGTCGCGGCGCTTCGACCTCTTCGCCTCCTACACCTACACGAACAGCGACCAGCGGCGGCCGCAGTTGGCGGGCGTGCTGCGCACGCTGACCGTGCCCGACCACCAGTTCACGCTCGTCGCCACGCAGCGCTTCGGCGAGCGGGTCGCGGTCAACTTCGACTTCGTCGCGTCGGGCGACTACCTGGCGCCGGTCTTCGACGCGCGGACGTTCGTGAGCCGCGCCTACCGCTTCGACGGCATACGCAAGGGCGACGTGACGGCGAGCTACACCTTCCCCGTCTCCGAGACGCGCCGGCTGCGCCTGTTCGGCAAGGTCGAGAACCTTTTCGACCAGAACTATTACGAGAGCGGCTTCCGCACGCCCGGCGTCAACGGCCGCGCCGGCGCCGCGCTCCACTTCTAGGGGGCGCGCCGCCGTGCCCGCGCCGAGAGAGAGGCCGGCCCTGGTCGAGGGCGAAGACTTCTACCGCGAGGACGCGTACGTCGTCTTCACAGCCCGCCACCACCTGCGGCGCGGCTACTGCTGCGAGAGCGGCTGCCGCCACTGCCCCTACGGCGCGCGGCCGGAGGGCGCGCCGGATGCGGAGACGCGCGAAGAGAAGCAGGACGAGTAAGCATGAAGAGAAGCAATTCGAGTAAGTCCGCGCCGTTCGTCGCGCCGCTGCTGTCGCTGCTGGCGGCGGCGGCGGCGCTGCTCGCGGGTTGCGGCGCGGCGGGGCCGGCCGCGCCGGCGGCGAAGTCCGATGCGACGCCGCAGCGCATCATCTCGTTCAGCCCGAGTTCGACCGAGGTGCTCTACGGCATCGGCGCCTTTGACCGGGTCGTCGCCGTCTCGCAGTACGACGAGTTCCCGCCCGAGGTCGCGCGCCTGCCGCGCGTCGGCGGGTGGAGCAACACCAACATGGAGCAGGTCGCCTCGCTCAGGCCCGACCTCATCATCATCACAGAGGCGCACGTCCCGTTCGTCAAAGACAAGCTGGAGACGATGGGCGTGCGCACGGTCGTCGTCGGGGGCGTGAGCTTCGCCGACGTCTACGACGGGATGGAGAAGATAGGCGCGGCCACGGGGCGCGAGGCCGAGGCGCGGCGGCTCATCGAGGAGACGCGCGCGCGGCTCGAAGAGGTGCGCGCGCGCACGCGCGGCCTGCCGCGGCCGCGCGTGCTCTGCATCGCCGACCGCCTGCCGGGGACGCTGCGCGGGCTCTACGCGGCGACCGGGGGCAGCTTCATCGTCGAGCTGATAGAGGCGGCCGGCGGCGAGTCCATCGCGCCGCCGGCCGAGAAGGGCTTCGGCCAGATCAGCAAGGAGGCCGTCGTCGAGCTCGACCCCGAGGTCATCATCGACATGGCGCAAAGCTCGAACGACGCCAAGCTGGCCGAAGACCCGCGCGAGGTCTGGGGCGAGCTGTCGCAGGTGAGGGCCGTCCGCGAGGGGCGCGTCTACAGCCTGCGCGACACGTCGCTCATCCACCCCTCGCAGTTCGTCGCCGACTCGGCGCGCAAGTTCGCCGAGCTGCTGCACCCCGAGGCGTTCGGAAAGAAGTGACGGCCGAGGCGCTCATCGAAGGACGCGGGCTGCGCTTCGCCTACGGCGACGGCCAGCCGGAGGTCGTGCGCGGCGCCTCGCTCGCCGTGGAGCGCGGCCGGCTGTCGGCGGTCGTCGGCGCGAACGGGTCGGGGAAGTCAACGCTGATACGCCTGCTCGCGGGGCTCTTGAAGCCGACGGCGGGCGAGGTCTTCCTCGGCGGCGAGCCGCTCTCGCGCGTCGAGCCGCGGGCGCGCGCGCGCCGCGTCGCCTACGTGCCGCAGACGGT
>DASVUF010000287.1:0-17652 GCA_036387195.1 Pyrinomonadaceae bacterium | reverse complement strand
GCCCGCGCGTCTCGCCGTTAAAGCAGGCGGGGGGGGCGAGCCCCCCGCCTTTACTTACCCTCTTCACCGCCCTCGGGTTTCCCGACTTCACCGCTTCGGTTCGTCCTTCTCGCCCAGCGCGCTCATCAGTATGTTTTGCATCGCGAACGCGTTCGGCAGCCCGAGCAGGCTGTCGGGACTTAGCCCGAACGGCCCGCCTTCGGTGTTCGCCGCGAGCGTGATGCGGTCGCCCTGCGCGTAAGCGTAGGCCAGGGTCGGCGGCATCTCGGCGGCGGCGAGCGCCCCCCGCCGGCCTTCGGGCGCGCGCTCCGCCAGCGGGCGGAGGACGGGCGCGAGGTCGTGGTAGAGAATCGCGGAGAAGTTAGCGTTCCCGTCCACCGGCATCGTCTCTCTGAAGCGCGCCGAATGCAAGAGGGTGTTGCCGGATTCGCGGTATTTCAGGGCGCGCTCCAGCAGCGCGCGGCTCGGCGTGAGGACGAGGTAGCCGTTCACAAAGGTGTAGTGCGCTTCGAGTCCGAAGTCGGCCGAACGCAGGGTGTAATCCTTGCGCCCGCCTTCGGTCGTGTTCTCCCACATCAGTCCGCCCTTGCCGTTCAGCCTCGCCCAGACGTTCAGCTTCTCGACCACGCGCTCGAGCGACGCCTGCAGGTGCGCCTGGTCGTTCACTTCGAGAATCATCTTCCACGAAGGGGTCGGCAGCAGCGGGCCGTCTATGGCGAAGGCGAACTCGCCGCCCATGGGCGCGGCCAGGTCGCGCCGGATGTCAATGCCCTGCTGCGCTTCAATCTCGCGCAGTTGGCGGCGCAGGTCGGGCTGCACGGTTTCGAGGAAGCCGAGCAGGTCGTCAACGAGCAACGCGGGCTCCTTGACGACGAAGGCGGTCGCCACGTTCGCGTCCGGCGAGACGAACTCCAGCGAGCCCATCGCCCCCGGCGCGGCGAGCCACGAGGCGATGCCGCGGCGCGGCTCGTTGAAGGTGAGCACGGCGCGGCTCTGCGTCTTCTCGCTCAAATCCTTCTGCTCGACGACGAGGTGTTTCAGGTTCGTCAGCCCGAGCTGGCGGAAGCCTTCGCCGCGCCCCGCGCCGCCCGCGAGGACGCCGTCCCCGCCCGCAAGGATTCCGTCCGCGCGCGCGATTTGACCGACGAGCTTTTCAAGGTCGGCGGCGACCACCAGCCCCGCGCCCTCGCGGTAGACCTCGGCGAGACGCGCGTGGAAGGACGTTCCGACGAAGCGGTTCGCGCCGGAATTGTCGAGGGTCGTCGCGAGCCGCCGCAGGCTCTCTATCTGCGGCGACGCGGCGAAAAGGTCGTTGCGAACCCAGACGAAAATCTCACCTTCGCCCGCGGCGCGGCTCGACTGCGGAACCGCCGCGAGCGGGTCGTCAATGATGTGAATCGCCGGGCCGTGCCCGCCTTCGCGCGCGAACCGGGCGAGCTGCCCTTCGAGGTACGGGCGGAAGTCGGCCGCGTTCTTCAGCTCGCCGAGGACGAGGATGTCGCCGGGCTCGTTTTTCGCGTCCAGGCCGGCGCTGACGACGACCTCGTCGCCGAGGTGCGCGCCGAACTCGCGCACGCGCTCGATGATACGGTCGGCCCCCGCGCCGTGCCCTTCGCGCCCTTCGTTTTTCCACCACTCTTTGAGCGCGGGATTCTGGTTGATACGCTCCTGCATGATGCGGTGCGAGTCGGCGAGCCTCTGGCTCAGGTTAGGGAGCGCGGCGTAAAGGACTGTGCCTTCGGGCACGAGGTCGAGGAAGCGCGACGAGTAGCGCACGCCGGGGCGCGGGACTCTCGCGTTGATGTCCTGCCGCAGCCCCGCCAACTCCGCGGCGAGTTGCGCGTAGCGCGCGGCGTTGCGGCTCCAGGCGACCTCCTGCGTGAGCGGGACGGGTTCGAGTCGCGCGTTGGTCGTCACCTGTTCGCCGGGGCGCAACACGTCGTCTTTGCCGGCATGGTTCACGCGCACCTCGCCTTCGACGACCGAGACGCGCGACCCCTTCGTGCCGCTGCCGACCAGGAAGATGGTGCCCGTCACGGAGACGAGCGAGTCCGGGGTGGCGACGTATAGGTGGCGCTCGCGCTGCTTGGCCGCCTCGACCGCCACGTCGCCGCGTTCGAGTTTGACGGTGACGCCCTTCCCGTTCTCCGTGACCGACACCTCGCTGCGCTCGCGCATCTCGACGAGCGACCCGTCCGCGAGGCGCAGCACGGCGTGCGAGCCCTTGGACGTTCGCACGCGCTCGCCCTTCTGAATCTGTTCGCCCGTCCGGAGCGCGCGGCTCTCGGTTTCGGAGACGCGGTAAAGCTCGCCGTCCGCGCTCTCGACGGTCGCGGCGAGCGTCCTGCCGGAGAGGTCGAGGCGCTCGACGAAGAAGGCCGCGGCGAGCCCGAAGCACAGCAGCAGGCCGGCGGCGATGCCCCAACGCCACGCGGGGGAGGGCGGCGTCCGCCTCGTCGGCCGAGGGTTGACCTGCGCCGCGCGCGCCGCCGACCGCGGCGCGCCCGCGCGCGCCGCCTTCAAAGCCTTGCGGCAGGGGATGCACTCGTGCCCGTGGTCTTCGAGCAGCAGGGCGCGCGCCGGCGAAAGCTCTCCGCGAAGGTAGGAGGGGATGAGCGATTGGTAGTCCGCGCAGCCGCCTATCCGTTCGGCGGCCGCGACGGCGGCCGGGGCGCCCGTCAAATTCTCTCCCGACGCCTGCTCGGAGACGCGCGCCCAGACGCGCGTGGCAGCCGTCTTCACCGCCGACTCGTCAACGCGCTCGTCGCGGACGCCGGCCACAGCTTTGTCTAAAATGGCGTCAAGCTCTTTTCTGCTATGCTTCATGACTGTTTCTCCAAAAACTGCCCGATCTCACGGCGAAGGCGCGTGCGTGCGCGGTGGAGTGTGACGGCGACGACGGTCGGCGAGGAGCCGGTCAGCTCGGCGATTTTGTTGTTGTCGCAGCCTTCGAAGTAGCGCAGCGCGAAGACGGTCGCGGCGCGCTCGCCGAGCTTCGCAACCGCGTGACGCAAGAGCGCGCGCAACTCGCGGTCGGCGTGCTCCTCTTCCGGGCTGAAGTTCGGGCTGTGCAACTCCTGAGCGGACTCGACCGAATCGAACGAGACGAGGCGCGACCGCCCGCGGCCGCGCACAATGTCGAGCGCGGCGTTGACGGCGGCGCGGTGCAGGTAGCCCGCCGGGCTCGGCGCAAGGTCAGGCGTCTCGGCGTTCGAGGCGAGACGTAAAAAGATAGTCTGGAGGGCGTCCTCCGCGTCCGTGACGCTTCCCGTAATGCGATACGCGGCGCGGAAGACCTGCTCGTGGTGGTCGCGGAAGAGTCTCTCAAGCTCCCCCGCCCCCTCGGCTGCGGGGACGGCCCTCAAGCGGGCCGTGCTGGCTGCGACTGATTGCACATCGTTCTCCTTCACACCGTCACTGCACATATAACGCGCCCCGCCGCGGATTATTAACAACACTGAAAACTATTTTCGCGCTTCGCAACGAACACGGACGCCTACGACGCCGGCTCGCCGGCGTCGGCCGAGAAGTTCCTGGCTAAGCGCCCGGGCGGGCGCTGCCAGGAATCCATGTCGCCCGAAGTAGCCGGGCGTTTGCAGGAGATAACGGTTGACCCCAAGACCGTCACGTTAGCCACCGGCCCGGCCGCCGAATAGCGGCTCGCGGCCGTCCGCCCGTGGAGTAATCATCCAGCCCGGCCGAGAAGCGTCAAGATGCTTCTCGGCCGGGCTGGATATTCTATCGGCCCTCGACCGCGCGCTGTCGGGACGGCGCTCAAAATCTCTTCCACCGTTTTCAGAAAGGCGCCTTTGCGGGACTCCGGGGCGGGTCAACACCCCCCCGGCTATTCCTTCTGGTTTACCCCTTTACATAATATTATCGGGCCCGGATAGCGTGTCTGATGTCAGGCGCGTCTTCAGGGTCTACGCCGGCCGCGCGGAGGCGGTCGAGTTCCGGCCGGGCTTGGAACGGCCCCCGGAGTCGGGGCGCCCGTCGAGGGAATCCGCGATGACACTCGATGAAAAACTCTACCTGAACGGCATCAACGGGGCGACCGGCGAGTACCTCGTCCCGCCGATGGATTTGGCGCAGCTCGAAGAGATGCTGACCGGACGCGCCGCCCCGGGCCGGGCCGGCGGCGCCCCCGAGGACGACGACCCGAACGACCCGTCGCAGATGTCGTGGCTGCGCCGCCTCTGGCACAGCATCAGCCAGCCGCACCTCGGCCTCCCGCTCGACGTCAACCCCGAGGACGTGCGCGAGTCCGGGTGGGCCGTCGTCTTCAGCAGTGACGAAGACCAGGCCGTGAAGGACGCTCTGGCTCCGCTCGTCGAACACAGGCGGCGACAGATAGGCGACGATTCTAAGGTCAAGGTGCTGGAGTACCGCGGCGGCGAGAGCCGCGCCCGCTGGCTCGCGCGCCACGGCGTCGGCGCGGGCAGCGTCGAGCCGTCGAAGGTCCCCTTCTACCTGCTGGTGGTCGGCGACCCCTCGAAGATACCCTTCGTCTTCATACACCACATAGACGTCGAGTACTGCGTCGGCTGCCTGCACTTCGACACCGCCGGGGAGTATCAGAGGTACGTCGAGAGCCTGATAGCTTACGAGAATGGACAGGCCAGGCCGCGCTCAAGGGAGGCGGTCTTCTTCGGCACGCGCCACCCCTTTGACAAGGCCACGCAACTGAGCGCCGACCACCTCGTCAACCCGCTGGCCGGCGGCGCGTCCGGCCCGGAGGGCGGGGCGGGCGCCGCCGCCGAGTGGGGGTTCCAGACGCGTAAAATCTGGGGCGACGCGGCGAGGAAGGAGGCGCTGGCCGGCGTCTTCGGCCCCGGCGCGGGCGCCGCCCGCCCGGCCTTCCTCTTCACAGCGAGCCACGGCATGGGCTTTCCGCCGAACGACCCGAAGCAGCCGAAGGCGCAGGGCGCGCTGGTCTGCCAGGACTGGCCCGGCTTCGGCTCCATCGGCCCCGAGCACTACTTCGCGGCGGACGACGTGCCCGGCGCGGGCGACGTGCACGGGCTGATAGCCTTCTGCTTCGCCTGCTTCGGCGCCGGCACGCCCGCGCGCGACCGCTTCCTGCACAGGCCGGGGACGCCGCCGCCGGCCATCGCCCCGAAGCCTTTCTTCTCGCCGCTGCCGAAGCGCCTGCTCACACACCCGAACGGCGGCGCGCTCGCGTGGATAGGGCACGTCGAGCGCGCGTGGGGCTACTCCATCGTCACGCCGAACGCCGGCGCGCAGTTGCTCCCCTTCAGGAACGCCGTCGGCCGCATCCTCACGGGCCAGCCCGTCGGCTACGCGATGAAGGACTTGAACGAGCGCTACGCGGCGCTCTCGACGAGCCTGAGCAGCATGCTGGAGGAGAAAGACTTCGGCGTGCCCGTCTCGAACTTCGAGCTGGCGGCGGCGTGGGTCGAGCGCAACGACGCCGAAGGGTACGTCGTCTTCGGCGACCCGGCCGTGCAGTTGAGGGTGTCCGACCTTGCCGCCGCGACCTGACGTGCGCGGCCGGCGTAGACGGCCCGCGGGCGGCGGGGGCGAGTTTTAAACCCGCCCCGCCGCCCGCGAATGCTTTCACGCCCGAGCGCGCTAAGACACTTTGCTCTTGAGCGCGGCCGAGGCGCTCTTCGCCATCAGCCCCGCGCGGACGCCCCCGACCCAGCCGGCCTCGTTGAAGGCCAGCCCGTCCTGCAGCGACTGCTCGAAACTCCCGTACAGCAGCGGGTCGGTGATGAAGTGGAAGGCCAGCTCCTGCCCGACCTGTTTCAACTGCTGCGGCAGCTCGCCCTCGCTCACGCGCAGCAGTTCGGCCAGCCCGCCCTCCAGCGTGGGGGCGGGGCCGCCGGGCGAGAAGCTTGCGAACTCCTCGGCCGGCGGCAGGCTCTGCTCGAACAGGTGGGCGAAGGTCGCCAGCCCGCCCGCGTTGACGGGCTCGTTCTCGCGGAGGCCGAACGAGGGCATCAGGTGCTCGACCCCGTCGGGGAGCGGCGCGTCCAGCACCTTCGCGGCGTTGACGAGGCCCGCGCCGAACTTCCCCCGCCCCCACTCGGGGACGGGCTCGCAGCTCCGACTCAGGATGTCCTTGAAGAGCGCCGGAATCTTCTCAGCGCCGTAGCGTTCGACGAGCCGTTCGCGGCCGTGGAACGAGAGCCAGAGCGCGGCGACGCCGGCCGTGGCGGCCACGGCGAAAGAGGTGCCCGAGCCGCGGCCCACGTCGTAGGCGGCGCGGCCGCCGGTCTTCTCCGCGCGCGCGCACCACACGTCCTCGCCGGGCGCGGTGACGTCAACCGCGCCGCCCCGCGAAGAGTGGCGCCACACGCCGCGGCGCGCGTTACTCGCCGCGACGGCTATCACCTCGTCGAAGGCCGCGGGCCAGACGACGAACCTGACGAAGTTGCCCGCCGCGGCCAGGACTATCACCCCGCGCTTCTGCGCGTAAGTCACCGCCGCCAGCAGGCGCTCGCTGAAGACGGCCGTGCCCAGGCTCATCGAGATGACGTGCGCGCCCCTGTCGGCCGCGTACTCGATGGCGTGCGAGAGGGCGAGCGCGCTGCCCCGCCACAGCACCACGGACTTCGAGATGCGCAGCGGGACGAGTTTCGCGCCGGGCGCGACGCCCTTGACGGCCTTGCCGCTCGGGTCGCCGGCGTACTGCGTCTGCGCGCCGCCGGGGCTGACGATGACGCTGGCCGTGGCCGTCCCGTGGCCGGGGAACTCCAGCCTCCAACTGCTGCCGGCGAGTTCGTCGGCGGCGTCCGCATCGCCCTTAAGAAAATCGTACCCCTCTTCGATGAGCAGGTTGGCGACGTTCTCCGGGTGGCGACTGTAGCCCGTGTCCGGGTGGCCGATGACGACGCCCGCGCCGGGCAGCCTGCCGGTCCCCTCGAAGCGGCTCCACGCCTCGAAGACGTTCATCTCCCGCAGACTCCAGTCCGGGTCGTCGCTCTCGGCCGGCTCGCCCGAGCCGAAGATTGAGCCGAACGGCGCGCTCTCGGGCCCGGCCGCCTCTTCGGGCGCGGCGGCGGGCGCGTCCGCCTCCGACTCCGGCGGCGCCGAGAGCGCGAAGGCGAAGAGCGGCTCGGCGTAGATGACGCCCGGCTGCGTGCGCAGGCGGTATGTCTTCTCCCAGGCCTCGCCCGGCGTGAGCGCCCCCGCGGCGGCGTTTACGATTTCGAAACCTTCGCCGGCGTCGCCGAAGGGGCGCACGGACCAGCCCGCCCCCAGTTCCCTGTCCACCGCCTCGCGGACCGCGGCCTCCTGGCCGGGGCGCGCCGCCTTGACGGCGAAGCCTTCGAAGATAGGCTCGGGTGTTAACTCCTGCTCGTTTGTCACAGCGTTTCTGTCGCCCTTTCTTAGTTTGCGCCGGCGGCCTCTATCAGGCCGTGGTGTTCGAGGACGGCCCGCCGCGGCGCGTACTCGCCGAGCGGGATTGCGAGACTCAGGTACGCGCCCTCCTCCTCCAGCATCAGGCCGTCCCCGACGAGGCGGTCGAGCGCCGCCTCGATGTCACGCTCGGAGGTCCGCGCCCCCTGCTCCGTGCGCAGGAGCCTGGCCAGCGCCGGCGCAGTGTGCGCGGCGTCGCAGCGTTGGTAGAGCAGCTTCGGCAGGCCGTCGAGCACGGTCATGGGTTTGCGCGCGACCGGGCGCAGGTCGCAGACGAGGAGGGCCGCGCCCAGGTCTTTCGAGAACAGGTCGCTTGTGTCGTGGGCGGCCGCCCACTCCGCGGCCGCCCGCCCCACGGGCGCGGTGTAGCCGTCCACGTCCCGCCCGTCGGCGTGCCGGTGCGTGAAGTAGTACGCCAGGTTGAAACGCGCCTCGTCCCCGAGCGGGTAGATGTAGCCGTATGAGGGAAAGGGCTTCACGTCGGTCAGCCCGAACTGCGCGGCGTGGGTGAAGTTCGGGCTGAAGCGGTCGAGCCGGACGGGCCCGACAGACTCCGGCGGGGTCAGGTGCGTGAGCAGAGGAATCAGCTCCGCCATCCTCGCGTACTCCTCGGCCGGCTCGCCGGGGAAACCCCAGAGGATGTTCCAGTAGGGCCTGATGCCCAGCTCCTTACACCACTTCAGGAGCTGGATGTTCTGGAGGCCGCTCACCCCTTTGCGCATGACCTTCAACACCCGCGTGCTGAGGCTCTCGACGCCGGGCTGTATCTCCCTGACGCCCGCGCGCCTCAGCAGGCGAACCTGCTCTTTGGTCAGGTTCGACTTGACCTCGTAGAACAGGTTGAGGTCCAGGCGGCGGCGAGCCAGCTCCGGGAGGAAGTCCTTGAAGTAGCCCATGTCCAAGATGTTGTCTACGACCTCGATGGGGTGGCCGGGGTACTTGCCCGCCAGCGCCGTCAGCTCTTCGAGGGCGCGGCCGGCCGACTTGCTCCTGTAGGCCATCGTCGCGCCGTTCAGCCCGCAGAAGGTGCAATGCTGCCTGGCCCCCCACCAGCAGCCGCGCGACGTCTCGAACTGAACGCGCGCGGGCCGGCGCGCGTCCAGACGCGCCGCCCCGAGTTGCCGGAAGAAGTCTTCGAAATCGGCGTACGGGAGCGAGTCCATCTCCGGCGCGGCGCCCGCGTCCGGCCGCTCCGCCGCGTCCGGCGGCGGAGCGCGGCGGAGCACGACGCCGGGCCGCGCGTCGGGCGTCTCGCCGCCGAGCACCTTACGCGCCAGCTCGGGGAAGACCAGCTCGCCCTCGCCGGAGACGACCGCGTCTACGAACGCGAAGCTGCGCATCACCTCGGCGCCCATCGCGCCCTCGTTGTTGGCGCCGCCGAAGACGACGAACGTCCCGGGCGCGCGCTCCTTGATGCGGCGCGCGAGCGCGAGCGAGGCGACCTGCTGCTGGAAGAGACTTGTGAAGCCGACGACGGAAGGGCGGCGCGCGAGCACCTCTTCGAGACAGAAGTCGAGAAACGCCCCGGCCCCGGCGCGCAGCGCGAGGAGCTGCCCGATGAACTTTTCAAGCTCCGCCGCGTCCGCCCCTCGCGTCGGCCGCTTCCGGTAGGCGCGGCGTTCGTCGTTCGCGCGCAACACCTCCTCGACGTACCCGCGCGCGTCCGCCGCCGCCGCGGGGCCGAAGAGCGACTCGGCAAAGACCCACTCGCCGGCGAGCGCGGGCACCGCGGGGTAGCCGCTGGCTATCTGCTCGTAGAGCGCCGTCCCGGTCTGCTCGGCCATCCTGAACGTGAAGTACAGAGTCTCCGCGCGGAGCCCCGCGGCCTTCAGCGAGGCTTGCAGAAGCCCGAGGCCGATGGAGGGCCGGAACAGTGGGCCGAAGGGCATGCTGACCAGCAGCACCGGCGCGCGCGCGCCGGCCCCCTCGCCCGTGTGTGTCTCACTCGCAGCCATCAGGATTCACGCGCGCGCGTCAGTTCGGGCACGACGCCCGCTGCGCCAGCTCGAACTTCTTCCGGTAGTCGTTCCGCTCCTGGCGGGACGCCTGCGGCCCCGGGTCTTTCAGGCCGAGTTGGGCCCGGATGGTTTCGGGGTCGAAGATGCATTTCTGATTTGTTAAGGCCAGGGCCCACTTGCCGCGGTCTTTCTTCTCGGCCGCCGTCAGCACGTCGGAGGTCTCTTTCGCCAGGCGCTCGAAGGTTGCGGCCGCTTCCGCCCGCGCGGCGTCGTCGCGCGTCTCCTGCCACAGGCGCGCCAACGCGACCCCGAGCGAGTCTCTGTATACGAGGTCGAGGTTGGGGTCTTTGTTGAGCTTCACGGCCTCGTCGCAGAGTTTCTTCACGCGCTCGGTGGCTCCGCCCCACCAACTGCCGTACCAGCAGATTTCGTTTTCGAACTTCAAAAGGTCGTTGTAGCCGGCGCTGCCCGGCTCGGCCGACATGGACGCCCTCACGTCGTCGAAAGCATTGACCGCCTCGGCCACTTTACCGTTTCTGACCAGCACCCGGCTGCCCTCCAGGAGTTCGGCGGGGTTCCTCAGCCGCAGGTAGAAAGATGCGGCCCCGTCCCAGTCATTAGCGACGACCAGGTTTCGCGCGGCCTCCAAATCGCCCTCTTTGGACAGCGCGAGCGCCTCCGCCTGGGGGCACATCCTCTCCCCCACGCGCGTGAACTTCAGCGCTTCGTAGACTGTCTCGGCGTCCCCCCCCTCGCCGTCGGCCTTGCTCACTTTAAAAGACTTGAAAGACTCGATGGCGCGGTTGAGCCATTTGCTCCCGGGGAGGGAGGCGGGGACGAAGTCGTCGCAGCCCGCGCCGACGGCGACCTCGCCCGGCGTCGGCGTCACGCCCGCCGCGGGCGCCTCGGCCTTGTCCAGCTTCTCAATCCTGGACGGCGGCAGGGGCGCGTCCGTGGCGAAGGCGCTGGCGCGCGCCAGCCGGCTCGCGTCGAGGATGACGGCGAGCGCGCGTATCTTATCCTCGCACTTCCTGCGAGACTGCTGGTCGCGCAGCTCCTGAAGGTAGAACGAGCACTCCTCCTCCGTCCACGCGCGCGGCAGGCGCCGCCTGAGCTGCGCCATCAACTCCTCCGTCTCGCCGAGGAAGTGGACGTGCTGCTCGCCGCGCTCGGTCACCGACACGAGGTTCTTGCCGTCGGGGCTGAAGGCGACCGAGCGCATGCCCTCCGCCTCGCCCTTCTCGAAGGTGAACTCCCTCCTCTTGTCCGACAGCCTGAAGACTTTAACGTCGCGGCCGGCCAGGGCCAGCAGCTTCCCGTCGGGGCTGAACGCGAGGTCGAGCGTCTCCCCGCCCCTCCCCCTCTCCAGGGTTTGCGATTCGACGCAACCCTTCACATCCCAGATTGTCACGGAGTCGTGGGTCGTGTCGGCCTCGGCCAGGTACGCGCCGTCGGGACTGAAGACCAGCTTCCCGACCCCGTGTAACTCCGGGGCCTCTCTGGAGGCCCGGAGGCGCAGCTCCGAACAGACCTCCGTATACTTGTCGGCCGCGCCGGCGTCCCCGCCGCCGCCGTCGTTATCGCTCTCGACCTCCCAAATCCTGACGTCGCCGCGTTGATTCGCGATTGCCAGCAGGTGTGACTCGCCCTGCGGCCCCTGGCCGAAGGCCACGGCCTGCCCGGTCGCCTTGAAGGGCGTCTCCAGGCGTTTGTTGCTGACCCGGTTCCACATCTCTACGTCGCCGTTCACCCTGACGGTCGCCAGGCGAAGCCCGTTGGGGCTGACGTCGAAGCCGCGGAGCGGGCCGGTGTTGATGTGGAACAACTGGATGGAGTCGAGTTCCCTGCTGTAGTCCCACCCCGTGATGGCCTCCCCGTCGGCGGCGAACAGGATTTTCCGCGCCTTGTTGACGACGAGGCTGGGGCGCTCCCACTTCCCCGCCGAGGGGGCGTCGTCCTCCTCCTCTTCGGGGATGTCGTCTTCGCCGCCGCCGCCGAGGTAGCCGACTACGCCCTCCTGGCCGTCGGAGTCAATGTCATTCAAGACGATGGCGCCCTGCTCCGTCAGCGAGACGAGGACGTTGGCGTCTCCCGCGAAGGCGGCGTCGCTGACGCGCCCGAAGTTACCCTTCATGCCCCAGACGCGGAGCTTCACGTCGTCGCCGAACGAGACCAAGTGGTCGCCCCCGGGGCTGAAGTCGAGCGCGCGCACGGCCCCCTGGTGCCCGCGGAGCGTGGTGAACTCCTGAATCCGGTCGTCGTTCATCGCCCACACCTTCACGTCGTGGTCCTGCCCGCCGGTCGCCAGCAACCTGCCGTCGCGGCTGAAGGCGACGGCGTTGATGGCGCCGCCGTGTGCGAGCGCCTTGACCGGCGTGAAGTTGCGCGCGAACCAGAGGCGCGCCACGCCGTCCTCGCCCCCCGTCACGAGCAGCGGCGACGCGCCCGGGCCGAACGCGAGCGCGTTGACGTTCCAGATGTCGTCGGGCGGCCGGCCCTTGCGCCTGCTCGCCTCCTCGCCCTGTTCGGCCGGCGTGCGGTCGCCCCCCGTCTGCTGCGGGAACACCTCCCGGCCTTCGCGCGCCGACCACAGCCGCACGCGCGAGAGAGCCTTGTCTTTCTCCTGCCCCGCCGCGGCCAGGTACGCCCCGCCCGCGCTCAACGCGACGGCTTTGACCTTCTCGAAGTCCGCCCGGAAGACCCGGTACGGCACGGCCGCGTTGGCGGCGGGACCGGCCGGCGTCTGCGCGCCGGGAGCGAGCTTGAACAGATTCCGCGCCTCCCAGACCTTGACCGTGCCGTCGTCGCCGGCGGTCGCCACGTACTCCCCGCGCGGGTCGTAGGCCACGGCCGTCACCCCGCCGTCGTGTACCCTGGTCGCGGTGGGCCGCGACGTGCTTATATTTTTGAGCCCGCCGGCGATCAGGAAGCCGTCGTCGCGCCCCGTCACGCAGGTCTGCCCCTCGGTGTCGAAGGCGAAGGCGAGGGGGCGGGGCGAGGGTTGGCCGGGGGCCGACGTGGCCGCGGCCACCGGGGAGTAGTTTTTGCTGTAGCTCTGGCCGCCGATGCTGTTGACGAAACTGAGTTCGCCGCCCGGGGAGGCGACGACGACCTCGTTGCCGTCCGGCATGTAGGCGAGCGACTTCACGTTGCTGCTCGGGACGGTGTGAATGACCTGCAGGGCCAGCAGCCTCTGTTTCAGGATGTCGCGCGCCTGGAACAGCGCCGCGCGCGCGTCACACCCGGCCTGCGTCAAATCGTCAACGCGGTGCTCGACGCCGTCCGCGGCCTGTTCGTCCGCCCCGCCGCCCCCTGCCTCGGGCGGCCCGCCCTCTTCCTCCTCCACGCAGACGCCCCCCGACTTCTCTATCAGGTCGCGGTGCTTCGGATACATCTTCGAGACCGATTCGAGCGCCAGCAGGATGCTCAGCTCCGGGTTCGAGTCAGCCGTCCTGAAGGACTCGGCCGACAGCTTCCGCGATATCGAGATGTCGGCCGCCACGTCCGCCACCTTGAACCGCTTGTTCGCCTTCATGTAGAAGACGATGGCCGTGGGCGTCGCGACGGCCGCGACGGCGAGGGCGACGCTGAGGAGGATGATGGCGATGCGGTTGCGGCGCGCGCGCTCCTGCCGCTCGCGGTCGCGCACGCGCTGCTTGCGCCGGCGCCGCTGCGCCCAGAGCTGCTTCCGCTCCAGGACGAGCGTCTCCCTGAGCTTCCTCGAATCGTCGAGGTAGCGGCGCTCGCCCGGCGTCAGCTCGTCACGGCGCCCGGCCTCCCACGCCTCGGCCTCGGCCAGCTCCTCCTCGGTCAGGAGCAGGCTCGGGTGCCGGTCGTTCTTCTTCCAGGATTCGGCCTTGCGCTGGAACGGCTGGAGGTTGGCGTCGCGCCACTCGGCGTTGTTCATGCGCACGGGCTCGACGAGTCGGTCGTGCGCCAGCTCGAACCAGACGGCGCCGCGCCGCCGCTCCTCGCGCACGATGAAGGCGTCCACGAGCTTGCGGATGATTCGGTTGTCGAGCCCGTGGCTCACCTGCGCGCTCTGAAGCACCTGCCCGCGGAGCCTCTGCTCGGTGATGAGGTTCTTCTCGAACCAGTCGCGGATTTGGCGCTCTTTGCTGCCGGGCCACTCCGGGTTCGACTCGGCGGCGATTTCGGCGACCGTCTCGGCGTAATAGTCGGCCAGCGCCTTGCTCACCTCGCCGCCCGTGCGGATGTCCTCCTGCCCGATGACGAGGTCGCCGTCCTCACACGCCCAGCGCCGCTTGACCGTCTCGGCCCAGAGTCGGCGGCAGACGACCTGGAGGTGGACGGGCTCGACGTAAGGGCCTTTGGCCTCCTCGACGTCGCCGTCTATGCGCTGGACGAAGACGCTCCGCAGGTCTTCCACCAGCGTCTTGACGGCGGTGTTGGAGAAGTAGACCCGCCGCCCGCCGCCCGCCGCGGAGTCCGCGAAGCGCTCCTCGGCCGGCTTCTCGATGGCGCGGTGGGCCGAGTTGATGTCGAGCAGGTCGAGCCGGTAGTTCGTCGCCAGCCGCGTCGGGAGCCAGTCGAGGTACGGGTCGAGCGGGGCGACGTAATCCTCGCGCATGGAGAAGAGCGCCCAGCGGTGGCGGTCGCGCAGGGCTTCGCCGAGCTGCCTGAAGAACTCGTGCTTCTGCCCGACGTCGGTCGGGTCGAGCGTGAGCACCTCCTCGAACTGGTCGAGGATGAGGACTTCGACGTCGCGCCCCTCGCGCGCCTTCTGGTGCAGGGCGAGGTACTTGATGACCTCCTTGCTCGACAGCCTGGACAACTCCTCCGCGCTCAGCTCCCGGCGCGGCGCGCCGCCCGCCGGCGCGGCCGGCGCGGCCGGGCCGGGCGAGAGGTAGTCGCAGAGCGTCATGCCCGCCAGCTCTTTCAAGCCCCTGCGCCGCTCCTTCGGCGTGTCCTCTTCGAGCGAGAGGAGCGTGCTCAGCACGTAACGGTTGAAGGGGCCGAGGCCGGAGGCCGCGGCGGGCGAGAGTTCGGTGTTGACGCGGACGATGCGCCGCACGACGAAGCTCTCGTCCTTGAGCTTGGGGACGAGCGCGGCCTGGATGAGCGACGTTTTGCCCGCCCCCGACGGGGCGTGCAGCAGGACGATGCGTTCGGCGACGAGGAGGTCAAAGAGTTCGCGCCTCTCGCGCTCGCGCCCGAAGAGCTTCTCGTTCTCGACGAAGGCGCGCGGCCCGACGTAGGGGTTGGCGGGCGGCGGGGGCGGCTCGTGCGGCGGCGGCTCGGGTAGCATGTGCGGTCTCCCGGCGGGTCAGTCGATGCGCAGGTAGGGGCGCCACTCGTTCCAGCGCGAGCGCAGCTCGTCCATGAAGTCGGCGACGCTCCCCCAGTAGATGCTGATGTCGGCGCCCTCGAACCGCTCTTCGAGGTACTGCCTCGCCTTCTCGGGGTCGCGGATGCGCGACTCCTCCTCCGGGTTGATCTGCACGGCGACGTGGACGAACGTCTTCCGCTTGTTGCGCCCCTCCTGCCCCATGATGCTCCTGAAGAGCACGCGGAAGTCCCAGTCGTCGAGCTGGAACCCGAGGAAGAGCAGCGCCGAGTTGGCCAGCTTGGCGCGCACGATGCCCGGCATCGGGTCTTCCTTGCGCGTGATGCCGTAAAGGTAGTCGAAGTAGTTGTCCTCCGACAGGACGACGGAGTTCTGGACTTGGAAGCTCCCGAAGAGGTAGTAGAGCAGGGGCTCCTTCACCGTGGGCTCGTAGTCGGGCTTGGAGTTCTTGATGGAGGGCGGCCAGCCCACCGTCTCGTCCCAGCGGTAATAGTCCACCACGGGCTGCTTCTTCTCCGCCGCCCTCGGGTTGGCCTTCGCCGCCGAGAGCGCGTCGAGCATGAGCCCGTCCGGGTTGGTCGTGATGTAGACCGGCAGCGGCAGGCTCGCCAGAACACTGTGCGGCTCGATGCGGCTGCGCCCCCGCAGAATCGTCCCCGCGCGACACATCAGCTCCTCCAGCGGGAGGTCGGGCAGCTCCACGTCGTCCTCTTTCTTCCGCAGCGCGTCGCCGAAGCGGCGGATGACCTCCTGGCCGAGTTCGTTGCGCAGCAGCCTCCGCATGAAGGGGCCGGGCTGCATCGTCGTCAGGTACTGTGAGACCTGCGGGAGGTCGTCCTGGTAGGGCGTGATGGGGTAGTGGTGCGTGATGGCCCAGCGCCGCGCGATGTCGCGCGTCGAGCCGATGAGCGGCCGCAGCAGCCCCGAGCCGATGATGGGCGTGCACATCCCCTCCTCGATTGAGGCGAGCAGCGCCGGCCACTTGGGGAACGCCTCGGGCCGGCCGGACTTCTCGGCGAAGCCGCGGTCGTACCAGATGCGACCCGTCGAGATGCGGCAGAAGAGGACGGGCGCCCAACTGTCCTCTTCGCGGCTGACGGCCCCGCGCGCCACGGCCACGGCGCGGTCAATGAAGCCGTCCTTCTGCAACTCGCCGAGGAAGACCGGCATGAATTCCGAGATCGTCCGCACCGTGACGTTGCTCTGCATGGCGACGACAGCCGGTATCCCGACCCGCGCCAGCCTCGGCCCCAGCGCCGCCAGCGAGCCCTTGTCGCTGGCGGCCGCCTCGCCGCCGCCGCGCCCCGCGCTCTGGCACGAGACGAGCACGACCAGCCGCGGCCGCTTGCGCAGGTCGCCCAGCGCCGAGGCCAGCTCGTTGCCCGCGACGATGTCCGACGTGCCGTCCGGGGCTTCGAGCCAGACGCGGGGTCCGCCCCCGCGCACGAACATCCCGTGGCAGACGAGGTAGAGGATGTCGTACTCCTCCGGGTCGTCGCGCAGGCGGGCGAGCAGGTTCTTGAACGTCGCGCCGCCGCCGGCGACGCGCACCGTTTCCGGCAGCGGGCCGAGCTGTTCGGCGGCGCGGCCGACGAGCGTCAGCGGGCTGCCGCCGAAATTTTTGACCAGCCTCTCCACTTCGGCGGCGAGGTTGATTTCAAACTGGGGCAGGTACTTGCTGCCCTCGCCCTTGCCGAGGTCCGTCGGGTCGGCGATGACGGCGAGCGTCCGCAGCTCTTCGCGGCGGCGCAGGCGCACGGGGCGGAAGTCCTGGCTGCTCAGGTAGCGGAAGAAGAGGATGTTCTGATTAGAAAGGAGCCACTCCGAGCTGACCGGGTCGCGGAACGTCTCCCACCTCAGGCCGTTCAACTCGGGCGCGCTCGGCGCGATGAAGAGGCGCAGGCGCAGGATGCCGTTGTCGCGCCCGAGGGTCGTCGTGCACGCCCTGACGAAAAGCTCACGTAGAGGGGCCTTGCGAGGGGCCTTGCCCGGCGCCGAGGGCTTGAAGAGGCTGTCCGTCAGCGTCTGCCCGTACTCGGCTATCTTCCCCTCGTGCGCCAACTCCTCCAGCTTGGCGAAATCGAATTCGACGAAATCCCTCTCCGGGTCGGGCTCAGACTCGCTCTCCGGGTCGCGAAAACGCATCTCGACCGCGTAGGTGTCCTCATCCCAACGGTGCAGGCTGATTTCCAGGTCGGCGAACAGCATAAGTCCTCCCGCGATGGGGCAGGTAGGAGACGCCCGGCCCGGCGGCGCCGCGACTTAGGGCCGTGCGCGACGCCTTAGCCCCGGACTCGGCGCGGGGGCTACGGGAGGGCTTTGATGAACTGACGATTCTACGCCGGCGGAACGCGCGCGCCGTGGCGCGGTCGCCCACAGTCGGCGGATGTGGGTTTAGTCTCGAAAGGCCCGGGCGGGGGCCGACAAACCGGGTCTGAGGAGGGGCGCGCGTGAGCCTCGGTCAGGCGTCGGCTTTCTGCGCCCCTGATTGTTAGGTGGTGTGCGTGTGAACTACGCGCCGCGTGCGCGGTGTGGGTGATGTCCTGCGCGCGCGCGGCTCCGTGAAGACCGGCCGGGGCGCGCTCACGCGCGGACTGCGCGTTGCGGGTCATCCCCGAGCGTTTCCTCGGGCGAGGCTTCTTCGGCCACCCTGACTTCAACGCGCTCGGCGGACTCGCCGGAGGCGAGCCTGATCCGCTCGCCGGCCTCGTCCGTCAACTTTAACTGCACTTCGTCGTAACGCTCATCGGACATGGCAAACACCTCCTGAATACTCCGCCGCCGAATTCGCCCTAAGGATACATCCTTCGTTCGCGGGCGGTCAAAAAAATTTCACCGCGTCAGGCCGCCCCGCCGGGCGAAACGGCTCGGCGACGGGCGAAGGCCCGCGCCGCGGGCCCGCCCGGCGAGGCGCCGGCGCAAAGCCATCGGGCCCGTGACCAAAGCCGACTCCGCGGCTGGTTCCAAACACCGCGGCTACCCGCTCGCGCGCAAGTGAGG
>DASVUF010000286.1:0-16576 GCA_036387195.1 Pyrinomonadaceae bacterium | reverse complement strand
CGCGCGCGCGGCCTTCGACGAGGATGGCGCCCACCGTGCGCGACGCGACCAGCCCCAGCGTCCGCCAGGCGTTGGCGATGTAGTCCTGGTTCTCGGTCTTCTGCCCCAGTTCGAGCGCGGTCAGCGCCGTCGTCAAAGCCTCCTCGTCCTTGCCCTGACCCCAGAAGCTCTCGGCGAGGTAACAGTGAATCATCGAGAGCGCGAAGTGCCCGGCCGGGCCCGCCAGCGCGATTGCGCGCCGCAGGTTCGACTCGGCCGCCGCGTAGTCGCCCAGGCCTACCTGCGCGCCCGCGAGGTTGCCGAGCGTCGGCAGCTCCCACGTCCGCTCGCCTATCTCGCGGAAGATTTCGAGCGCCCCCGTGTAGCGCCGCACGGCCTCCGCGTAGTCCGCTCCGAGGTGCGCGATGACGCCGAGGTTGTTGAGCATGAAGCCGAGGTTCCGCCGGTCGCCCAGCTCCTTCAAAAGCGCGAGCGACTGCTCGAAACACTCCTCGGCCTCGCGGAAGCGCCCCGAGACTTCGTGCGCCACGCCCAGCAGCTTCAGCCCGTTGGCGCGCGCCGCGCGCGCCCCCTCGCCCATCTCCTCGCTCAGCGCCAGCACCTGCCCGCCGAGGCGCCCGACCGCCGCCGCGTCGCCGAGCCTGTGCGACGCGAGCCCCTGCCGGTTGAGCGCCAGCGCCAGCTCGGCGCGCGCCCCGGCGCAGGCCCCCGCGCGGCGCGCCAGCTCTTCGGCGCGGCGCGCGCTCTCCAGCGCGGCGCGGTTGTCGCCGCGGTACTCCTGCACGGCCGTCAGCCCGTTCCACGCGCGCGCCTCGGCCACGACGTCGCGCGCCGACGCGGCGGCGTCGCGCATCCGCTCGTAAGCCTCGACCGCCTCGCCGTAGCGCGCCTGCATCGTCAGGACTTCGCCGAGCCCCGCGTACCAACCGACGGCGCGCGCGCGCAGACGCTCGACCGCCGCCCCTTCGGCCTCGGGGCGCGCGCCGCCCGGCGCCATTTCGCCCCCGGGGCGCGCGCCGCCCGACGCCTTCTCGGCTTCGGCGAGGTGTTCGAGCGCCTTGCGGTAGAAGCCGATGGCGGCCTCGGGCGCGTAGGAGGCGCGCGCCTGCTGGCCGGCGCGGCCGTACCACTCGGCCGCGCGCGTCGCGTCGCGCGCCGCCTCGAAGTGCTCGGCGATGACGGCCGCGTACTCCTCGACGCGCGCCCCGCCCTGCGCGACCAGCCAGCCGGCGGCCTCCGCGTGCAGCCTGCGCCGCTCGCGCTTCAGAAGCCCCTCGTAGGCGACGCTCCTGAGCAGCGCGTGCTTGAACGTGTACTCGCGCGCGCCGGCGAAGGCCGACGCCTCGCGCCTGTAGACCAGCTCCTTTCGCCTGAGGGTTTCGAGCGCCGCGCCCGTGTCGCCCTCGACGCCCGCGCCGCGCGCGGCGGCCGAGCGCGAGAAGGCTTCGAGCGCGCCGTCCCAGAACTCGCGCCCGACCACCGCGGCGCGCTGCAAGACCGTCTTCTCCCACGGCGTCAGGCGGTCGAGACGCGCCTGGAGCACGCCCGTCAGCGTCGGCGGCGCCCTCACCTCGACCAGACGGCTCGCGTCCACGTGCCAGCGGTCGGCCGCGGGGATGATGACGCGCTGGTCAATCAGCATCTTGATGAGTTCTTCGACGTAGAACGGGTTCCCCTCAGCCGCGCCCACGACCAGCTCGCGCAGCGCCTGCGGGATGGCCTGCGCGTTACGCAAAATCTCCTCGACGAGCTGCCGGCTCTCGCGCTTGGTCAGCGGTTGCAGCGTCAGGCGCGCGTGCGTCTGCTGCCCCTCGCCCCAAGCGGGGCGGCGCTCCAGAAGCTCGGGGCGCGCGAAGCACAGGACGAGCAGCGGCGAGGCCGCGCACTCGCGCGCGAGGTGGTCAACGAAGTCGAGCGAGCCGTCGTCCGCCCAGTGAAGGTCGTCGAGAAAGATGAGGACGGGCGAGGCGCGCGCGGCGCGCCGGAAGAACTCCGCGGCGTAGTGGAAGGCGCGCCCGCGCACCTGCTTCGCGTCCTGAAGGATGCCGGCGAGGTGCGGGCTCGAAGAGAAGTCGAGCCCGGCGAGGTGGCCGACGAAGTGCGCGCGCATCTGCGCCTCGGCGTCCTCGCCGAACAGCTCGGACATCCCGCGCTCGAACCTGGCGCGCGCGGCCTCCGGCTCGTCGCCGTCGCCGATGCCGAAGCGCAGGCCGAAGACGTCGCGCACCAGCGCGAACGGCAGCCCGCGCGTCCGCTGCCCCGCGCGCCCGTTGAAGACCTGTAGCCCCTCGCCCGACAACTCGACCTCGCTGCTGAACTCGTAAAGCAGGCGCGACTTCCCCAGCCCCGCCTCGCCGACGACCGTCACCGCCTGAAGCTCCCTGTCTTCGAGCACCGTGTGGAGCGCGTCCCGCATCCTGGCAAGCTCCGCCTGGCGGCCGACCATCCGCGTCTCGACGCCCTCGACGCCGCGCGTCAGCAGGCGGAAGGCGCGCGGCTTCTCGCGCTCGACGAGGTAGGTGCGGACGGGCTCGCCGCCGCCGCGCACGTTCGGCAGCTCGGTCTCGCGCACGTCGAAGAGGCCGCGCACCTGCCTGTAGGTGTCGTGCGAGATGAGGACGCCGCCCGGGGGCGCGGCCTGCCCCAGGCGGTTGGCGACGTTGACGGCCGCGCCGGTCGCCGTCAGGCTCTCGCCCCCGACGCCCGACGCGCTCAGCAGCACCGCGCCCGTGTTGACGCCGACGCGCATCAGCGGCGCAGGCTCCGCGCCCTCGCCGAACAGCGCGCGCAGGTCGGCCGAGACGAACTCGGCCACCTCCTTCTGCATCCTGAGCGCGGCGCGCACCGCGTGCGCCGGGTCGTCCTCGTGCGCCACGCGGTCGCCCCACAGCGCCATCATCTGGTCGCCCATGTGGCGGTCAACCGTCCCGCCGTAGTCCATCACGGCCGCGTCCACGCGGTTCCAGAGCCCGCGCATCGCCTCGCCGACCTCCTCGGCGTCGAGCGAGTCGGCGAGCGCCGTGAACCCGCAGAGGTCCGCGAAGAGCACCGTCACCTGCTTGAGCTGTTCGGCCGACGGCTGCGCGCGCTGCGGCTCGGCCCCGCGCGCCGAGACGTGGCGCGCGAGCGCCGCGTGCGAGTCTTCGCGCGCCGCGTCGCCGTGGGCGCCCTCGGCCTTGCGCGTCAGCTCGGCCTCGAACTCCAGCCGCTGCTTGAGCCGGCGCAGGTCGAGCCCCAAATCCTTCGCCGTCTGGTAGCGCTCCTCCCGCTCCTTGGCGAGCGCGCGCGTCACGATGCGCTCAAGCTCGGCGGGGACGCCCGCCGCGCGCTCCGAGAGCGGCGCGGGCTCGCGCGCCAGCACCGAGGCCATCACGTCGCTCGCCGTCGGCCCCGCGAACGGCGGCGCGCCCGCGGCCGCCTCGTAGAGCACGACGCCCAGACTCCACACGTCTGTGCGCGCGTCCACTTCGAGCCCGCGCGCCTGCTCGGGCGACATGTAGGCGAACGTGCCCATGATCATGCCGGGGTGCGTCTCGACCAGCGCGCGGGCGAGCGAGTCGGCGTCGCCCGAGTCGCCGGCCTTCCCGCCCGCGGCCCCGTCGGCGCGGACGGGCTTCGCCAGCCCGAAGTCGAGAATCTTGACGTAGCCGTCGGGTCTGACCATCAAATTCTCGGGCTTGACGTCGCGGTGGACGACGCCCGCCGCGTGCGCGGCCGCCAGCCCGGCCGCCGCCTGCACGCCGACCTCCAGCACCTCGGCCACGGGCAGCGCGCCGCCGCGCATGTGCTCGCGCAGCGTCACGCCCTCGACGAACTCGGTGGCGATGAAGCGCGCGCCGTCGGCGTCGCCGATGTCGTAGACGGTGAGGATGTTGGGGTGGTTGAGCGCGGAGGCGGCGCGCGCCTCCTGCTCGAAGCGTCGCACGCGCTCGCCGTCGCGCGTGAACGAGGCGGGCAGCAGCTTGAGCGCGACGCGGCGGCCCAAGCGCTCGTCCTGCGCCAGGTAGACCTTGCCCATCCCGCCCTCGCCGAGCGTCCCCCTGACGAGGAACGCGCCCACGCGGCCGCCCGGCTCAAGCCCCTGCCGCTCGCCGCCGATGAGCCCGGCCGCGACGCGCCCCGGCGTGCCCGACAGAAAGTCGCCCTCGCGCTCGTCGGCCGCCAGCAGCGACTCGACCTCCGCGCGCGCCTCCGCGTCGTCCGCGCAGTTCGCGTCGAGGAACGCCCCGCGCGCCGCCGGCGCAAGCCCGGCCGCCGCGTGGAACAACTCCTTGATGCGCCGCCAGCGTTCGGGAGTCATGGGAGAAGTGCTGAGTGCTGAATGCTGAGCGCCGAGGACTGAGTGATGAGTGAAGAGAGGCGTCTCGCCTTCACTCAATCCTCAGTCCTTAGCGCTCAGCACTCAGTCTTTTGGTTAAGCGTCGAGTTCGCGCCTGAGCCACGCGCGGGCCATCTTCCAGTCGCGCTCGACGGTGGCGTGGCTGACGCGCATGGCCTCGGACGCCTCCTCGATGGTCAGACCGCCGAAGAACTTCAGCTCGACGACGCGCGCCTGGTCGGGGTCGAGCGCCGCGAGACGCTCCAGCGCCTCGTTGACGCGGAGCAGGTCGAGGTCGGGGCTCTCGCCGAAGCCCTCGGCCTCCGTCAGCGAGACGGCGAACTGCTGGCCGCCGCGCTTCTCGGCCTGCACGGCGCGGGCGTGGTCAACGAGGATGCGGCGCATCATCTGCGCGGCGACGCCGACGAACTGCGCGCGGTTCTGCCAGCGCGCGCGCCGCTGGTCGACCATCAGCAGGTACGCCTCGTTGACGAGCGCCGTCGGCTGCAAGGTGTGTCCGGGGCGCTCGCGGCGCAGGTAGGCGCCGGCGAGGCGGCGCAGCTCGTCATAGACGAGCGGCATCAACTCGTCTAGCGCGCCGCGGTCTCCGCCGCTCCAGCGCTCCAGGAGTTGCGTGACGGCTTGGGGAGTGTGCATCCGTTCCGGGGCCGGGCGGACGGCCGGGGCGTCGGCCCGTCCGACATTCAGGAATTAACTCGTTTTGGTTGTTTAAGCCGCGGGGAGTGGCCGGTCGATACTAACACTTTTGCGGCGCGAACCCTAAATCCGGGCGCGCCCGCGAACCCACGCCCGTCGGCCGGACGGGTCTTCCGCGCGCCCACGCGCGCGACGGCTTCCGCGCCCCTCTTCACGCCCGCCGCACGTATTTTTCCGACGCCCGCGCGCACTGTCTACGTCCCGCAAATCGTTCGAAGCCCTGCGGATAGGCCGCGCGGGCGCGCCCACACGCCGCGGCGATTTTTTCGCCCCGGCGTGTGGGAGTTTGCGGACGGAATCCGCGTTTATCTGTAGGGGGAGAACCCCGCCGTCATAGTTGAATTCACCGCTTTGGCGTGGGAGACTGCCGGACAAACCAGCCAGCCGCCGACGCCGAAGGTTTTAAGAACGCGCGGAAGCACGCTTCCGCGCCCGAGCGCCCGCTGAAAGTTTCTCGGCAGGCGGCGTCGGGGCCCGCCCCGGCCCCGACGCGCCTGCCGAGAGGAGAACCCAGGAATCATGCCTCGTATGCCCCGAACCCAAAGACGCGCCAAAGGTCTGTTCGTCACGGCCGTCCTCATCGCCGCCAGTTTGCTGCTGCCCTTCCTCTCCGTCGCGGCGCAGGCGGCGCTCTCGGCCCCCGCAACCCTTCCCGGCGACGGCGCCCGCGCGGCCGCCGCCGGCCGACAGGAGGAGCCGCGCGTCGCGCGCGGCGCGGACGCCTACCTCGCCGTCTGGACGGACGGCCGCACCGCGCTCGGCGACAACGGCACGGTCGGGCTCAACGCGCCGGTCAGTTCCACCGGCCTCGGCAGCATGCTCGACATCTACGCCGCGCGCCTCGACGCGGCCGGGCAGGTCGTTGACGCCGCGCCCGTCATCGTCAGCCAGGCCGAGCACAACCAGACCTCGCCGCGCGTCGGCTGGAACGGCGAGGCGTGGCTCGTCTCGTGGCTGACCGTCCGGCCGCGCGACGAGTTCAGCCACACCAACGACCTCGTCGCCGCGCGCGTCTCGGCCGACGGCCGCCTGCTCGACCCCGAGCCCATCCTCCTCAAGGCCGACGTCAGCGCCGAGCAGCGGCCGGCCGCCGTCACCGACGACGGCGCGGGCAACTGGGTCGTGCTGTGGGAGGGCTTCCTGCCGCCCGAGGGCGGCGGCGTCCCGCGCGCGGCCTTCGTCTCGCGCGTCGCGGGCGACGGCTCGGTGCTCGACCCGGGCGGGCGCGTCGTCTACAAGCACCCGAGCCAGTTCATGGGCAACGTTGACCTGGCGCGCGCCGGCGACCGCTACCTGCTCACCTTCATGACCTTCGGCCCGCCCTACACGGTGCAGGCCGTGCTGCTCGGCGCGGACTTCAACAACCTGCGCAACGGCCCCGAGCAACTGGCGGGCAACGGCGTCAACCCGCGCGTCGCCTCGAACGGCGAGACGTGGTTCGTCGCGTGGTACGACGGCGCGAGCGGCAATGTCCAGCACGTCAACGGCACGCGCGTCTCGCGCGAAGGCGACCCCGTGGACGTGCCCTCGCTCACCGTCAACCCGAACATCGGCGTCTCGCCGGCGACCCCGCAGGTCGCGTGGGACGGCTCTAACTGGTTCGTCGCCTACGAGTCCAGCTACAACCCCGCGACACAGTCCTACCTCGGGGGGCAAGACGTCTACCTGACGCGCGTCGCGCCCTCCGGCGCCGTGCTCGACCAGACGCCCGTGGTCATCGCGGCCTCGGCCGACAACGAAGGCGACCCCTCCATCACGCCCGGCGTGTCGGGCGGCGCGCTGGTGGCGTGGCAGGGCTCGGGCGCCCGCGACGTGTACGCGGCGCGCGTCTCGGCCGCGGGGGCGGTGTCGAACGGCGGGCCGGCGGCGCTCGGCGCGCCGCGCCAGTCCAGGCAGCGTCTGGCCTGGAACGGCGCGGGCTTCCTCGCCGTCTTCCGCAGCGACGTCTCCGGCCGGCAGCGCATCGTGGGGCAGCGGCTCGACCAGAACGGCGCGCCGCTCGACCAGGAGCCCTTCCTCATCACGGACCAGCCGACGGCCGACAACCCCTCGGTCGCGTGGAACGGGACGGCCTACCTCGTCGTCTGGGACGTCACGTCGCCCGAGGGCTGGCAGACCTACTCGCGCGTCGTCCCGGCCTCGGGGCTTTCGCAGGCGGGGGCCGCGGCGCAGCCCGCGCTCGTCATGGCCGGCCACCAGCCGGACGTGGCGGCGCTCGACGGCGCCTTCCTCGTCACCAACATCCTTCAGGAGACGCGGCAGATTCGCACCGTCCAGTCCGTGCGCGTGGACGGCGCGGGGACGCCCTCGGGGACGCCCGTCAAAATCGAGCGCCTCTTCGACTCGTGGCCGCGCGCCGCCGCCTTCGGCGGGCGCTGGCTCGTCATCTGGGAGGGGCACAACAACCACGACGACTCGCCGGGCACCATCCGCGGCTCCTTCGTCGCCCCCGACGGGACGCCGACCGCGCCCTTCGTCGTCGCCAACCTCGGCGACGACCTCAAGCCCGAAATCGCCGTCGCCGGCGACGGCGCGCTCGTCGTCTGGGAGGCCGCCGGCAACGTCTACGCACGCCGGCTCAACGCCGACGGCTCGTCGCCCGAGCCGGCGAGCGGCGCGCCGCTGGCCGACGCGCCCGGCCGCCAGGCGCTCCCCTCGGTCGCGTGGGACGGCGGCCAGTACGTCGCGACGTGGGTTGACCACCGCAACGCGCTCTTCCCGCGGCAGCCGCGCGGCGACGTCTACGGCGCGCGCGTCGCGCCCACCAACGTCAGGGTCGAGGAGTTCGCGGTCGCGGACTCGCCGCTCCCCGAGGACTCGCCCTTCGTCGCGGCGGCCGGCGGCCTGACGGTCTTCTCCTACTCGAAGTTCTACGACGGCGGCGATTCGCAGACGCCCGGCCACACGGCGAACCGCTTGACGCTGCGCACGGCGCGCTTCGCCGCGCCGCCCGCCTCGGGCGCGCCCAACGCTCCTACGGCGCTCGTCGCCGAGCAGGTCAACACGGGCCCCGCCACCGGCTCGGTCAAACTCAGGTGGGCGGACGCCGCCACCGACGAGACGGGCTTCAAGGTCGAGATGGCCTCGACCGGCGGCTTCAACCAGGTCAGGCTGCTCGGCGCGAACTCGACCTCGGCGGAAGGCGTCGCGGTCGGCGCGCAGGCGCAGAACCAGTTCCGCGTCCGCGCCTACAACGCCGCGGGCGACTCGGCCTACTCGAACGTCGCCACGCCGCCCGTCGCGAAGATGAAGGAGGACGCGGCGCGCGTGACCTTCGGCCAGAACGCGCGCCTCACGGTCACGGCCGCCGACCCCGAAGGCGTCGCGCTCGTCGAGTTCTACGCCAGCCGCGACCACCTCAACGGCTCGACGGCCGACCCGCCCGCCCTCGTCGGCGTGGCGACCGCGCCCGGCGCGGGCGGCGACTACCACCTCGACTGGGTGCTGCCGCCGGCCGGCTACTACCACGTCACGGCGCGCGTGACCGACGCCGCGGGCAGCTCGACGACGACCTACGAGTCCACGCTCTACGTCTTCCAGCCGCCCACGGCGCTCATCACGAGCCCGGCCGCCGGCGCGGCCTACAAGCAGCCCGTCTCCGTCACCTTCACCGCCACGGCGAAGACGAACAACAACCGCAGCGACGAGTACATCGAGCGCGTCGACTTCTACGCCGGCTCGCGATGGATAGGCCGCGGCGCCAACTCCGAGTGGCAGGCGCCCTGGAGCTTCACCTGGGCGGACGCGCCCGCCGGCGCGCACAGCGTCACCGCGCACGCGACGAACAACTGGGGGAACACGTCCGTCAGCCCGGCCGTCGTCGTCACGGTCGCGCCCGAGCACGAGCCCGACCCCGACCTGAACGTCAGGCCGGTCGTCGCGCTCACCTCGCCGCTGGCGCTCGCCAACTTCCCCGCGGGCGCGCCCGTCGCGGCCGCCGCCACCGCCGCGGACGAGGACGGGACCATCGAGCGCGTCGAGTTCCGCGCCAACGGCTTCACCGTCGAGGTGGACACGGCCGAGCCCTTCGCGGCCTCACTCAACCTGCCCGGCGGGACGCACGAGATTACGGCCGTCGCCTTCGACAACCGCGGCGGCTCGGCCGCCTCGCTCCCGGCGCGCGTCACCGTCGAGCGCGCGGCGGGCGCGCAGCTCACCTCGGCGCAGTGGGACGGCCAGTCGCAGTTCGGCCCGAGCATCGTCCGCCTCTCGGGGCCGCCCGTGGACAAGGAGTTGGCCGACGACTTCGACATCGTCGGCGACATTGACCGCGTGGTCGTCGGCGGCGGGCTCGACTTCGGCGCGGGCGGCGGCGCCGTGGTGCGCGGCCTCTACGTGCGCTTCTACGCGTGGGAGAACGGCTCGCCCGGCGCGCTCCAGGACGAGCAGTTCGTCGCCGCGGGCGCGCCCGGCCTCGACCTCAACGCCGACGCGCCCGCGCGCGTGGACGTGCGGCTGCCGCACTCGTTCCGCGCCGCCGGCAAGCACTTCGTCTCCGTGCAGCTCGTCGAGGAGGGCACGGCCGGCGTCTGGTACTGGTTCAGCGCGCGCTCGGGCGCGCCGCAGAACGCGCCGGTCCGCGCGCGCGACAACTACGCGGCCTCGCCCGCGTGGGCGGCCGCGGCCAACGCCGACGCCGTCATGCAGCTCTACGGCACGCTGACGACGCCGGCGAGCCTCGCCTCCGTCTCGCCGCAGACCGTCGAGCGCAGCGGCTGGTTCACGCTCAAGGGGACGAACTTCGGCGCCGAGCAGGGCGCGAGCCGCGTCCTCGTGGACAAGAAGAGCGCCATCGTCGTCAAGTGGACGCCCACGGAAATCATCGGCTACGCGCCCGAGGCGGCCGCGCTCGGGCCGGTCGAGGTCGTCGTCTCGAACCCCTTGGGGACGAGCAACGCGCTGACGATCAACGTCGCCGCGCGCCAGTCCGTCGGGCGCATCCGCTGGCAGACGAAATACCTCGGCGACAGCCTGAGCTATCGCCCGGCGGTCGCGCCCGCGGGCAGCCCCGACGCCGGGAGCGTCTACGCGCAGGTCGGCGGGCTCATCTACGCCTGGTCGGCCGCGGGCGAGCTGAAGTGGGTCAGGCGCGGCGGCGGCGCCGGCCAGATAACGGTCGGGCAGGACGGCGCGGTCTACGTCGGCGACTACGAGCAGCCGGTCGTCGGCCAGCCCTACACGGTCGCGCTGATGGCGCTCGACCCGCGCGACGGCGGCGTCAGGTGGCGCGTCCTCGACGCGTCGAACCAGATTTACGCGGGCCCGAACGTCGGGCCCGACGGCAAGGTCTACGTCGTCTTCAGGCCGGGGCAGCACAACGCGGCGGCCTTCCGCCCCGACGGGACGTTGGCGTGGTCGCGCAACCACTCGCTCCCCGGCTCCGTCTCTGACGGCTCGACGCGCGAGATAGCCTTCGACGCCGCCGCCGGCCGGCTCTTCTTCAACGCCGGCGCGTCGTCCTACGCCTACGACCTGTCGGGCGGCTTCCTGTGGGCGAACGGCAGCGCGACCGCCGACCTGCCGGCCGTCGCGCCCGACGGGAACCTGCGCGTCCGCAACGTCAACTACAGCGGGCAGACGGGCGCGCAGCTCTACGCCTTCCCGCTGACGAACGGCGCGGTCGAGTGGCCGGCCGCCGCCGGCCCCGACAACACGCACTACTTCCTGCCGGTCGGCTCGCGCCTCCAGGCGGTCAACCCGGACGGGACGGCGCGCTGGCAGTACAACGACGCGGGGTCGCTCAGCACGCCGAACGTCTCGCCGTCGAACAGCTTCGTCGTGATGGGCGGGGGCGGCGCCTTCGGCCAGTCGGGCTTCTTCGTCGCGCTCGACCCGGCGACGGGGCAGCAGGCGTGGCGGCAGGCGCTGCCGACCGAGCCGGGCTTCGCGCCCTACGGCCACATCCAGCCGTTCACGCGCTTCGCCTTCACCCACGACGGCGCGACCGCCTACACGGCGGGCGATGTCCTGAGCAGCGGCGCCACGGGCTACGGCTACTTCTACGCGCTCAACACGACGAAGGAGAACGTCTCCATCAACCAGCCGCCGCGGCCGCGCGTCATCTCGCCGCTGCCCAACTCGAACGTGCCGCAGGGGCCGGCCGTCGAGGTCGCGGCCACGGTCGAGGACGACGGCGAGGTTGACCGCGTCGAGTTCTTCTACAACCACAACGGGACGACGACGCCCATCGCCGTCGTCGCCGAGCCGAACGAGGCGGGCGAGTACCGCGCCAGCTTCGTGCCCGACAAGACGGGCCCGCACGGCGTCTTCGCCGTCGCCTACGACGCGGGCGGCCTGCGCGGCGACTCGCCCATCTCGAACGTCCACGTGGCGGCGGCCTACCCGGCGGTGCGCTGGGTGAGCCCGGCCGACGGCGCGCAGGTCAGCTCGGCCGGCGGCGTCACGCTCAGGGCCGCGGCCTCCGACCGCGACGGGACCATCGCGCTCGTCGAGTTCTACAACAGCGCCAGCGGCTTCATCGGCCAGACCGCGGCGCCCGACGCCGACGGCGCCTACACCGTCGTCTGGAACAACCCGCCCGCCTCCGGGCAGGTGACGCTGACGGCCTGGGCCACGGACAACAACGGCTTCCGCTCGGGCGCGAACATCACCCTCGGCCTCGTCGCGGCGCCGACGCCGACGCCGCAGCCGACGCCCACCCCGCAGCCGACGCCGACGCCCACCCCGACGCCCGCGCCGACCCCGACGCCGACGCCCTCCGGCGTCGCCGTCCAGATCACGAGCCCGGCCAACGGCGCGAGCTACACCGTCGGCCAGACGGTCGTCATCGCGGCCGAGGTCACGGACCCGCAGGGGCTTGTCAGGAGCGTTGACTTCTACACGGGCGCGGGCGCGTCCTTCCTCAGCACGGACTTCAACCCGCCGTACACGGCGGCCATCGGCAGCGGAAACATTGACTTCTTCGAGCTGCGGGCGGTGGCGCGCGACGCGACGGGCAGGACGCTGGCGGCCTCGCCGGTCGTCGTCGTCAACTTCATAGACCCGGAGGGGAACCTCTCCTTGACGGGCCGCCTCCGCCACAACCAGAGCGCGCCGGGCAACGAGATTTTCCTGACGAACGCGCTGGTCAACCTGCTCCTCAACGAGAGCCGCATCGTCGCCCAGTCGCGCACGGACGCGTCGGGCCGCTACAGCTTCGCGGGGCTCTCGCGCGGCGGGCGCTACACGGTCAAGCCGGCCGAGCCGGGCTACCAGTTCTTCCCGCCGTCGGCGACGTGGGAGGGGCTGGTCGAGAGCCAGACCTTCGACTTCACGGCCTCCGGGCCGCTGCCGCCGGGGCCGACGCCCACGCCGACGCCGGCCCCGGCCGCGCTCACCTGGGAGCGCTTCTTCGACGGCCCGCTGCACACGGCCGACCGCGACCCGCACGTCGCCGTGGACGCGCAGGGCAACACCTACGTCGCCGCCACCTCAAGCTCCGCGACCGACGGCGGCACGGACATCACGACGCTCAAGTACTCGCCCGCGGGCGAGCTGCTCTGGTCGGCGACCTACGCCGGCGAGGGCAACTACAAGGACTGGGCGGGCGCCGTCAGGGTGGACTCGGCCGGCAACGTCTACGTCGCCGGCACGTCGTGGGAGGCGGCCTTCCCCGGCTCCGAGTACGACGTCGTCACCATCAAGTACAACGCCGCCGGCCAGCGCCAGTGGGCGAAGATTTACAACGGCCCCATCGGCCACTGGGACATCGCCTACGCGATGGCGCTCGACTCGGCGGGCAACGTCCTGGTCGCCGGCTCGTCGCAGGGCAGCACCATAGAGCGCCTCTACGACGAGTTCGTCGCCGTCAAGTACGACCCGGCGGGCAACGAGCTGTGGGCGCGCCGCCACTCGACGCAGCAGATAGGTGACGAGGCTTACGGCGTCGCCGTTGACGCGGCCGACAACGTCTACGTCACGGGCACGGGCTACGCGGGCGCGAACGGCGCGACCTCGCGCGACATCGTGACCGTCAAGTACAACGCGGCGGGCGCGAAGCAGTGGGCGTCGCGGTTCACGGGGCTCCCGGGCGGGCCCGGCCCCGCGCCGCAGCCGGAGAACCCCGTCTCGAACGAGTCGGGCGGCGTCGGCGTTGACCCGGCGGGAGCCGTCTACGTCTACGGCGCGAACAAGGCGGGGACGACCGAGGCCGACTACCTGCTGCTGAAGTACGACCCGGCGACGGGCGGGCTGGTCTGGAGCCGCAACTGGTCGGGCGAGTCGAACGACTACCCGCGCGACATGGTGATTGACGCGGCCGGCGCCGTCTACCTGACCGGCGAGAGCTGGGACGGCGAGTACGCGCAGGCCACCTCGGAGAACACATGGGACGCGGCCACGGTCAAGTTCGACGGCGCGGGGAACTTGCAGTGGTCGCGCGTCTACCGCGGCTTCCCCGGCAAGGTTGACGGCGGGCGCGAGCTGGCGCTCGACGCGCAGGGCAACGTCTACGTCGGCGGCTACTCGGAGGGCTTCGTCAACGGCGACACCTTCGTCGCCAAGTACAAGGCCGACGGGACGGAGCAGTGGGTCTACCGCTACGACAACCCGCAGCACACGGGCGACAGCCTGTACGACATGGCGGCCGACGCGGCGGGCAACCTGTACCTGGCGGGCGAGGCGCTGCTGACGGGCGCGACGCGCTCCTCGGCCGACCTCGTGACGCTGAAGCTGGCGGCCTCGACCGCGCAGCTCAACGCGCCGCCCGACGTGGCGCTCGACATCGGCCCGACCATCGCCGGCGAGCCCGCCGAGTTGACCCCGGGCGCGCCGGGCGGCGACCGCAACGCCGGCCCGGCGGGCCCGACCATCGCCGGCCGCACCGTCATCCTCAAGGCCATCGCCAACGACCGCGACGGCTCGGTCGTCTCCGTCTCGTACTACGACGGCAAGACGCTCATCGGCACGTCGAACGTCGAGCCGTACACCTTCGAGTGGGTGAACGCGACGCCCGGCACGCACGCGCTGAGCGCCACGGCGACCGACAACTCCGGCGCGACGCGCACGTCCGCGACCGTCATCGTCATCTTAACCGACGAGGCGCCGGCCCCGACGCCTACGCCCACTCCGACGCCCACTCCGACGCCGACGCCCACTCCCGCGCCGACGCCGGCCGGCCGGGTCAACTTCGCGCTGGCGTCGAACGGCGCGACGGCTTCCGCGTCGTCGCAGTACAGCGCGAGCTTCCCCGCGGCCGCCGCCATCAACGGCGACCGGCGGAGCTTGCAGGCCGGCTCGGGCTACAACATGTGGCACAGCGCCGCGGGCGCGCGTAAACCTGACTGGCTCGAAGTCACGTTCGCCGGCGCGAGGACGATTGACGAGGTCAACGTCTTCACGCAGCCCGACGACTTCGAGTCGGGAACCGCGCCGACCGAGGCGACGACCTTCACCAGGTACGGCCTCAGGGACTTCGAGGTGCAGTACTGGAACGGCTCCGGCTGGCAAACCGCGCCGGGCTGTCAGGCGGCGGGCAACGGCAGCGTGTGGAAGAAGTTCACCTTCGCGCCCGTCACCACGACGAAAGTCAGGCTGGTGGTCACGGCGACGGCCGACGGCTTCAGCCGCGTATGGGAGTTGGAAGCCTGGGGCGCGGGCGCCACGCAGCCGACCCCGACGCCCACGCCGACGCCGACCCCGACGCCCGCGTCGGGCAGGACCAACTTCGCGCTGGCGTCGAACGGCGCGACGGCTTCCGCGTCGTCGCAGTACAGCGCGAGCTTCCCGGCGGCCGCCGCCATCAACGGCGACCGGCGGAGCCTCCAGGCCGGCTCGGTCTACAACATGTGGCACGGCGCGTCGCAGACCAAGCCCGACTGGCTGGAAGTCGCGTTCGCCGGCGCGAAGACCGTTGACGAGGTCAGCGTCTTCACGCAGCCCGACGACTTCGAGTCCGGCGCGGAGCCGACCGAGGCGACGACCTTCACGAAGTACGGCCTTAAAGACTTCGAGGTGCAGTACTGGACGGGTTCCGCGTGGCGCGCCGTGCCCGGCTGCCAGGTGGCGGGCAACGGCAGCGTGTGGCGGAAGATGACCTTCGCGCCGCTGACGACGACGAAGCTCAGGCTGGTGGTCACGGCGACGGCCGACGGCTTCAGCCGCGTCTGGGAGCTGGAGGCGTGGGGGCCGAAGGAGCAGCCGCAGGGCGCGTCGCGCAGGAACGTGGCGCTGGCGTCGAACGGGGCGACGGCCGCGGCCTCTTCGCAGTACAGCGCGAGTTTCCCCGCGGCGGCCGCCATTGACGGCGACCCACACAACCTACAGATGCCCGACGGCCGCTACAACATCTGGCACGGCGCGTCGCAGGCCAAGCCCGACTGGCTCGAAGTCACGTTCGCGGGGGCGAAGACCGTTGACGAGATTGACGTCTTCACGCAGCGCGACAACTTCTCCGAGCAGTCGGTCTCGACCGAGGCGACGACGTTCACGAAGTACGGGCTGAGGGACTTCGAGGCTCAGTACTGGACGGGCTCGGCGTGGGCCGCAGTCCCCGGCGCGAAGGTCACGGGCAACGACCGCGTGTGGCGCAAGCTCTCGTTCGCGCCCGTCACGACGACGAAGCTCAGGCTGGTGGTCGCCGCGACGGCCGACGGCTTCAGCCGCGTCTGGGAGCTGGAGGCGTGGGGCGTTGACGCCGCGCCGCCCGCCGGCAGGACGAACGTGGCGCTGGCGGGCAACGGCGGCGTGGCCTCGGCCTCCTCGCAGCTCAACGCGCAGTTCCCCGTCTCCGCGGTCAACGACGGCGACCGCCGCAGCCTGCGGATGGCCGACGGCCGCTACAACATCTGGCACGGCGCGACGACGGCCAAGCCCGACTGGGTGGAGGTCGCGTTCGCGGGCGCCAGGGCCATCTCGGAGGTCGGCGTCGTCACGATGCAGGACGACTACAACAACCCGGTCGAGCCGTCGGAGGCGACGACCTTCGGCGACTTCGGGCTGACCGACTTCGACGTGCAGTACTGGACGGGGACGGCGTGGGCGGCGGTCCCCGGCGGGGTGGTGGCGGGCAACGACCGCGTGTGGCGCAGGGTGCAGTTCGCGCCGCTGACGACGACGAAAATCAGGGTGCTGGCGCGCGCCGCCAGGGACGGCTACAGCCGCGTCATGGAAGTCGAGGCGTGGACGCCCTGACGGGCGCGCGGTTTCGCCCGAAGCGCCAAGCAGAAAGGCGGGGGACTCCCCTGGAGTCTCCCGCCTTCTTTTGTGCGCGGCCGGGGCGCCTTCGCGCGCGTCCCCGGCCGACCGCCGGTGCGCGCCCGCGGCGAGCGGCCCGCGTCAGGCTCCCCTGACGGCCGGGCGCGACTTCGTCGCTTCAGTCGCTCGCGTCACCTGGGTCACTCGCGTCGCTTCAGTCGCTTTAGTCGCTTGCGTCGCTCGCGTCGCTCGCGTCGCTCGCGTCGCTTGCGTCACTTGCGTCACTTTCCTCACTGCCCTCAACGGCTCGGGGCCGCAGCGGGGCGCGTCTCGTCGGCGGCGGCCTTCTTCTTGAGACTCTCGACGCGGGCGCGCGCCCACCCGGGCGCGGAGCCCGTGCGGCCGGCC
>DASVUF010000285.1:0-2409 GCA_036387195.1 Pyrinomonadaceae bacterium | reverse complement strand
GACTCGGCCCCGGCCAGCAGGTCGAGCCACTCGCGGTTGAGGCGGCCCGGCAGGTGCGGGGCGTTCGTCACGGGGTCGCGCCAGTCGGCGAGGTTGAACTCCGGAATCATCCAGACCAGCGGCACGCCCCGCTCGGCGTAGGCGGCGGCGATGTCGTTGAACATGCGCCGCGATTTGCGCGCGATTTGCGCCTCGGAAGCGCGCTTCACGCCGCGGACGCCCTCGCGCGACATCGCCTCTTCGGCCTCCAGCATCTCGGAGGGGGACGGCTCGGAAACGTCCCAGTTGTTGCCGGCGAAGACGACGGCCGCGTCGGGTTCGAGTTGGAGCGCGCTTATCGCCAGCTCTGTGACCTTATAGGAGAGGTTGATGCGCGCGAGGTCAATGACCTCGATTTCGTCGTCGCCGAGGCGCGCCTTGAGCATGGCTTCGAGTGCGGAGGCCGGGGTGTACTCGGGGTCGTAGAGGTAGCCGCGTGCGACCGACTCGCCGATGAGGACGACGCGCTTGCGCGCCCCCTTCGCCTCGATGCGGGGGACGTTGGCCCAGAAAGACCACTCGTGCATCAGCTCGGGGCGGCGCACGAAGCAGGCGCGGCCGCCCTCCTCGCGCCGCTCCCAGACGCCGACGTGCCCGGGCTCGGCGGGCGGCCGCGCGTCGGCCTCCGAGGCGAAGACGTCTGAGAGGGCCGTGTGCTCGGAAGCGCCCGCGCGGAGGAAGCCTGCGAAGCGAAGGAGGTGGAGCACCTGCGCGGACTGCCCTGTGTGCGCGAGGGATGCGACGCGGTTCGCGAACGACTTCAACGACTCAGGGGGCCTTTCCATGTCCCGGGTCCTCTATGAATGTCCGTTGGGAAGTTAAACGCGGGGCGGGCGCCGCCTGCCGGCCGCCGGCGGCGGAATCGCCGCCGGCCGGTGGGGCTCTAAAGTTGACCCGCGGTCAGGAGACTCCGACCTGCTCCCGGCGCGCGTCGGGCTCGCCGGCCGAAACCGCCTGGCCGTCGGAGGCCGTGAAGGAATGGATTTCGCCGAAGACGGGGTAGAACTCGGCCAACTCCCGCTCGAAGAGGTTCGACTTGACCTTCTCCAGCGCGGCGGCGCCGGGGAACTCGGGCGTGGGCCACCAGACGGAGAGTTCGTTGAGTCCGTCGCGCACGGCCTCGCCCGCCAGGTCTATCTCCCACGTCCCCCACTCGCGGTCGGCCGCTATCTGCACCTGCGGCCTGCCGTTGAGCATGACGCCGACCGGCGCGCCGCCCGCCGCCCCCGCCGGCAGCCGGCAGGTCAGGTCGAGCCGCACGGCGCGCCCGCCGTCGGCGAAGAAGACGAAGCGCGACTCGGGCCAGTAGGCCTTGTAGTAGGCCGTCTTGTTGGGCTGGTACTTCTTGTGGCTAGTCTCGATGAGCCACGCCAGCTCCTGCGGCTGGTTGACGGCCGAGCAGTAGTAGTAGGCGAGGAGGTTCGTCTCACCCTGCGAGACGCTGTGCTCCTCGCGGCGGAAGCGGTCGAGCCGCGCGCGCGCGTCCACGCCCGCCTCGGCGAGCGCGTCCACCGCCGCGTCGTAGAGCACCTTCTCCAGCCGCTTCTCGTTCTTGCTCAAAAGGTACTGGTGCATCAGCGACGAGCCCATCTGCGAGATGTGCTCCTCCGACCCGCTCATCAGCGCCGGGACGAGCGGCCGCGCCTGTAGCTCCAGGTAGTTGATCATCAGCTCGGCGACGTGCGGCGACAACTGGAGGGCGCGCGCGCAGTAGTAGCGGACGAGGTCGTAAGACTGGAACCAGTGCGCGTTGTGGACGGCGGCGAGGAAGGACGCCTCGGCCTCTATCTCCTTCGACGGCGCGATGTCGCTGTTCGCCATCTCGCGCCACGAAGTCTCGGCGCCGGTCAGCGCCTTGACGACGCAGGCGGCGGCCGCGCCCATCGCGACCTGGATGCCCTCGACCGTGAGGTGGCAGTAGTCAATGATGAGGCTGCGCCCGGCGATGCCGCCGCCGAGGTGCTCCTTGAAGAGCGCGGGCAGGTCAATCACCTGAATCGGGTAGTCGCCCAGCGTCTCGCGCAGCGCGTTCTGCGTGGCGCGGTAAGTCCTCGGCATGACCTGCCGCGAGAGGTCCCAGGAGACGGCGTCGCGCGCGCGTTCGAGGCAGTCGCGCGCCTCGTCCACGCGGCCGGCGCGCTCGTGGCACCCGGCCAGTATGTAGAGGCCGGCGACCGCCACGCCGCCGTCAATCTCGACCATGCGGGAGGCCAGCTCGGAGGCGCGGGCGTCGTCGCCGTCCCGCAGCGCCGACTCGGCCCCGGCCAGCAGGTCGAGCCACTCGCGGTTGAGGCGGCCCGGCAGGTGCGGGGCGTTCGTCACGGGGTCGCGCCAGTCGGCGAGGTTGAACTCCGGAATCATCCAGACCAG
>DASVUF010000284.1:0-2688 GCA_036387195.1 Pyrinomonadaceae bacterium | reverse complement strand
GTCTTCTCGTCGCGGCTCACGATTTACGCCCGACGGCCTTTAACGGCGTGCGGCTCTTTTTACTCGTAGCGGAGCGCCTCGATGGGGTCGAGGCGCGCGGCCTTCCAGGCGGGCCAGAGGCCGAAGACGAGGCCGATGCCGACCGAGGCGACGAAGCCCATCACGGGCGCCCAGAGCGGGACGTAGGACGGGAGCAGCAGCCGCACGAGCAGCGTCAGAACCCACCCGATGGCGAGGCCGATGAGGCCGCCGACGCCGGTCAGCGTCGCCGCCTCGATGAGGAACTGCCAGAGGATGTCCTTGCGCCGCGCGCCGAGGGCCTTGCGCACGCCTATCTCGCGCGTCCGCTCGGTCACGCTCACCAGCATGATGTTCATCACGCCGATGCCGCCGACCATCAGGCCGACCGAGGAGATGGCGACCATCGCGATGGCGACGCCGCCCGTGATGGCGCGGAACTGGTCAATGATGGAGTCGGCCGTCGCCATGCCGAAGTTGTTCGGCTTGCCGAAGGGCACCTGCCGGCGCACGCGCATCAGGTCGGTTATCTGGTCCTTGGCCGCCTCTATCTGGCCCGGCCTGGCGACGGCGAGGAGGTAGACGTCGTCGGCGTTCGGCTTGAGCTTCCGCGCGACGTTGAAGGGGACGTAGATGCCGTTGTTGATGTCGTCGGAGCCGGAGCCGCCGAAGAGCTGCTCGCGCTGCTGGACGACGCCGATGACCTTGAAGTCCTGCCCGCCGATGTCTATGGACTGGCCGACCGCGGTCATGTTGGGGAAGAAGTCCTCGGCCACGCGGCTGCGGACGACGCAGACGCGCTGGTTGGTATCGTTCTCGAACTGCGAGAAGAAGCGCCCCTCGCTGACGACGTCCGTCCCGGCGCGGATGTAGTCGGGCAGCGTCCCTTCGAGCCTCACCGCCTCCGAGGTCTTGCCCTCGGTCGAGACTTTTATCTTGCGGCCGAAGAAGTTATTGGTGATGTCGAGGAAGGGCACGGCCAGCTCGACGGCCGAGAGCTGCGAGATGGCGACGGCGTCGTCGTAGGTCAGGTCCTTGCGCATCCGCTCCTCGCGCGAGCGGCGGCCGACCTGGATGCCGGGCTCGAACTTGGCGATGAAGATGGAGCGCGTGCCGAAGGACTCGATCTCCTTCTTCACCTGCTCGTCGATGCCGCTGATGATGGAGGCGATGAGCATCACCGTGATGACGCCGATCATCACGCCGATGACGGTCAGGAACGAGCGCAGCTTGTTCGTGCGCAGGGTCTGCAACCCCATCGCGAAGTTCTCGTAGATGTCGCCGCGCAGGATGCTCATCTAGTCGGCCCTCAGCGCCTCGATGGGGTCGAGGCGGGCGGCCTTCCACGCGGGGAAGATGCCGGCGGCGACGCCGATGGCGCCCGAGACGGTGACCGCGACGGCGACGGCCGACAGCGACAGGTAGGTCGGGATGAGCACCGCCGAGACGATGCGCCCCAAGCCCCACGCGATGGCGACGCCGGTCGCCCCGCCGATGGCCGAGAGCGTCACGGCCTCGACGAGGAACTGCTTGAGGATGTCGGCGCGGCGCGCGCCGAGCGCCTTGCGGATGCCTATCTCCTTGGTGCGCTCGGTCACCGAGACGAGCATGATGTTCATCACGACGATGCCGCCGACGATGAGCGCGATGGCCGGCACGGCGATGGCGACGATGAAGATGGTGCCGAAGAGGCGGTCGCGCAGCCCCGTGATGGAGTCGGGCGTGAAGATGCCGAAGTTGTCCTTCTCGCCCTTGTCCAGCCCGCGCCGCACGCGCATCCACTGGCGGGCCTCCTCGACGGCGTCCTGGAAGTACTTGTCGTCCCGGGCCGTGCCCTGGAAGTAGACCGAGCGCCAGTTCTTGAGCGCGCCGAAGTTGCGCCGGTAGGTGAGCAGCGGCACGGTGACGAAGGTGTCCTGCGGCATGCCGAAGACCGTGCCCTTGGCGGCGCGGACGCCGACGACGCGGTAGGGCAGCGCGTTGATGAAGATTTCGCCGCCGACGGCGTTACCGTCGGGGAAGAGCTTCTCGGCCACGTCCGAGCCGATGAAGGCGACGCGCGCCGACTCGTTGTTCTCGATGTCGGTGAAGTAGCGGCCGTCGGCGATGTCCACCTTCTCGATGTCGCCCATCAGGGGCTGCTTGCCGTCGAGCTGCACCTCTTCGAGCAGCTCGTTGCCGCGCTTGACCTGCGCGCGCTGCGGGCGGGCGCCGGCGGCGAACTTGTCGGTGAGCGTCAGCCGCGTCTTCAGGAACTCGAAGTCTTCGAGCGTCAACTCCTTGTTGCGGCGCTGCGCGGCCGCGATGGAGTCCGTGTCCTTGAAGTCGTCCATGCTGAAGCGGCCGAGGGTGTAGGACTTGGCGCCGATGTTGGCTATCTTCTCGTCAATGTAGGCGTTGAAGCCCTGGATGAGCGAGACGACGACGACGACGGCCGCCACGCCGATAATCATGCCGAGCAGCGTGAGCGCGGAGCGCAGCTTGTGCGCCCAGATGGCGGCCGCCGCCAGCTTCAATGTCTCGATGAATTTCATGGTTCGCGCGTATTACGGACGGGCCCCTGTATTGGTTGCACGCCGAGCCCCCCGCGTTTGTCGCCGCCCGCCGAAATCCCCCTGCTTTTACAAAAGTTTACGCCAAAAGCGCCGGCCGGTAAAACGAAGGGGGCGG
>DASVUF010000283.1:0-14219 GCA_036387195.1 Pyrinomonadaceae bacterium | reverse complement strand
AGGGGTGAGGCCCCTTCCCGTCGCGGCCCGCGGCTCGCGACCCGCGGCTTTCCCCCTTTCTTGACAAACCCTGCGCCGCTTCGCGATATTATCCCCTGATTTAGCAGTCAAGTTCGTCTGAAGGACGCGCGCCTCCGAAGTGGGGCGCGGTGTGGTTAAGGGGACTAGTGCGCGTCGCATTTCTTTCGTCCGAGGCCGTGCCTTTCGCCAAGACGGGCGGCCTCGGGGACGTGGCCGGCGCGCTGCCGAAGGCGCTCGTCGGCGAGGGCGTGGACGTCGCGCTCATCCACCCGCTCTACGACACGACCGACCGGGCGCTGCTCGGCGAGAGGGTCTTTGACAACCTCGAGGTGGACTGGCTCGGCCGGCGCCGGCGCGTCTCCGTCTACCTCTCATACGCCGCGGGCGCCCCGGCCTTCCTGATCGACGCGCCGGAGTACTTCGCGCGCGGCAAGGTCTACGGCTTCTCGGACGACCACCACCGCTTCGCCTTCTTCAGCCGCGCGGCGCTCTCGCTGCTCGGCCGGCTGGGGCGGGCGCCCGACGTCGTGCACGGCAACGACTGGCCGTCGGGCTTCGCGGTCGCGTGGCTCTGGGCGGGGCGCGGGCGCGGCGGGTTCCTCGGGAACACGCGGACGCTGATGTCCATCCACAACCTGGCCTACCAGGGGCTCTTCGACCCGGGCGAACTGTACCGGCTCGGCTACCGCGGCGGCGAGGAGTCGAACGTCTTCCTGTCGAACGGCGCGGCCTCGTCGCTGAAGGCCGGGCTGATGACCTCGGACGCCGTCTCGACGGTGAGCCCGCGCTACTCCTTCGAGATACAGGGCCCCGAGCAGGGGCACGGGCTCGACTGGCTGATGCGGCAGCGGCGCGACCGCCTGGTCGGCATCACCAACGGCGTGGACTACGACGTCTGGGACCCGGCGACCGACCCGCACCTGCCCGCGCACTTCTCGGCCGAAGACCTCTCGGGCAAGCGCGTCTGCAAGCGGGAGCTGCTGCGGCGCTTCGGGCTGCCGGAGGAGTTGGACCGGCCGGTCGTCGCCTCCATCTCGCGCCTCGTCGCGCAGAAGGGGTTCGACCTCGTCAGGCAGGCGGCGGGGCAGATGCTGGAGGCCGGCGCCTTCTTCGTCTCGCTGGGCTCGGGCGAGCGCGAGTACGAGGATTTCTTCCAGCGGCTCAAGGACGGCGCGCCCGACCGCGTCGCCGTCTACAGGGGCTTCAGCGAGCCGCTGGCGCACCAAATCGAGGCCGGCGCGGACATCTTCCTGATGCCCTCGCTGTTCGAGCCGTGCGGCCTGAACCAAATGTACTCGATGCGCTACGGCGCCGTGCCGGTGGTGCGCGCGACCGGGGGGCTCGACGACACGGTCGAGCACTTCGACCCGGAGACGGGCGAGGGCACGGGCTTCAAGTTCCGCGACTACACGGCGCAGGGGCTCCTCGGCGCGATGCGGGAGGCGCTCTACTGGTACGGCCGCCCCGAGGCGTGGCGGCGGATTCAGTTGAACGGCATGCGGGTGGACAACTCGTGGGGGGCGGCGGCGCGCAAGTACGTCAGGCTCTACCACGCGCTGTTCGACCTGTAGGCCGCGAAGGTTTAGTCAGCAGTCAGTTAAGGCAGTCGAAGGAGATTTGAACTCATGAGTGATTTCGTCAAGGACGTGAGCGACAACAATTTCGAGTCGGACGTGCTCAAGTCGGACAGGCCCGTGCTCGTGGACTTCTGGGCCCAGTGGTGCGCGCCCTGCCGCATGCTCGCGCCGACGGTCGAGGCCGTCGCCGAGAAGTACCAGGGCAGCGCCACGGTCGTCAAACTCAACGTTGACGACAACCCGGCGGTCTCGCAGCGCTACGGCATCAAGGGCATCCCGACCCTCATCCTCTTCAAGAACGGCAAGGAGGAGGAGCGCGTGGTGGGCGCGACCTCGAAAGAGGCCATCTCGCGCATGATAGACAAGCACGTTTCGAGCGGCGCGGCCAGCGCCTGACCCTGAGAGCGCGCGCGGCGCGGGCCGTAGCCCCCCACCGCGGGGGCGCGCCCGCGCCGCGCGCGTTACGCGCCGGAAGGCCGCGCGCCCCGCGCCCGAGGCGGCCGTGGCGGCCACGCCCTCCCCGCGCGCGGGGCCCGGGGCGAGTCAGCCGCGAGTGATGAGACCATCCACAGCCAGTCGCGCCGCACGCCAGCGCCGCTCCTTCGAGGAGCGGCTCGCCGCCAAGCGCACGCAGGCCGTCGAGGACGCCAAGTTCCGCGCGCGGCAGGCGCACGGGAAGCTCCGCCGCTTCGTCCGCATCCGCTTCAAGCGCGAGGAGGTCGTCGAGGCGCTCTCCCTGCGGCGCGGCGACTGCAACCGCTGCGGCGCCTGCTGCGAAATCCTCTTCAAGTGCCCCTTCCTCCGCAAGCACGGCGACGGCACGACGACCTGCGGCATCTACGAAGACCGCCCCTCGCAGTGCCGCCTCTTCCCCATTGACCGCCGCGACCTCGCCGAGGTGCGCGGCACTTGCAGCTTCTACTTCATCGAGAAGCCCATCAAGCTGGAACGGGCGAGCTGAAGCGCGGCGGGCGGCGGGCGGCAGGCCCGCGCGCCTCGGCCGTTGACGCCGGGACTGGGGCCGCCCGCCGAAGAGGTTTTTCCACCGGCTACTGTCTACGGGCCGCCGTCTACTTGAGTATGTCCAAAGTCATCGTTGTGATCGGCGCGCAGTGGGGCGACGAGGGCAAGGGGAAGATCGTTGACCTGCTGGCCGAGCGGTTCGACGTGGTGGCGCGCTACCAGGGCGGCCACAACGCCGGCCACTCGGTCAAGGTCGGCGACAGGTCCTACGCGCTGCACCTTATCCCCTCGGGCATCATCCACGAGGGCAAGACCTGCGTCCTCGGCAACGGCATGGTCATCGACCCCATCGCCTTCTTCGCCGAGGCCGACCGCCTCACGGCGCAGGGGCTCCAGGTCACGCCCGAGCGCGTCAAGGTCAGCTCGCGCGCGCACCTCATCCTCCCCTACCACCGCGCCCTCGACCACACCAGCGAGGAGCGCCTCGGCAACGAGAAGGTCGGCACGACCCTGCGCGGCATCGGCCCCGCCTACGAGGACAAGGCCGGCCGGCGCGGCATCCGCGTCGCCGACGCGATGAACGCGGACGTGCTGCGCTCGCGCATCGAGCGCAACATCGAGGACGCCAACATCATCATCCGCCAGTACCGCGGCACGACGCTCGACCCCGAGCAGGTCTTCAAGGAGATCGCCCCGCTCGCCGAGCGCATGCAGGCGTTCGTCACCGACACGACGCACTTCATCAACCGCGCCGTCCGCGGCGGGCAAAGCGTCCTCGTCGAGGGCGCGCAGGCCACGCTCCTCGACGTGGACCACGGCACCTACCCATTCGTCACCTCTTCGAGCACGACCTCGGGCGGCGTCTGCGCCGGCCTCGGCCTCGCGCCGCAGAAGATAGGCGGCGTGCTCGGCATCGTCCGCACCTACTCGACCCGCGTCGGTGAAGGCCCCTTCCCCACCGAGATGCTCGCGGGCGAGGAGGAGATGGGCCAGCTCATCCGCGAGCGCGGCCACGAGTACGGCGTCTCCACGGGCCGCCCGCGCCGCTGCGGCTGGTTCGACGCCTTCGCCACGCGCTACGCCGCCGAGATCAACGGCTTCGACACCGTCGCCCTGACCAAGCTCGACATCCTCGACGCGCTCGACGAAATTAAGGTCTGCACCGGCTACCGCCTGAAGGGCGAACTCTGCGAGTCGTTCCCCGCCGTCTCGCAGGAGCTGCGCGAGGTCGAGCCCGTCTACGAGACGCTGCCCGGCTGGCGCTCCTCGACCGAGGGCGTGACCGAGCTGGAGAGTCTGCCCGCCGCGGCGCGCGACTACGTCGAGTTCATCTCCTCGCAAATCGGCGTCCCCGTCGGCCTCATCTCCACCGGCCCCGAGCGCAGTCAGACCATCCTCGTACGCGACTCCGCCCTCGCGCGCTGGCTCGAAGACTGAGGCCGGCGCCGCGACGGGTTTGAATAATCACGCGGCCGTCCCTATAATCGGCCACGCGCGGGCCGATAGCTCAGTTGGTAGAGCAGCTGGCTTTTAACCAGCGGGTCGCAGGTTCGAGTCCTGCTCGGCTCATCAGTTTTCAAGCACGACAGCCCTTTTCGGCCGCCCACCCGGCAGCCGAAAGGGCTGTTTCGCTTCTCGGGAAACTCCCACGGACGCCCGCGCCTTCAGGCCGCGGCGCTGACGCCGGGGTGGGCGTCGGAGAGGACGGAGCGCTGGCCGACGTGCTTGAGAAGGATTTCGAGGTGGCAGGTGAAGCGGTGGAGCTGGAGGCGCAGCGCACGCCGGTCGCGGAGGCCGGCGAGGCCGTCGGCGAACACCTCGCACGTCTAGCTGTCCTCCTGCATCAGGTGGCGCAGGCTGCCGGCGCGAAACAGGTCGAACCGCCCGGAGAAGACGAGCAGCGCCTCCGCGCCGTCGTGCCGCTCGGCGTGGCGCGCGCTCCCGAGCAGCGCGCCGAGGTCTTCGTAGAGCCGCAGCGGGGCGTCGCGCCCGGCGCCGATGTCCTCGAACGGCTCGGCCGCGCCGGGGCGGAAGACGCGGGCGAGCGAGGCGGTTGACTGCCCGGAGCAGTTGCGCAAAAGGTCGTGCGCGTCGGCGAGCCGCGGGCGCGCGTCGCCGGCCTCCCCCGCTCCGCGCGCGCTCAGAGGTCTGCGGCGAACAGCTTGATTTCGGGTTCGTCGTCGGCGAGCCTGACCATCCTCTCGAACTTCATGCCGAGCTTTTCGAGCACGCGGATGGAGACGGCGTTGGCCGGGTTGACGATGGCGTAGAGGCGCTTGAGGCCGGCGACGTCGCGCGCGTAGCGGACGACGGCCGAGGCCGACTCGTAGGCGTAACCCCTCGACCGGAACTGCGGCAGGAAGGCGTAGCCGACGTCCACGCCGGGCAGCGCGTCGCGGCTCACGAGGCCGCAGATGCCCGCCGGCTCTTTCGCGTCCTTCGTCTCGACGAGCCAGAAGCCGAAGCCGAAGCTGCGGTAGCTCTCGACCAGCCGCTCGGAGATGAAGCGGCGCGCGTCTTCGAGCGTGCGCAGGCCCCTGTCGGCGACGTTGCGCACGAAGTCCGGGTCGTTCAAAAGCTCAAGGATGAAGGCGGCGTCCGCCTCCGTCACCTCACGCAAGCCGAGCCGCTCCGTCTCGATGACGTTCAATGCAGTCCCCCTCCGGTGTGATTGCCGGCCTGTAACGACGGGCGCTCAACGCTCAACGCTCGTGCCCAGGCCCTGGCCGTCGTTCGTCGTCTATCGTCGGTCGTCCATCGCCCGCCGTCTCCGGCCGCGGAATCATAACCCGTCGGGGGCGCAACCGAAAGATAATCTCATCGCAACGTCGGCGGCGCGCGCGGGGCATATGATTGTCGCGCTCTTCCCGGGCGTTCTTGCCTCGTTTGAAGCTCTCTTAACCCGTCAGCAGTTAGCCGCCGAATGTGAGCGCGTGGGCGCGCCGCCGGGCGTCCGTCAAAAGGCGCCCGACGCGCCCTCCTGTCACTTCGCGCGCGCGAACCGACCCCTTATAGATGGAGGTATCTTTCCGATGTTGAGAATGGGACGTTCCCCCAAAGTCGAGTCCAACGAGCCGCGGCCGCAGCCGCCCGCGCAACAGCAGCCGCCGCCGCCGACGACGACGCAGCCCTACGCCCCGCCCGCGCCGCAGGCGCAGGAGCCGCCACCGCGCGCGGCGACGCCCGCGGCGACGGCGACGCCCTCCGCGCCGCGCGCCGTCACAGAGTCCGAGGCGCTGGCGCGCGACCTGCGCGACGGCGTGGTCAGCGGCTTCGTCGGCGGCGGCACGGTCGTCTCCGGCGACGCCGATTTCAAGGGCATGCTGAGGATTGACGGCCGCTTCACCGGGCGCGTCCGCTCGGAGAAGGGCTCGCTCATCGTGAGCGCGGGCGGCGTGGTCGAGGCGCGCGTCGAGGTCGCCACCGCAAGGATAAACGGCACGGTCAACGGCGACATCGTCGCCACCGAGCGCATCGAGTTCGGCCGCTCGGCGCGCGTCCGCGGCGACATACAGACGCCCGCCCTCGTCATCGAAGAGGGCGCGATTTTCGAGGGCGGCTGCCGCATGCTCCCCCGGTCAAAGCCCGAACCCGCCAGAGCGCCCGAGGCCGAAGCCCCCAAGGCCGAAGCCAACAGGGACGGAGAGCCGCGCGCCCCGTCCGGCGCGACTCGGCCCAGACAGCCCGCGGCCGCCGGGCCCGCCCCTTCACAGCCGGCGCAGGCGTCGCGCGCCGCCGTCGTGACGTCGAACGCCCCCGAGCCGTCCGCCTGAAGGGCGCGGCGGGCGCCGGTCGCGCGGGCGCTTAGGCCGCCGCCCGGGCAGGGTATAAGATGGCGGCATGGAATCCGCTCTCCCCCTGCTTGCGTTCGGCTTCGTGTTGGGGCTGAAGCACGCGACCGAGGCCGACCACCTCGTCGCCGTCACCACGGTCGTCAGCGAGCACCGCTCGGTGTGGCGCGCGGCCGCCGTCGGGGGGCTCTGGGGACTCGGGCACACGGCGGCGCTCTTCGCGGCGGGCGCGGTGCTCATCCTGCTGCGCGTGCAGATTCCGGAGCGCGTGGCCACCGCGCTCGAACTGGCGGTCGCGCTGATGATAGTGCTGCTCGGCTCGCGCATCCTATACCTGGTGCTGCGACGCCGGCGGGACGTGCACGTCCACGCGCACGCGCACGACGGCGGGCGCACGCACACGCACCTCCACTTCCACGACCGCGAAGACTCGCACCCGGCCGCGGAGCCGCACGCCGCCTCGCACGCGCGGCACAGGGGGCTCTGGGGCTGGCGGCCGTTCCTGGTCGGCGTCGTCCACGGGCTCGCGGGCTCGGCCGCGCTGACGCTCTTCGTGCTGGCGGAGGTGATGCGCGGCGGGTCGAAGCTGCTCGGCTTCGCGTACCTGCTCGTCTTCGGCGCCGGCTCCGTCGGCGGGATGCTTTTGATGAGCGCGCTCATCGGTCTGCCCTTCGCGCTGACCGCCGGGCGCTTTCGCAACGTGGACACGCCCGTCCAACTGCTCGCCGGCGTCGCCAGCGTCGCCTTCGGCCTCTACTACGCGTGGGAGACTGCCGGCGGGCTTTGAGTAAGTGTGAAGGCGGAAGGATGAAGACGGAAGGGGGCGACGGCGGCCGTCCCCTCATCTCTCATCCTCCCGCCTTCGTCGTTCAAAAAAACCTCTCCTCAAACCGCGAAGCCGTGTGCTAGGATGAAATTAGGGTGTCCGGTTCGCCGCCGGCGCCACGTCCGTCAAACTCCCACGGCGACGCGCCCGCAGGTTCGGCGGGCGGCTTACAATCAGACTCACGCCCCGTAAACCGACTGACCGAAGTTCTGGTCGAACACGTCAGATTGCTTGACCGATGTCCGTCACACTGACCGAGGGCCGCTCCCCCTTCCGCTTCCCCGGCGCGGCATAAGCCGCGTTTCCCCGGCCGTTTAGCTCTCGGGACTACGGCTCCGCCTCTGGCGCCGGATTTGACTCTGGACGACGAAAGCCGGGACGCCCCCTCCCGGACGACCGCGGGTCGCCAAGGCTCCGGCCGAAACGCCCTCTTAAGAACAGACGGGATTATCCTCTTAAGAACATGACCATAGAGATTAACGAAGGCCAGCGCTTCCCCCAGCAGTTCGTCAACGGGACGGTCGTGGCGGGGGCGGCGGCGGCGCTGCTGGCCGTCTTCGGCCTGCCGCTGGCGAGCCTCGGCTTCCCCGTGCTGCTGCTGGGGGTGCTCGCCGTGCAGGTTTCGGCGCGGTTCGACACGCGCCCGGCCGGGGGCTGGCGCTTCCCCTTCGCGGGGGCGTTCGCCTTCCTCTCGATGCTGCTCTTCGACGGCGAGGCGGGCGTGCTGCTGGCGGCGCTGGTCGCGGCCTGCGCCGCGCTCCCAGAGTCGCGGGGCGCGCTCTCGGTCGCCTTCCGCGGCGCGGTCGCGGCCGTGGGCGCCACGGCGGTCGTCTGGTCGCTCAGGCTGACGGCCGGCCCGCTGACCGAGTTGACCGCCTCGACGCCGACCGCGGCGACGCTCAACGCCGTGTGCGCGGCGGTGCTCGTCATCTCGTTCGTCAACGCGGGGGTCGCGGCCTTCGGCGGCTCGTACCGCATGAACCTCTCGGCGTGGCGCGACGGCGCGCGCCTCTTCTTCTGGCAGATAGTCGGCAACGCCGCGGCCGTAGCCGCCGCGCTCGCCGCGGCCTTCGGCGTCCGCCTCGCGGGCTTCCCCGTCGCCATCTCGGTGGCGGCGCTGGCCAGCCTCGTCGGCTCGGCGCTGCTGGCGAAGCTGGCGGGCGACGCCGCCGCCGGCTCGGCCGCGCAGGAGGCCGAGGCGCGCCCCTCGGCCAGCGAGGGCGACCGCTTCCGCTCGGCCTTCGACTACGCGGCCATCGGCATGGCGCTCGTCTCGACCGAGGGGCGCTGGCTCCAGGTCAACCGGAGCCTGTGCCAGATACTCGGCTACACGGAGAAGGAGCTGCTGCTGACGGACTTCCTCTCGGTCACGCACCCGGACGACTTGCCGACCGCGCTCTCGAACATCGGCCAGCTCCTCAAGGGCAAGGTGCAGGCGTCGCAGATGGAGAAGCGCTACATACACAAGTCGGGGCACGAGGTCTGGGTCCACTGGAGCGTCTCGCTCGTGCGTGACCAGTACTCGAAGAGCGTCCACCTCATCTTCCAGATTCAGGACATCACCGACCGCAAGCTGGCCGAGCAGCAGCTACACCACGACGCCTTCCACGACGCGCTGACGGGGCTGCCGAACCGCGCGCTCTTCATGGACCACCTCAAGCTCGCCATCGCGCGCTCGCGCCGCAACGCGCAGACGAAGTTCGCCGTCCTCTACCTCGACCTCGACCGCTTCAAGGTCATCAACGACTCGCTCGGGCACACCATCGGCGACCAGCTCCTCGTCGGCATCGCCGACCGCCTCAAGAAGAACCTCCGCCCCGGCGACACCGTGGCGCGCCTCGGCGGCGACGAGTTCACCGTGCTCATCGAGGACATCACCGACGAGACCGAGTCCGTCCAGGTCGCCGAGCGCATCCAGAAGGAGCTGTCCGTCCCCTTCACCCTCAGCGGCCGCGAGGTCTTCACCACCGTCAGCATGGGCATCGCGCCGTCGGCCACCGGCTACGAGCGCGCCGAGGACATCCTGCGCGACGCCGACACGGCGATGTACCGCGCCAAGTCCGCGGGCAAGGCGCGCTACGAGATTTTCGACAAGGCGATGCACGCGCGCGCCATTAACCTCCTGCAGATGGAAACCGACATGCGGCGGGCGCTGGAGCGCGAGGAGTTCATCCTCCACTACCAGCCCATCGTCGCGCTCGAAAACTTCCGGCTGCGCGGGTTCGAGGCGCTGGTGCGCTGGCAGCACCCGGAGCGCGGCTTCATCTCGCCGATGGACTTCATCCCCGTGGCCGAGGAGACGGGCATGATCGTCCAGCTCGGCGAGTGGGTCATGCGCGAGGCGTGCGCGCAGATGAACCGCTGGCAGAAGTGCTTCCCGCTCGACCACCCGCTCTTCATCACGGTCAACCTGTCGAGCAAGCAGTTCAGCCAGACGGCGCTCATCAGCACCTTCGCCGCCATCCTCGAAGAGACGGGCATCAGGCCGCAGTCGGTGAAGCTCGAAATCACCGAGTCGGTCGTCATGGAGAACATTGACACGGCGACCGACATGCTGCGCCAGCTCCGCAGCCTCGGCGTGCAGCTCGCCATAGACGACTTCGGCACGGGCTACTCTTCGCTCTCGTACCTCCACCGCTTCCCGATTGACACGCTCAAGATTGACCGCTCGTTCGTCACGCGCATGTCCGAGAACAACGAGAACACGGAGATAGTCCGCACCATCGTCGTCCTCGCGCAGAACCTCGGGATGGACGTGGTGGCAGAGGGCGTCGAGACGAACGAGCAGTTGGTGCTGCTGCAAAAGCTCGGCTGCGAGAACGGGCAGGGCTACTTCTTCTCCAAGCCGGTCAACTCGGACGGCGCCGAGAAGATTATCGCCGAGACTTACGGCTCGCTCTCCTCGCCCGCGCACGCCCCGAGCCCGCAGCAGAGCGGCAAGCGCGTTTTCGTCGCCTGAGCGTCGGAGGCGGAAAACTAAAGACGTAATCAAAGCGGGGACGCGGCCGAAAGCTACAGGCTTTCGGCCGCGTCCCCGCTTTGACGCGTCTCCGCGTCTCCGTGTTCACCCCTGACCTGACGTTCTCAATCCGCGGGGCTTGAAGGTTCGGCTCACTCCCCCTCCGGCCCGACGACGACGGTCTGCGCGGCGACGCCGCCCGAGCGCAGCAGCCCGGCGAGCCGCGCCGCCTCCTCGCGCGTCACGTAGCGCCCGCTGCGCACCTGAAACCGGAAACGCGTCTCGGCGCCCGCCTCGACCACGCGCGCGTCGTACCCGGAAGCCCTCAGCCGCGACACCTGCTCGTTGGCCTGCGACAAGTCCACGAACGCGCCGACCTGCACCGAGTACGCTTCCGCCTCGCTCGGCCCCGAAGCGGGTTCGGGCGTCGCGGGGGGACGCGTCGCCTCCGTCGCGGCCGGCGCTTCGGCGTCCGCCGCTCGCTGCGACTTAGCGGCGGCTCCCCCCTCTCGCCCACGCGCGTCCGGCACCGGCGGCTGGTTGCTCGCCTCGTTCCTGAAAGCCTCGTCCCCGGGCCCGCCGCCGACATCGCGCCGGCCCGCCCAACTTAAGACGAGCAGCGAGAGCGCGAAGGCCACGACCAGCAGCAGCAGCCACGCCGGCGCGAGCCGCAGCAGGCGCCGCCCGACAGCGTAGCCGTCGTACGCGCTCGCGGGCCGCGCGCCGGCTCGCCCGCCCGAATCGGCGCCGCACGCGGCGCACGCCCCGGCCCTTGCGCGCGCCGCCTCGCGACCGCTCTTCGCCCCGCAGCGGGGGCAGCTCAGTTCCATAGAGTTCGAGTTTGAAAGCGTGACGCGACGGCTCGCGTCGCACGCCCTGGCGTCCGGCGTGGGCCCGACGTGAGGAAGGGCGTCCGCCAAAAGGGGCAAGACCGGGGGCGCGGGGCGAGAGGGAAAGGCGGCGCCTTCGCGCCTTCACCCTTCGCCTCGTCTGAAGCCCTCCGCTGTGGCCGGGCTTCCGCCTCAAGGTTCAGGGAATCAGAACAATCTTGCCGTACGCGCCGGGCTTCAACACCTCTTCGTGCGCGCGCGCGGCCTCGGCCAAGGGCAGTTCGCGGCCGACGACGGGGCGCAGCGTCCCGGCTTCGAGCCCCGCGGCGAGCGCGGCGTGGACGGAGGCCGACTCCTGCGGCGTGACGTTGAAGAGCGTCATGCCGAGGATGACGGCGTCGCGCGTCATCGCCAGCCGCGGGTTAATCTCGACCGTCCCGCGCGAGCCGACGACGACGACGCGCCCGCCCTTCGCCACCACCTCCAGGTCTTTGTTCAGGTTCACGTTGGCGAGCATCTCCAGGATGACGTCCACGCCGCGCCCGCCCGTCAGCCCCGCGAGCTGCCCGAGGTAGTCGGGCGCGCGGTGGTCGAGCACGTGATGCGCGCCCTGCTCGGCGACGAGCGCGCGGCCCTCCTCCGTCCCGGCGGTGCCGACGACGCGCAGCCCCGCGGCGCGCGCCAACTGCACGGCCGCCGTCCCCACGCCGCCGCTCGCGCCGTGGACGAGCACCGTCTCGCCCGGCCTCGCCTGCGCCTTATGGAACAGCGCGCGGTAGGCGGTGGCGTAGGGCGTGAAGACGCCCGCGCCCTGCGCGAACGAGACGCGCCCGGGCAGCGCGTGACACTGCGACTCGTCGCACAGCGCAAGCCCGGCGTAAGTCCCCGAAAGGCTCCCGGCCGTGTAGACCCTCTGCCCGGCGGAGAGCCCTCCGACGCCCTCGCCGACGGCGACGACCTCGCCCGCCGCGTCGAGCCCCGGCGTGTAAGGCAGCGCCGGCCTGACGGCGTGCGCGCCGCTGCGTATGTACGTGTCCACGGGGTTGACGCCCGCGGCGCGCACGCGCACGACGACCTGCCCCGCCGCCGGCCGTGGCTCCGCCACGTCCTCCAGCCGCAAGACCTCCGGCCCGCCGAACTCGTAAACCCGAATCGCCTTCATCGCAGCTCCGTCGGGTGACAGTAAGGGGCGTTCGGGGACGAGCCCCGAACCCTGGAAATAGGAAAGAGGCTAGTGAGAAGCTGGCGCCTTCACTAGCCTCCGGCTTTTAAACTCGAAACCCTAGCCGACGAGCGGCGCTCCGTCGTAGACGACCGCCCAGCCGTTCTTGCGGCTGGTGGCGAGGCTGCGCGTGAACCAGTTGAGCGCCTCCTCCTCCGACTCGTAGCGCTGCATCGAGGGGAGGCGCTGGCGCGGGTCGAGGCGGACTATCTGGCCGCCGTCGGGCGTGGCCTTGAGCGAGAGCAGCGCCAGCATGTCGTTCTTCGTGAGGACGGCCGTGCGGACGACGGCCGCGTCGTCCTCCTCGTCAACCTCGTCCTCGTCGTCGTCGCCCTCGAAATCTTCGTCCTCGTCGGAAAACTCGTCGTCGTCCTCCTCCTCCGTCTTGGCCTCGTCGTCAACGTCAATCATCTCGTCAAAAAAGTCGTTGTAGTCTTTCATCTCTTGAATCCACTTCTCCGATACTGAATTTTCCCATGCCGGATGAGGTCAGTGAACGGCCCTTGTCCGAAACCCTGGGGGCGTATATTAACACCCCCGCGCGACGCCCGACAAAGCAGCGCGGCCGAAAAGGCGCGGCGCGGCCGGCACGTCCAACGCGTTGTGTTCGTCCCGCGGATTAACTATATTCATCCACACTTTCCAAGAGGAACCTAACCGATGGAACTGTCGCAGTTAAGGACCTTCCGCGAGGTCGCCGCCGCCCTCAGCTTCACACGCGCGGCGCAGAAACTTAACATGACGCAGTCGGCCGTCAGCCACCAGATAAAGGCTTTGGAGCACGAGCTGGGCGAGCCGCTCTTCATCCGCGCCAAGCGCGGCGTGCGCCTCTCGGACGCCGGCCAGCTCGCGCTCGCCTACGCCGACCGCATCATCGAGGAGGCGGACGCGCTGCGCGAGCGCGTCCGCGGCGACGACCACGAGCCACGCGGCCGCGTCCGCGCGGCCGCCGCCACGCAGGCTTTCGTCCACCTCTTCGCGCGGCTGTTCGAGTCCTTCATGCGCGACCACGCGAGCGTCGAACTCTCCTTCCGCACGACCGTCAGCACCGAGCAGACGGTCGCCGACATCCTCAACGGCGCGGCCGACGTCGGCTTCGCGTCGCTCCCCGTCTACTCGCCGGCGCTCCAGGTGACCGAGCTGTTCGAGGACGAGCTGGGGCTCGTCGTCGGCGCGCGCAACCCCTGGGCGGGCGCGGGCGACGTGTCGGTCGCCGAGATGCGGCGAGCGCGCTTCATCATCTTCGAGCAGGGCGCGTCCATCCGCCGCGCCACCGACGCCTTCTTCAAGCGCATTGACCTCAACCCCGACCTCGCACTCGAATCCAACGACACCTACTTCATCAAGCTGATGGTCGAGCACGGCGTCGGCGTCTCGCTGATGCCCTCGTGGGCCGTGCGCGAAGAGGTCGAGGCCGGGCGGCTCGCGTGGCTGCGCGTCGCCGGCCACCGCCTGACGCGCGCCGTCGCCGTCATCGCCCTCGGCCGCTTCCAGCCCTCGCCCACGCGCGCCTTCATCGAATACATCCTCGAACACCGCGAGAGCCTACAGCAGGCCGCCCGGCCGTTCTGAAGAAGGCGGCGGGCGGGCGCCTTCGCGCGGCCGGCGGCGGAAGACGCCGGACATCAATTTAAGGCAAGAATCCTTTCATTAACGCCGGACTCCTTTGATTAACGCCCGGCGTCCGACCTCTTAAATTTTTTCCGAGCCTCTCCAACCGGCGGGCGACCCAGGGGCATCACACCGGCACAACTTGAGGAGGGAGAAGCAATGCTACGGAGGTCAGCCCCCGCCCTTCTGGGCCTCTTCGTGTGTCTTTTCGCCGCCCACCATTCGAGCGCGTCCGGCGCGCTCGGGCTCGACGAATCAAGAATCAGGCTCTCGCTCGCGGGCGGCGAGGCGCGCGTCCGCGTCGAAGTCGAGAACGGCGCGGGCCGCGCCTTCGACGCGCGCCTCCTCGTCGAACTGCTCGACCCGCAGGACAGGGCGCGCGCCTCCTCCGAGCAGGGCGTCCGCGTGCGCCGCGGCGC
>DASVUF010000282.1:0-12902 GCA_036387195.1 Pyrinomonadaceae bacterium | reverse complement strand
GGCGGCGAAGCGCCCGTCGTAGCTGATGTTCGCCCGCGGCATCGCCCAGTAGTCCTGCGCCTTCGAGCGGTGCTGGAGCAGGCGCCGGAACTGCCCGCTCCCGTCCGTCTTCACCAGCACCAACTCGTCGTGGAAGAGCCCCGGCGCAAGTCCCTGGCCGCGGTAGCTGTAAAACGTGACGAGCGCCCACGCGTCGTCGCGCGAGAGCAGCGAGAGGTGCTGGTTCATCCAGTCGCGCCCCATCTCAAGGACGGCCGTGAAGCGGTGCGGGTCTGAGAGAGCGCGGCGCAGAAAGCGGTTGTCGTTGTTGTCCCACGCGACGAGCATTCCGGCCCCCACGTCGCCGTGCCCCGGCGAGAAGTCGGGCGCGTCGGGCGTCAGCCCCTCCTCCCTCCCCGTCCGCAAGTCCTGCACGAAACAGTCGAACCCCCTGACCTGCCGCGAGAGGTAGCGGACGAGGTAGCGGCCGCTCTTGTCGAGCCGCACCTCGTCCTCGACCGTGCTGTCCGAGTTGACGAGCAGGCGGTCGTCCGAGCGCCGCCAGACCGCGTGGCCGACCGGCTTGTAGGAGGCGTCGCGGTGCGTGAAGGCGAACACGTCCTCGTCGGCGCTGACGCTCATCTGCCAGAGGTAGTCGCCCTTGCGAAAGCCGGGCTCGCGCGAGAAGTCCTTGACGAGTCTGTAGGTCTGCCGCGAGACGTCGAGCGCCCAGAGGTACGGGCCGTTGAAGGTCGCGCCGTAGAGGACGTTCGGGTCGCGCGGGCTCCAGATGGCGCCCTCGGTGATGAGCACGCCGTTGTCGGGCAGGCGCGGGACGGGGCGCGCGCGCCCGAGGCGGAAGGCGGCGGGGTCGAACTCGTAGACGGCGTCGCCGCGCTCCTGCCGGCGGACGAGCAGCCGCGTCGAGTCGGCGTTGAGCGTCGGCCAGTGCGGGTAGAAGTTGCCGCAGCCCGCGCCGTCGCGCTCGTCGGTGACGCGCATGACCTCGGCGCCGAAGGCCGGGTCGCGGAACGTCCCGCCCGCCGCGGGCAGGCGCGGCGCGGGCGGCTCGGGGTAGACGCGCCGGTCGTTGACGCCGGCCGCGCCCTGCGCCGGGGACAGTCCCGCGGCCGGCGCCGGGGAGAGTCCTGCGGCCGGCGCGCCGAAGCCGCCTTCGAGCGGCGGCGGGAGTAGAAGGCCCGGCCCGCCGTCTTCCGCCGCGACGGCGGCGCGCGGCTCGTGCGCGGGCGGCCCCGAGACGGCCGACGCGCCCTCGCGCGAAGCGCCGGGGCTCAGCAGGCAGAGCGCGGCGAGCGCCGGCGCGGCCAGCGTCGCGCACAGCCGCCGCGCGCCGAACCCGCCGCCCTTCCTCTCGCCTCGTTCGCGCCGTTGCTCAGTCATCCGCGCCGCATCTTATAGCGAACCGCCGCCGCGTGTGAAGACGTGTCAGTAGTTGAGCCGGTAGTAGGCCAGCTTGAAATACTCCGTCGGGACGAGCCGCCAGCCGCGCGGCCTGAGCCACCAGAGCGCGGGGCCGGGCGTCTCGCCGCCGGTCGGGGCCGGCTCGACGCCGACGCGGACGCCGCTGCCGCCGAAGACGCGCCGGAACGTCCACAGCGCGCGGCGCGACTGGTAAGCGCCCGCGACGACGACGACCGAGCGCAGACGCGCGCTAGCGGCGAACTCGCGCGCGCGCGCGGCCTCCTCGTAGGTGCTGCCGACGACGCCTTCGAGCCGCACGACGCGCGCGTCGGGGACGCCGCCCCGCCGCAACTCCTCGGCCGCGCGCTCGACGAAGAGCGGGTTGCGCTGCTCCGCGGCCGACCACCCGCCGCGCTGCCCGTCGTCCGTGAGCAGCACCAGCCCGGCGCGCCCCTCCGCGTAAAGCTCGGCGGCGCGACGCGCGCGCCCCCTGTAGTCCGCCGAGCCCGCCAGCACTACAAGAGCGTCCGCCGGCCCCGCCGCCGCCGCGGCGCCCGGCCTCACGACCAGCGCCTCGGCCGCCGCCCACGCCGCCGCCGGCCACGCCACGACCAACAGCAGCGCGACGCGCGACAGCTTCGACCCGCGGAGGCGAGGCGTTGAAGGATGAAGGGACGGCCGAACAATATGCCCTTCATCCCCCGCCCCTCCGCCCTCGCCCCCGCCCCTCCTCCTTCCGCGGCGGCGGCCGGTCCGGCCCCGCCGCGGCGGCGTTCGAGAAGTCCGTCGTAGAGCGCCTCGGCGCGCGCGAGCTGCGCCTCGCAGGAGAATTTTTCTTCGACGACGCGGCGGCCGCGCTCGCCCATCGCGCGCGCGCGCTCGGCGTCGCCGAGCAGCGCGACGACGCGCGCGGCCAGCGTCTCGTCGTCGCCGGGGCGGACGAGGTGGCCCGTCTCGCCCTCGACGACCGCCTCGCGCGCGCCGCCCACGTCGGTCGCGACGACGGGGCGCGACGCCGCCATGTATTCGAGTATCGAGTTGGAGAAGCCCTCGGCCGTCGAGCTGAGCACGCACACGTCCGAGACGGCCAGCAGATCGCCGACGCTCCCGCAGCGGCCTATGAAGAAGACGTCCCCGCCTATGCCCAGCTCGCGCGCCAGCGCGCGGTGGCCTTCCGCGAGGCGGCCCTCGCCGGCGAGGACGAAGGCGGCGTCCGCGACCTCGGCGCGCACGCGGCGCGCGGCGCGCAGGAACGTCGGGTGGTCTTTGACCGCGTGGTGCAGGTTGGCGACGATGGTGACGAAGCGCCGGCCTTCGGGCAGGCCGAAGGCCGCCAGCGCCTCGGCGCGCGTCATGCGGGGCGCGAGCCGCGCCGTGTCGAGCCCGTTGTAGTGCGTGACGACCTTCGACGCGGGGACGCCGGCGGCGACGAGGTGCGCGCGGACGGCCTCGGCGTTGGCGACGACGGCGTGCGCCAGGCGGAAGTTGACGTGGCGTTCGAGCGCCGCCTGCGCGGGCGTGCGGAAGCCCTCCGTCTCGCGCCGCGAGGCGACGCGCGCCGGCACGCCCGCCAGCGCCGCGCCCAGCACGCCGAACGTGTTGGTGTAGAAGCCGTGCGCGTGGAGGACGCTCACGCGGCTCCGCCTGAGGTGCAGGGCGAAGCGGCGGAGCAGGGCGGCGAAGCTCGGGTGGTAAAAGCTCCTGAGCGGGTACTCGGGGATGTCGCCGAGGCCCAGCCGGTCAACCTCCGCGCGCAGCACGCCGTGGCCGCCGAAGCAGGCGACGCGCACGCCGTAGCGCCCGCTCTCGGCGAGCAGGCGGACGAGCTGCACGGCCTGGCGCTCGGTCCCGCCCTGCTCGAAGTTGTCTATCAGATGGAGGACGTTGGCTCTCAAGCGTTTTGCCTGCGGCGCCCTTCAGGCGACGGCGGGCGCGAGCGCGTCGGGCAGGCGCCGCGGGGCCGCGTCGGCGAAGGCGCGGTGCCAGAGTTCGAGCATGAAGAGCGCCCACAGCAGCGTCGAGTGGTCGCGGCGGCCGCGCCCGTGCTCTTCGAGCAGGCGCGCGACGAAGCGCGCGTCGGTGTAGCCGCGCTGGCGCGTGCGCGGCTCGAGCAGCGTCCCGCGGATGCGCTCGCGCAGCTCGTCGTTGATCCACTGGCGGACGGGGACGCCGAAGCCCTGCTTCGGACGGTCGAGAATCTCGTCGGGGACGAGCCCGCGCACCGCCCGCTTGAAGATGTGCTTGGTTTCGAGGCCGCGCATCTTGAAGGAGGCGGGGACGCGCCCGACCAGCTCGATGAGCTTGTGGTCGAGCAGCGGCACGCGCGCTTCGAGCGAGGCGGCCATGCTCATGCGGTCGACCTTGGTCAGGATGTCGCCGGGCAGGTAGGTCTTGCTGTCGAGGTAGAGCAGCGCGTCCAGCGGCTCGCCCGTGCGGACGCGCGCGGCGTGCTCGCGGAAGGGCGCGGCCGGGTCGTGCGCGCCGAGCGCCGAGCGGAAGTCGGCCGCGTAGAGCGCCGCGCGGTCGAGCCGCGGGAAGACCGAGACGGCTTCGAGGTAGCGGTCGAGCGGGTCGAGCGCGAGGGTGTGGATGAAGTTGCGGCCCCACGCGCCGTGCGGCAGGCTGCGCCCCAGCGGCCGCATCACGCCGCGCCGCAGCGCGCCGGGCAGCCGGTCGGCCCCCGAGCGGCGGCGCTCGACGGCGTAGCGCGTGTAGCCCGCGAACAGCTCGTCGCCGCCGTCGCCCGAGAGCACGACCGTCACGTACTCGCGCGCCATCTTCGAGACGACGTAGGTCGGCAGCGCCGACGAGTCGGCGAACGGCTCGTCGAAGTGCCACGCCAGCTCGTCCACCTCCGAGCAGATGTCGGGCGTGACGACGAACTCGTGGTGCTCGGCGCCGAACTTTCGCGCGGCGACGCGCGCGAAGCGCAGCTCGTCGTAGCTGTCCTCGCGGAAGCCGATGGAGAAGGTCTTGACGGGGCGTTCGGAGGCGCGCGCCATCAGGCCGACGACGGCCGACGAGTCCACGCCGCCCGAGAGGAACGCGCCGAGCGGCACGTCGGCCACCAGGCGGACGCGCACGGCCTCTTCGAGCATCGCGCGCAGCTCTTCGAGCCAGTCCTCCTCGGCGCGCGCGTGGTCGGGCTCGAACGCGAAGTCCCAGTACTGCTCGACCGAGACGCGCCCGCCGGCGAACGTCAGGCGGCAGCCGGGCGGGAGCTTGTGGACGTCCTTGAAGATGCTCAAGGGGTCGGGGACGTAGCCGAAGGTGAGGTAGGCGTCCACGGCCTCGGGGCTCACCTCGCGGCCGACGCCCGGGTGTTCGAGCAGGGACTTCAGCTCCGAGCCGAAGACGAAGGCGCCGCCGGGCGTCGTCGTGTAGTAGAGCGGCTTCTTGCCGACGCGGTCGCGCGCGACGAAGAGCGTCTGCGCGCGCGCGTCCCAGACGGCGAAGGCGAACATGCCGCGCAGGCGCTCCACGCAGCGCGCGCCGTCGTCCTCGTAGGCGTGGACGATGGCCTCGGTGTCCGAGTCGGTGCGGAAGCGGTGGCCGCGCGCCTCAAGCTCGCGGCGCAGCTCGCGGTAGTTGTAGATTTCGCCGTTGAAGACGATGGAGACGCGGCCGTCGCAGCCCGACATCGGCTGGCGCCCGCCGGCGAGGTCTATGATGGAGAGGCGGCGCATGCCGAGCGCCGCGCGCCCCTCGACGGTCGCGCCCTGGTCGTCGGGCCCGCGGTGCTCGATGATTCGGCACATGCGGTCGAGCACGTCGGCCGCCCCCGCGCCCGCCACCCCCTCAGCTTCGATGAAACCCGCGATGCCGCACATCTCTGGTTAAACTCCCCCTTCAGGCCGTCGGGTCGGGCACGCGCCGCCACGGCGTGTAACGCTGCAAGGCCCAGAGCCGCCCGCGCACGGCCGCGCGCTCCTCGGGCGTGACGACGCCGAGCAGCAGCGCCGCCGGCAGGTAGACGAGGCCGAAGACGCCGGCGCACGCCGCCAGCACGACCAGCGGCCGCGCCCCGCCCGAGACGGCCCCGGCGCGCGCCAGCGCCGCCAGCGCGCCGGCCGCCGCCGCGGCGAGCGCCGCCCTCCACAACCCCTTGAGCAGCGCCGCGTCGCGCCACGTCACGCCGACAATGCGCCACGCCTTCCACGTCTCGACGAAGCGGTCGGCCAGCGAGAAGAAGACCATGATGGAGATGGCGCCGACGAGGCCGAAGCGCTGCGTGCCGAACCAGAGCGCGAGGAAGAGCAGCACGACCGTCACCGAGCGCACCTTGAGCAGGAAGAAGCGGTGCTCGGCGTGCGCGCGCATGATGGGGTCGGTGATGAGCACGAAGAACGGCAGCGTCGTCAGGTTGACGACGAAGACGGGCCAGCTCGCCAAATATTGCTCGGTGAAGAGCACGGCGATGAACTCGCGCCCGGCGACCAGCAGGAAGGCGTAGAGCGGGAAGTAGGCGGCCGCCAGCTTGCGCATCGTCTCGGCCGTCACCAGCACGATGTCGCGCGTGCGCCCCTCCTTCTGGAGCCGGCTGATGTGCGGGATGAGCAGCGACCCGAACGACTCGCCGACGATGTTGACCAGCGGCAGGCTGAAGCACCCGACGGCGTAGACGGCGAAGGCCGCCGCGCCGAAGCGGTACGACACGATGTAGTTGTGCATGTCCATCAGCACGCCGAAGACGAGCCCGGCGAACCCGAGGGGCAGCGCGTAGGAGAGCTGCGCGCGCATCAGCCCCCAGTCCGCCCCGCGCCAGAAGCCCGGGTAGCGCGAGCGCAGGTAGGCCACGAGCACGACGTTCTGCAAGACCCCCTGCGCCACCGCCGCGTAGACCAGCGCGCGGATGGAGCCGAAGGCGGCCGCCGCCGCGACGAGCAGCGCCGTCTTCGTGAGCTGCGCGGCGATGATGAAGACGGTGGCGAGCTTCGCCTCGTGCCGCGCGATGGCGGCGACTTCGAGGAAGATGGCCGTCAGCCAGAAGAGCACCACGAGGCCGACGAGCGGCGCGTACTGCGTCAGCTCCTCGCTCCCGAAGAGCGAGGCGAGCAGCCCCGGCCGCAGCAGCAGCAGCAGGAAGGTCCCGAGGCCGACCGCGGCGTTGAGCAGCAGGACGTTGAAGACAACCGCGCCGCGCCGCCCCTCGGGCTCGCGCGGGAGGAAGTAGTAGGCGCTCAGGGAGAAGCCGAGCGGCAGCACCGTCAGCGCCGTGCTGACGACGAGGAAGACCTGCTTGTAGAGGCCGAAGTCGTGCTGCGAGAGCCGGCGCACGAGCAGCAGCGGCAGCGCGAAGCCCAGCACGTACGCCAGCCCCTTCGCGAACATCAGAAGGAACGCCCGCGCCGTCAACGACCCGCCCTGCTCTGCGACGCCAGACACGCTCAGCCGGCCCCCCGCGCCGCGGCCGCCGCGCCGCCCTGCGCGGCCGCGCCCGCCGCCCTGTAAAAATGCTTGCCGTAGAAGAACCCGGCCAAATCCCAGACCGCCAGCTCGTCCGAGAAGCGCCGCGCCGCGTCGCCGCCGCGCGGCCGCAGCGCGCCGCCGGCCGTGCGCAGCGCGCCGCGCGCCGCGCGCCCGAAGAGGAACCGCGGCACGCCCGCCAGGTAGACTACCGGCGCGGGCCGAGCGCGGTCAATCACGCCCCTCGACACGCCGCGCCAGAAGCACCAGCGGCGGAAATACTTCCGCGTCAGCCGCTCCGGCGGGACGTAGTGGTGGATGATTAAGTCCGGCCGGTAGAAGCCGCGCGCGCCCGCCGCCTGAAGCCGCCCGTACAGCTCCTCGTCCTCGCACGAGAGCAGCGCCTTGTCCGTCCGCCCCAGCTCGGTCGAGTAGAGCCCGACGCGGCCGAGCACCTCGCGCGTCAGCACGGCGTTGCCGCCCATCAGAATCCCCGGGTACTCCTCGAACGGGATGACGCGGTCGCCGCCGTCCACCCAGCCGACCACGCCGCGGTAGTCGTCGGGGAACCACGCGGGCGCCTCCGCCCCCCACCGCGGCACGCACGGGCCGCCGATGAAGTCCGCGCCCCCGGCCGAGAAGACCTTGTGGACGCACTCGAACCAGCCGGCGTCCACCTCCTCGTCGTCGTCTATGATGCCGACGAGGTCGCCGTCGGTCGCGCGCACGCCCGCGTTGACCGCCGGCGAGCGCCCCTGCGCCGCGTCCTCGAAGACGTAGCCGAGCCGGCCGCCGAAGCGCGCCTCCCACCCGCGCACCGTCTCGCGCGTGGAGTCCTTCGAGTTGTTGTCCACGACCGTCACGCGCGCCTCCAGCCCCTCGGGCACGCGCGCCTCAAGCAGGCTCGCCAGCGCGCGCCCGAGCAGTTCGGCGCGGTTGTAGGTCGGGATGATGACGTCGAGTCGCATCGCGGTTTCGCGCGCGGGCTCAGGCCCGCGCCCCCCTCCCCGAGAATCTTTCGCGCGCGCGGGCCGCCAGGCGCGCGAGCCACGGCGCGGAGCGCGCCAGCAGCACGACGGCCGAGAGCTTCGCGCTCTTGTAGTGCGCGTTCGCCTCGGCGAGCAGCGCGGCGGCGCGGCCGTCGTCGCCGCGCAGGAGCGCCGCCTTGCCTTCGGCCAGCGCCGCCTCGGCGCGCGCGCGCCGGCGCATGCCTTCGAGCGCGCGCAGCTCGGCCGGCGTCAGCGCGTACGCGCGCTCGGCCTTGTCGAGCACGCGCAGCAGCGACTCGGTCAGCCACGCCTGGTCGGCCGTGTGGCTGCCGCCGCGCCGCCGGTAGCGCGCCAGCACGCGCCGCTGGTACGAGACGCGCCCGCCCCCCTTCAGCACGCGCAGCCACAAATCGAAGTCCTCCGAGCAGCGCAGCGACTCGTCGAACAGCCCGACGCGCAGCAGCGTCTCGCGCCGCGCCGTCACCGAGCACATGACGTGGCACCGCTGCGCGAGGAGCGCCTCGGCCGTCACCTCGCCCTCGGAGCGGCACCAGTCCATGAAGCGCAGGCCCGCCTCGGGCGCGTCGCCGAAGATGAGCGCGTCCGGGTAGACCACGTCGAGCGCCGGGTCGCGCTCGAACTCGGCGAGCTGCGCTTCGAGGTAGCCGGGCTCCCAGAGGTCGTCCGGGTCGAGGTGCGCGACGAAACGCCCGCGCGCGGCGCGGATGCCCGCGTTGCGCGCCGCGCTCACGCCGCGGTTCTCCTGCACGATGTAGCGCACGCGTCCGCGGTAGGGCGCGAGCGCGCGCTCAAGCTCGGGCGTGTCGGGCGAGCCGTCGTTGACGACGACGACCTCGAAGTCTTTGAACGTCTGCGCGAAGACCGACTCCAGAGCCTCGCCGATGAACCCCGCGACGTTGTAGGCCGGCATGATGACGCTCACCGCCGGCGCGTCCGACGACGACGACGACGACGAGGCGAGCGCCCCCGGCCGTGAAGCCTCCGGCCGTGAAGCCTCCGCCCCGCGCGGCTCGCCGGCGCGCGCGGCCTCGCGGCCGATGTCCTTGACGACGCCGCTCATCTTTCGCCCCCGCGCGCGGCCGCGGCCGCCGCCGCCGGCTCGCGTATCGGCTCCCAGCGCGCGTAACGCTCGCCGGCCGCGAACTTGTAGAAGGCGATGACGCACGCCGCGTTCGCCAGCACGAAGTAGGCCGGCAGCGCCAGCGGCTTGAACTTCACGCCCGCCCTGCCGAGCAGCCACCCCGCGAGCGCCGCCGCGTAGAAGAGCGCCTGCCCCGCGAACGCCGCCGCGTAGAACCACGAGCGCGGCGCGAGCGCCGCCGACGACGCCAGCACGACGACGAGGAAGACGGGCACGAGGTAGCGCATCACCTTGTGCGACAGCAGCTCGACCGCGTAGAAGCCCGAACGCAGCGGGTTCATCATCGAGCGGTGGCGCCAGAGGTCCGTGTAGGTCTGCGTGATGACGCGCACGCGCATCCGCAGCTCCTTGTCGGCGCGGCGGTTCGTCTCCTCGGTGCAGACGGCCGCCGGCTCGTAGACGGCGCGCAACCCCTGCTCGACCATCTTGGTGGCGATGATGAAGTCGCTGCACGCCTCGTTGTAGAGCGGCACGTAGGCCGAGCGGCGGACGGCGTACAGGCACCCCGAGGCGCCGATGAGCGAGCAGGCGCGGCTCTCGTGCGTCTTCAGAAAAGTCTCGTAGCCCCAGTAGGACTTGGCGCCGCTGCCGACGGCCGTCGCGCCGGGGTCCACGTAAATCAGCTTGCCGGCGACGCAGCCGACAGAGGCGTCCGCGAAGTTCGGCGCCATCGCGCGCAGCACGTCGCTCCGGTAGAGCGTCGTGGCGTCGGAGAAGAGGACGACCTCGCCGCGCGCCAGCTCGACCGCCGCGTTCTGCGCGGCCGTCTTCCCCAAACGCTCGGGCTGCCGGTGCAGCCACACGCCCCGCCCCGCGAACGAGCGCGCTATCTCGTCCGTCCGGTCGCTCGAACAGTCGGAGGCGACGATGATCTCCAGCTTCTCCTTCGGGTAGTCGAGCGCCAGCGTGTTCTCGAGCTTGGCGGCGAGGTCGCGCTCCTCGTTGTAGGCGGTGATGATGACGGTGACGCTCGGCTCCGCCGCGGCGCGCGCGACCGCGCGCGGCCTGAGGCGACTCACCAGCCACACCAGCGCCGGGTAGCCGGCGTACGCGTACGCGAGCGCCGCCGCGCCCGCCCAGAACAGAACCTCCGCCGCCACGTAACTCATAAGCTCACCGCCCGCGCCGCCGCGGCGTCGGCGCCCCCCGCGCCCTCGCCGGCGCCTCTTTCGTCAGCCTTGCTTTCGTCTTCCGCCGCCGCCGCCGCGGCGCGCGCGCCCTCGGGCGAAGCCTCGTAGAGCCTGCGCAGGCAGACCGCGAAGCCGACGAGGTAGTAGACGTTCCAGTAGTAGGCGACCGAGCCGAAGAAGCTCGCCACCATGTAGGCCGCGAGACTCGCCTGCATGCCGGCGGCGAGGTAGTAGAAGCGCGACCGGCCGCGCGCCGCGAACGTCTCGCGCGTGATACGCCCGAGCGCGCGCAGCGGCGTCCACAAAAACAGCCCGTAGAGCGCCAGCGCCGCCAGCCCCATCTCCGCCGCCACCTGCGTGTAGGCGTTGTGCGACACCTGCCCGCGGAACGAGACGAGCGCGAAGTTGCCCATCCCGACGCCGAAGACGGGGTTGCGCGCCGCCACCTGAACCGACCGCATCAGCAGCGCCTGCCGCGCGTCGGCCGAGCCGTAGGCGTCGAGCCGCCGGTCGAAGATGGAGAAGATGCGCGACGTGTACTCCGTCGGCGCGACGACGAAGAAGCCGACGAACAGGACGAGCGCCCCGGCCACGACCGCGAACCTGCGCCCGCGCCTCAGCGTCCACGCCAGCGCGAACAGCCCCGCCGCCATCGCCAGGAACCCGCCGCGCGAGAACGTCACGAACGTCCCCGCCGCCATCAGCAGCGCCGCCAGCGCGCACACCGCCTTCTTCAAAATCCCGCGCGAGCCGAGCCCGAGCCCGAGCGCCAGCGGCATCATCGTCACGAGGTGGAGCGCCATGTCGTTCGGGTTGCCGAAGATGCCGCCCAACTGCCCGCCCACGCGGTAGCCCTCGACCGTCAGCCGCCCCGAAAGGTAGTCGTTCAGCGCGCCCGCCGACATCAGGACCGCCGACCCGACCGACAGCACCACCAGCGCCCGCAGCCGGAACTCGGTGCGCGCCGCGTTGACGATGACGACGAAGATGAGGAGGGCGCGGATGAAGATGTCCGAGAAGGTCGCCCACGCCTCGGCCCGGCTCTCCTTGGCGAAGGCGACCGAGAGCAGCCCCATCAGCGCGAACAGCAGCACGAGGTTGACCTCGCGCGGCCGCGCCGTCAGGTTCCCCTCGGCCCCGAGCTGCGACGGCAGGAAGATGACGAGCGCGGCCGTCGCCAGCCAGAAGGCCAGGTTCGACGGCAGCGGGAGGAACTCGTAAGGGCGGTAGAAGAGGACGAAGCTGAAGAGGAACAGGCACGCGTAGGTCAGCGCGTGGCCGCGCTTGATGGCCTGCGCCGCGGCGGCGACCGCGCCCGCCCGCGCCCCGACGCCGCGCGCGCCCCGGGCGGCGTCCCTGCGGGCGACCTTCGCGCCCGCCGCGTCGCGGCCCAGGCGCGCCGCGCCCGAATCTCGGAAGTCGAAGTCTTCGGCTGAAGTGAAGTCTTCGGCTGAAGTGAAGCCGTCGGCCGGGGCGCCGAAGGCGTCGGGCTCGTCGCCGACGCCGCGCCCCGCGCCGCGCGCCGGGAGGACGGGCTCGTAGTCGCTCGGCGTGTTGAAGGCTGTGGGCGGCACTACTTGCGGTCTCGGGCGAACCCCGTGCTCGGCGTCGGCGGCCGGGCGCGACGCCCGCGCCTATGCGACAAAAGGCCGCGCGCGGCGGGGGGCAATCCCGCCTCGGTCGGCCATCCTCGCCGCGGCGCACGCCCCTGCAGGTGGCGCGCGGCGAATCCCTCGGAAATCAGTTCAGACCGGCACGCCCTCCTCGCTGCCGGCGAAGACGAGCGCGAAGACGCGCTCGCGCAGCGCCGTCTCGAAGCGGCGCGCCTCCTCGACGCTCGTCAGCGAGAGGGCGCGCAACTGCTGCTCGATGCGGCGGCGGTAGTCGGAGACCAGCGAGTCGGAGACGTTCAGGCGCGCCGCGGCTTCGAGCTGCGTGATGTGCGCAGGGCTCAGGTAACAATACCACAGCACGCCGAGCATCCGGTCGTACTGCTTCGACTTGCCGCGCACGGCCGCGTGCAGCCCGCGCAGGAACTCGTCAACGTAGCCGGCCGCCTCGTCCTCCGACTCGCGGCGCAGGAGCGACTGCTCCGGGTTCTCGCGCCCGTCGGCCGGCTCGAAGCCGCGCCCCTCCTCGTCGTCGCCGCCGCCGATGGGGACGAGGTAGATGTCCATCACGGGCAGGCGCGACATGACGAGGCTGCGCAGCGTGCGCACATCCACGGGCGAGTCGCAGGCTTCCAGCACCGAGACGATGAGGTCTTCGAGGTCCGAGTTGCTGATGATGATCTGCGCGTCGCCCGTGCACCCGACCATCCGCGTGTCGCGCTGGCGGACGGGAATCATCTGGACGCGCTCCTCCAACTCGGCCTGCGCGCGGCGCTGCTTGTCGGCGCGCCACTCGCGCAGCCCGTAGACGCGGTCAACCAGACGCCTGTGCGGCTCGTCCTGGGCCGCGCCCGCGTCCACGCGGCGGAAGTTGGCGGAGGACTGGATGATGGTCGAGATGCGGCGCGCGAGCCTGTAGCTCTCGGGGTGGCGCTTGCGAAGCTCGGCCGTCAGCAGGTTCGTCAGCTCGATCTGGCTGACCTCGCACTCGATCTCCGAGTCGGTCATCTCCGAGTCGAGGTAGTGCTGGAAGCGCGACTTGGCGAGCAGCGTGACGAAGAGTTCCTGCGTCAGGTCGAGGTAGGCGCTGCCGCGGTCGCCCTCCTCGACGAGGAGGCCGGCGCTGTAGGAGGCGCGCACCAGGGGGTGGTTGACGACCAGGCGCTGCAACTCCGTCCAGAGCCGCGAGACGTCCGAGCGCCGC
>DASVUF010000281.1:0-14454 GCA_036387195.1 Pyrinomonadaceae bacterium | reverse complement strand
CCCCCAGCCTCACGCCTCCGACTCTTCACGCGCCCGCTGTTCACCGCTGGACTTTAGCCCCTCCTGAAGCCAATTTGAAAATGAATGTCATTGCCAACTCCTTTGTTTGCAACAAATGCGTTGACAGCCGCCGTTCCCGTGGCTATCATCGGGGCGTTCCAACCCCTAAGGATTCGGGCGGTCACATTTTCGAGGAGACGACGATGGCGAATGCGGAGTTGATAGACAGTCTTAACCGCGCCCTGGGCCTGGAGCTGGCCGGCGTGATTCAATACCTGCAACACAGTTTTCTGGTGACGGGGCCGGAGCGCGAGGTCTTCCGCGAATTCTTCCGCGACATGAGCGGCGAGGCGCGCGACCACGCGGGGACGCTCGGCGACAAAATCGTGGCGCTCGGCGGCCTGCCGACGGTCGAGCCGGGCGAGATTCGGCAGTCAACCGAACTGACCGAGATGCTGCGGCAGGGGCTCGAACTTGAGCGCGCGGCGATGGACGCGTACATGGCGGCGTGGCGCGCCTGCACCGAGGCCGAACTCGCCACAAAGTTCCTGCTCGAAGAGCGCATCTCGTCCGAGCAGAGGCACATCGAGGAGTTCGAGAAGCTGACCAACGAGCGCAAGGCCAGCGTCACGCGCGAGAGAATCACGCTAAAGCAGGTGGGGTAAAGACTTAAGGCGTTTAGACGAAAATGCGGCGGCCGCGCGTCATCAGCGCGCGGCCGCCGCGTTTCTCTTTCGAGCGGCGGAGATTTACGAGAGGGAGGGGAGCTGGATGACCTGCGCGGGCGTCGGCGCCTCGCCGGCCTCCGCGCGCTGACGGCGCAGGCGGTGGCGCGCGACCGTGAGCGCGCGGTGCAGCTCGTCGAGCTGCTCGGCCTCGACGCGAATCGTCTTCTGGCAGCACCAGCCGAGGCCGTCGGCCCAGGTCAGGTAGCGCAGCGCGACGCCCTCGCCGCCCTCGGTCTGCTCGTACGAGACCTCGACCTTCTGCCTCTTCTCCGCGCGTTCGGGGGAACGACCCACCGCCTGGCCGCCGACTGATTTCATGTTAGGGAACAACTCCTCGGGGAACATCTTTCTTGAACTCCAATCATCAAGTGTTGAAATTGGATTTCAATTTCGCATTATCCTCATGCGACCCGTCCCTGTCAAGAGAGTTTTTGAGGGGAGTCCCGGCGCGCGACCGCCTCCGCGAAAATTCACTCGGCGGGAGGGAAAATATCTCACGCGAGCCGCGGATTCCGCCGCTTCGGGCGGACGATTCGAAGGGCTCCGAACGTCACGGGCCGCGCCCGCCGGGGCCCGCTCGGCTCAAAGCCCTTCCGGCGGCGCGGCCGGCGAAGGCCGTTCGAGCGCGGCGAGGCGGGCTTCGAGCGCGCGGATGGCGCGCTGCATGTCGCCGAGGCGGCGGAAGGCGGCCGTCGAGCGGAGCCACTCGCGGTTGTCGAAGGCGGGGATGCCGGAGAGCACTTTGCCGGCGGGGACGTTGTGGCTGGTGGCGCTCTTGGCAGTCAGCACGACGTCGTCGCCGATTTCGAGGTGGCCGGCGACGCCGACCTGCCCCGCGAGGATGACGCGGCGGCCGACGCGCGAACTGCCCGCGAGGCCGACCTGCGCGCAGAGCAGCGCGTCCTCGCCGACCGCGCAGGAGTGGCCGATCTGTACGAGGTTGTCTATCTTCGCGCCGCGCGCGATGCGCGTCTCGCCGACCGAGGCGCAGTCAATGGTCGTGCCAGCGCCGATTTCCACGTCGTCCTCGACGACGACGCGACCCGTCTGCGGAATCTTGAGCCAGCGCCCCTGCTCGTCCTTGGCGTAGCCGAAGCCGTCCGAGCCGACGACGGCGTTGTTGTGTATCGTCACGCGCGCGCCGACGACTGTCCCTTCGCGCAGCGCCACGCCCGAGTGGATGACGGAGCCCTCGCCGATGTGGACGCCGTCGTAGACGGTCACGTTGGGGAAGAGGCGGACGCCGTCGCCTATCACGGCGCCGCGGCCGACGACCGCGCAGGCTCCGACGGCGACGCCCGCGCCGAGCCGCGCGGTCGGGTCTACGACGGCCGAGGGGTGGACGACGGGCTCGAACTCGGGCTCGGGGTTGAAGAGGCGGAGAGCGCGCGTGTAGGCGAGGTAGGGGTCGCGCGTGAAGAGGACGGCGATGTCGTCGCGCCCGGCCTCTGCGCCTTCGGCGAGGTAGACGGCCGAGGCGCGCGTCGTCTGCACGCGCGGCGTGTAGCGCGGGTTGGCGAGGAAGGCGACGTGTCCCGGCGCGGCCTCGTCGAGCCCGGCCGCGCCCTCGACCTCGACCTCGGCGAATCTCTCTTCGACGCGCGCGCCGGTCAGGCGCGCAAGCTCGCTCAGTTTCATGCCGGAAGTTATCGCACAGTGGAAGTTGAAAGTTCAAAAGGCGGGTGCGGGGGGGCAACGCTTAGAGGGTGAAGGCGACGCCGGACTCCGTCCCTTCGCCCTTCGGCGTTCGCCTTCGAGCCTTCAGCCTTCCGCCTTTCACATGAGGTTGACGGGGTCTATCTCGACGTTGACCGAGCCCACGTCGCAGCCGGGCGTCGAGGCGGCCTCGCCGAGCGCCATCTCGATGAGGGTGCGGAGGCGCGGGCGGCTGCGCGACTTGAGGAGGATTTGCATGCGGTGCTCGCCGCGCAGGCGCGCGAGCGGGGCGGGCGCGGGGCCGAGGACGCGGACGCCGCGCTCGGAGTTGGAGCGGTCGAGCGCCTCGCGCAGCAGCGCGCCCGTCGTCTGCACGCGCCCCAACTCGTCGCCGTGGACGAGCAGCGAGGCGAGCGCGACGAAGGGCGGGTAGCTGAGGTTGCGGCGGTAGCCTATCTCTTCCTCGAAGAAGCCTTCGTAGTCCTGCGCGCAGGCGTGGCGCAGCGCGTAGTGGTGCGGGTGGTAGGTCTGTATGAGCACGCGGCCGGGCAGGTCGCCGCGCCCGGCCCGCCCCGCGACCTGCGTGATGAGCTGGAACGCGCGCTCGGCCGAGCGGAAGTCGGGCATGGCGAGGCCGGCGTCCACCGAGACGACGCCGACCAGCGTCACGTTCGGGAAGTCGTGCCCCTTGGCTATCATCTGCGTGCCGACGAGCATGTCGAGTTCGCCCGCGGCGAAGCGGAGGATGGCCTGCTCGTAGGTCGTCCGCCTCGAGGTCGTGTCGCGGTCGAGCCGCGCGATGCGCAGCGCGGGGAAGCGCTCGCGCAGAATCTCCTCTATCTGCTCGGTGCCCTCGCCGATGAAGAACATGAAGGGGCCTTTGCAGGCCGGGCAGGCGTCGGGCGTGCGGCGGCGGAGGTTGCAGTAGTGGCAGACGAGGCTCTGCTCGCTGCGGTGGTAGGTGAGCGTGACGTCGCAGTTCTCGCAGTTGATGCGCTCGCCGCACGAGCGGCAGAGCACGAAGCTCGAATAGCCGCGGCGGTTGAGGAGCACGATGGACTGCTCGCCGCGCGCGTGCGTCTCCTCGATGGCTTCGAGCAGGTCGGGCGCGAAGACGGCCGGCTTGCCGCGCTCGCGGAAGACCTCGCGCATGTCCACTATCTCGGCGCGCGCCATCGCGCGGCCGGCGATGCGGCTGGGCAGGCGCAGGTAGCCGTACTTCCCCAGCCGCGCGTTCTGGAACGATTCGAGCGACGGCGTGGCCGAGCCGAGGACGACGACCGCGCCCTCCTTGAGCGCGCGCATGACGGCCGTGTCGCGCCCGTTGTAGTAGGGCGACTCCTGCTGGCGGTACGAGCCCTCGTGCTCCTCGTCCACGATCATGACGCCGAGGTCGCGCACGGGCGCGAAGACGGCCGAGCGCGTGCCGATGACGACGCGCGCCTCGCCGCGCTTCAGGCGCCCCCATTCGTCGAAGCGCTCGCCCGCCGTGAGCGACGAGTGGAAGATGGCGACCGCCTCGCCGAAGTGCGCGCGCAGCCGGCGCGAGAAGACGGGCGTCAGCGCGATCTCGGGGACGAGCATCATGGCCGTCCGGCCGCGCCGCAGCGCCTCGCGCATGGCGCGGATGTAGATTTCGGTCTTGCCGCTGCCGGTGACGCCGTGCAGGAGGAAGGCGTGATAGCCGCCGCGCTCCTGCGCCTCGTTTATCTCGCGGAGCGCCGCCCGCTGCTCGTCCGTCAGTCGCAGCTCGTCGCGCTCGGGGAGCCGCGCGCCGGCCAGCGGGTCGCGCCTGACCTCGCGCACGAAGACTTCGAGCACCCCGCGCCGCTCCAGGGTCTGGATGGTCGAGGCGCTGGCCGACGACGCGTCGAGCAGCTCGGCGAAGAGCATCTCGCCGCCCCCGGCCTCCAGCGCCTCGACCACCTTCCGCTGCGCCGCCGTCAGCGGCCGCGCGCCGCCCGCGCCGCCGTCGGCGCCGGCTTCGGGCGCCCCGGCCTCCGCGCGCAGCAGCCGGACGGCCTTCCGCCGCTTGGCGCGCGTCTGCGCCCCGCGCTGCCTGTGCGAGACGGTGACCCAGCCCGAGCGCGTCAGCTCGCGCGACGCCTTCGCCGCGCGCGCCTGCCCGAGTTCGCGCGCCGCGTCGCGCAGCGTCGTCTCGCCGTCCGGGTCGGCCGCGGCCATTTGCAGCAGCCGCGCCTTCGCCGTAGAGGCGCGCCGCTCGGGCAGCCGCGCCAACTCGTCGCGCCCCTCGGGCGTAATCCTGACGACCTGGTCAACGCCCGCGTTGAGCCCCGCCGGCAGCGCGGCCTTCAAGACCTCGCCCCACGGCGCGGCGTAGTAGTCGCTGATCCAGCGCGTTATCTCCAGCACCTCGGGCGTCAGCAGCGGCTCGGCGTCGAGCAGCTCCTCCGCCTCCTTTATCTCCGACTCGTCGAGCCCGAGCGCCGGGTCGAGCGCGTCGTGGAGCGCGACGACGTAGCCGGTGGCGAGCTGGCGGCCGAAGGGGACGAGCAGCCGCGCCCCGACGCGCGCGTCGAGCCCGAGCGTGAGCGGGAGCCTGTAGGTGAAGGTCTGCGTGAGCCGCAGCGGCAGCGCGACCTCGGCGTAGAGCGCGGGCCGGCCGGCCGCTTCCTCGGTCTGTCGTGGCTGGCCCGCGGGCGTCGGGGGTGAGAGTGGGCGGTGTCGCACAGGGGTTTAAGTTAGCGTGAAACGCCGAAAAGTTGAAGCGCGGGGGCGGGTGCGGCGCGGCCCCCGCGAGCGGTGTTGACCGCGCGCGGGGGTAAGATATAAAGTCTCTGCGCCCAACTAGTAGTTCCAGCGCCCCGGCCCTCGGGAAGAGGGCTCACGACCAGTTTTCTCCCTCTCTCGCAGGGTACAGTTTATAACTCCCAACACCCAACAATTTCCCCCCCCGCCGCGCCCTTCGGCCCGCGAGGGACCATCAATCCACCAACCCCCTAGGAGATGCCCATGAAAAGGAAAGCATTCAGCTTGCCTCTGCCCGGAAAGACCCGACAAGGGATGTTTCTATCTCTCGCAATCTCCCTCTCGCTTTTGACGCCGCTCGTCCCCGCCGCCTTCGGCGCGCGGCGCGGGGCCGCGGGAACCCGACCCGCGGCCGCGACGACGCCGGCGCGCTCGGCGGCGACGGCTGCCCCCGTCGCCCTCGTCTTCGCGCCCTCGATTTCGGCCACGAAGGCGGACGCCTTCCCCGACCCCGACTCGGACGGGAAGGCGCTGCCGGGCGACACCGTCACCTACACCGTGCAGGTCGCCAACAACGGCGCGACCGACGCCACCGGCGTCGCCTTCAGCGACACGGTTGACGCCAACACGACCCTCGTCCCCGGCTCCATCACGACGACGCCCGTGGCCGCCAACGACAGCTACGCGGCCGTCGGCAACGTCCGCATCAGCGTCCCCGCGGCGGGCGGCCTGACGAGCAACGACTCCGACCCGGACGGCGACGCGCTCACCGCCAGCGCCCCCGCGACGAGCGCCAACGGCGGCGACGTCAGCGTGAGCGCCGACGGCAGCTTCACCTACAACCCGCCGGCGGGCTTCGAGGGGACGGACAGCTTCACCTACACCGTCACCGACGGCGACGGCCCGGCCGACAGCGCGACCGTCAGCATCAACGTCTCGGGCATGATCTGGTTCGTCAACGCCTCGGCGCCCGCGGGCGGCGACGGCCGCCTGACCTCGCCCTTCAACGCGCTGACCGGCCCCGGCAGCTTCGACGCCGTCGCGGCCGACGACCAGAACGACAACATCTTCCTCTACACCGGCCCTTACGCCGGCGGCCTCGCGCTGCGCTCCGGCCAGGCGCTCATCGGCGCCGGCTCGTCCGCCCCGCTGGCCACGGTCGCGGGCGTCGCGCCGCTCCCGCCCTACAGCGACCCGCTGCCCGCGACCGGCGGCGCGAACCCGGTCGTCGGGGGCGCGGGCGGCCTGAGCGTCGCCACCAACAACCTCATCCGCGGCCTCACCGTCTCGAACACGGGCGGGACGGGCATCTCCGGCTCCGCCTACGGCACGCTCGCCGTCGCCGAGACGGCCGTCAACTCGACGGGCGGCCCGGCGCTCAGCCTCGACAACGGCCAGCTCGACGCCAGCTTCCAGTCGCTCTCCTCGTCGGCGAGCGGCTCGACGGGCGTCAGCCTGACGAACGTCGCCGCCAACTCCTCGTTCTCGGCCGGCGCGACGACCGTCAACGGCGCGGCCGGCGTCGGCGTCCACGTCAGCAACGTCGGCGCGGGCTCCGTCGTCGTCTTCGGCGCGACCGACGTGCTCGGCCGCAACTCGACCGGCGTCGAACTCGACGGCGTTGACGGCGCCCTCGCCTTCGGCGCGACCAACATCCCGAACCCGAACGGCGCGGGCGGCTACGGCGTCAACCTGCGCAACTCGGCCGGCGCCGTCACCTTCGCCAGCGCCAACGTCAGCGACGCCAAGCGCACCCAGGCGCAGGTGGACGCCGACAACGACCTCATCCCCGACAACGACGGCAACGGCGACGCCATCTTCCTGAAGGACAACACGGGCAGCTTCACGCTCAACGGCGGCGTCATCTCGCGCTGCGACAACGACTGCGTTGACGCCCGCAACTCGTCGAACGTCTCGCTCTTCGGCGTCGCCATCAGCTTCCCCGGCGTGACCGCCTCGGGCGCGAGCGGCTCGGGCGGCCACGGCATCCAGGCCGTCAACCTCTCGGGCGCGAACAGCCTGACGAGCGTCAACGTCTCGAACTTCAACGCCTCCGGGCGCGACGGCCTGCGCCTCGTCAACAACGCCGCGGCCCCGATGACGATGGTCGTCAACTCCTCGACCTTCTCCGACGCGACGGGCGGCAGCGGCGTCTCGGTCACCGGGCGCGACGCCGCCGACATGGCGCTCACCGTCCAGGCCAACTCGGTCTTCCAGAACCTCGCCGGCGCGGCCGTCTCGCACCTCGCCGGCGCGAACACGGACTCGACCGCCACGGTCAACCTGACGGTGCTGAACTCGACCTTCCAGAACTCGGCCGCCGGCGGCCAGAACACCGTCCACGCGCAGGTGCTCGAAGGCGGCAAGGCGGCCGTCCTCGTCAGCGGCAACACGTTCGACAACGTGGCGCGGACGCTCTCCGACAACGCGGGCGTCATCGACGTCAACGGCGACGCCTTGAAGCCGGGCAACTCGCTCTCGGTCGCCGTCACGAACAACACCGTGACGAACATCGGCACGAGCGCCGCGTGCCTGGCGCCGGCCGTCGCGCTGCCGTGCCTCGGCCGCCGCGCCGTTGACGTCTTCATTGACGACAACACCAACGTCGCCGGCTCAATCGTCATTGACGGCAACCATCTGTCGAACGTCCAGAGGGCGGGCATCGTCCTCGACGTCAGCAACATCTTCAACGGCGGCAACGTGGCCGCGAAGGTCACGAACAACACGGTCGGGACGAGCGCGGCGCGCGTCGGCCTCGGCACGGCGCTCAGCGCCGGCGGCGAGCTGGGCGTCAGCATCCAGAACCGCAGCGCCAACGGCAAGAGCCTGAACCTGAACTTCTCGGGCAACACCGTGCGCAACGGCAACGGCGGGTCGGGCAGCGCGCTCAACACGCCCGGCGTCTTCCTGCGCGCGCAGAACTCGGCGAGCATGTCGGCGACCCTAACCGGCAACGACATCGAGACGAGCACCTCCACGACGGTCGCGGAGCTGCGCGTTGACACGAGCGTGGGCAGCCCGACGCTCTGCCTCGACGTCAACGGCAACACCCTCGACGGCGGCGCCGGCCGCGTCGCGCTCAACCAGACCAGCGGCGCGTTCAACGTCGAGCAGGCGAGCGCCGCCGCCGTCGCGGCGGCCAACGGCGTCCCCGCGGGGAACGTGACCGTGGCCGGCTCGCCGCAGTTCGGCGTCGCCTGCGCCGCGCCGCCGCTGGCCATGTTCCGGACGGAGGCGGGCCGCGGGCAACTGGCGGCGCTCTCGTCCCCGTCGCCGAAGGCCGCGCAGGGCTTCTCGTACCTGATGGGCGCGCGCGCGGTCGCCTCGGAGCTGCTGCCGGGGCTCGGCGCGTGGCGCGCGGGCTCGAAGTCGCGGCTCGGCGGCCTCTCGTTCCGCTACGCGGCCGCCGACGTCGCGCTGTCAGCGGGGTCGGCCGACAGGGTCGTGCGCCCGGCGCGCGAGGCGTCGCCCGCGTCGCCCGCGTACGCGCCGGCCCCCGCGCCGCTCTTCTACTCGGGCGAGACCATCTCGCTCAACATCGGGACGCTGCCCGCCGGGAAGGCGATAACCATCAAGTTCCAGGCGACCATTGACGGCTCCATCAACTCGACGCAGGTGTCGAACCAGGGTCAGGTCTCGGGCGCGAACTTCCCGACCGTCCTGACCGACGACCCGGACACGGGCGCCTTCGGCGACCCGACGGTGACGCAGGTCGGCTCGCCCGCGACCATCTCGTGCCCGGCCGACATCAGCGTCAACACCGACCCCGGCCAGTTCTCGGCCTCCGTGGCCTTCTCGGTCACGGCGGGCGGGGCGCCGGCCCCGGCCGTGGACTGCAAGGTCGGCGCGACCAGCGTCACCTCGCCGCACACGTTCCCGGTCGGCACGACGCAGGTGCAGTGCACGGCGACGAACGGCGTCGGCTCGCCCGCCTCGTGCAGCTTCAACGTGACGGTCGCCGACAACCAGACGCCCGCCATCAACTGCCCCGGTAACATCACGACGGGCACGTCCGCCGGCTCCTGCGACGCCAGCGTCAACGTCGGGACGCCGTCCGTCTCGGACAACGACCCGAACGTCTCGGTCAGCGGCGCGCGCAGCGACAACGCGGCCCTGAGCGCGCCCTACCCGAAGGGCACGACGACCATCACCTGGACGGCCACCGACACGGCGGGCAACTCCGCCTCGTGCCAGCAGACCGTCACCGTCAACGACGACGACGCGCCGGCCATCAGCTGCCCGGCCGACGTCGTCGTCACGCTGCCGGCCAACAGCAACGCGCTGTCCGCGCCCGTCAGCTTCGCGGCGCCTTCGGCCACAGACAACTGCGGCGGCCCCGTCAACGTCACGACCAGCCACGCCTCGGGGTCGCAGTTCCCGCTGGGCACGACGACCGTCACGGCGACGGCGACCGACGCGGCCGGCAACACCGCCAGTTGCTCCTTCAACGTCACCGTGCGTTACAACTTCACCGGCTTCTTCTCGCCGGTGGCGAACCTGCCGACCTTCAACAGCGTGAAGGCCGGCCAGTCCATCCCGGTCAAGTTCAGCCTGGGCGGTGACAAGGGGCTGAACATCTTCGCCGCGGGCTACCCGGCCTCGGGCGTCATCGCCTGCGGCTCGTCGAACGACGCCAACGTGATTGACGAGACGCAGACGGCCGGCGGCAGCGGCCTCCAGTACGACGCCGCGACCAACACCTACACGTACGTCTGGAAGACCGAGAAGACGTGGAAGGACACCTGCCGCCAGTTGGTCATCCAGCTCAACGACGGCACGTTCCACCGCGCCAACTTCCAGTTCAAGTAGACCACCCGTAAAGGGGAGGGGCGGCGACACCCGTGTCGCCGCCCCTTTTTTTGTCTTTTTTTGTGGCCCGGAAAACGTGTCAGCCGCGCCGCCTCAGCCCGAGGCGAGGAGGGCGCGCACCTTCTTCATGTCCTCCCAGACCTCGCGCTTCTTCGTGGGGTCGCGCAGGAGGTACGCGGGGTTGAAGGTCGGCATCAGGGGCGCGCCGTCGTAGTCGTGGAACTCGCCGCGCATCTGCGAAATCGGCTTCTTCGTCCGCAGCAGCGCGCGCGTCGGCGTGTTCCCGAAGGCGATGACGACGCGCGGCCGGGCGGCGGCCAGCTCGCGGTGGAGGTAGGGCGTGAAGAACGAGAGCCACTCGGGCGTAATCTCGTCGCCCTGACTGATGGCCTTGACGACGTTGGTCAGGTAGCAGTCGGCGCGCGCCAGCCCGATGCTGGAGAGGATGCGCTCGAGCATCAGCCCGGCCGGCCCCATGAAGGGGCGTCCCGACTCGATGTCGGGCGGCCCCGGCGACTCGCCGACGACGGCCGCCTTCGCGCCCGCCGGCCCCTCGCCGAAGATAAGGATGCGCTCGCGGAACTGCGGCAGCGCCTTGGCGCGGCGCAGCAACTCCTCGTTGACCTCGGCGACCGTCTCGGACGGCCCGGGCTTCTGCGCGCTGAAGAGTGAGTCCTGCATCTCGCCTGCCGCTCCCGCCCGCCTACTGCTGCTGCTTCGTCTCGTTGAGGTAGTCGCGCACCTTCTTCATGTCGTCCCAGACCTCGCGCTTCTTCGAGGGGTCGCGCAGGAGGTAGGCCGGGTGGAAGGTGGGCATGACCTTGATGCCGCGGTAGTCCTGGAACTGGCCGCGCAGCCGCGTGATGCCCTCCTTGGTGTCGAGCAGGTTCTTCATCGCCGTGTTGCCGAGGACGACGATGACGTCGGGGCGGGCGATGTTGATTTCGCGCAGCAGGAAGGGCTTGCAGGTGCGCGCCTCCTCGGTCGTGGGCGTGCGGTTCGCGGGCGGGCGGCAGCGGTTGACGTTGCCGATGAGCACGTCGTCGCGCTTGAGGCCGATGGCCTCGATGATTTTGTTGAGGAGCTGTCCGGCGCGGCCGACGAAGGGCTTGCCCGAGGCGTCCTCGTCCGCGCCCGGGGCCTCGCCGACGAACATCAGCCGCGCCGAGCGGGAGCCGTCGGTGTGGACGATGGTGTGGCGCCCCTGGTGGAGCGGGCAGCGGACGCACTCGCCCACGTCGGCGCGTATGTCCTCGAACGTCTCGCCGGGGCGCCCGAGGCTCAGCTCGTCCTGCGGCGTGATGTCGCCGAAGAGCGTCTCGCGCGGCTCGGGCGGGTCGGGTGAAGGCTTGCGGACGGGTTTTTTCGGCATGTCCGACTGGTAGGGGACTGAGGGCGGCTGGCGCGCCTCGTCCGGCTGCGGCCTCGCGGCCTGTACGGGGTGAGGGGGCGGCGGCGGCGGGGGCAGCGTGCTCGCGGGCGGCCTCGCGGGCGTCGGGGGCGTCGGCGCGGGGCGCTCGGCGGAGGCGTTGCGCGTGAGCGCGGGCGCGACCTGCGCGCCGGCGCGCGGCCTCGTCGGGGCCTCGTCGCGCGCGGGCGCGGCGGCGTCGAAGGCGACGCCTTCCAGCCCCTCGACGCCGAGCTCGCGCAGGTACGAGGCGGCCTCCGCCACGTCCTCCGCCAGAGACTTCAGCGTCTCCCTCGCCTGCGATTCGTCTTCCATCGTTTTAGGCCGCCATTATGCCACGGCGGGCGCGGAACGAAGAAGTTCAGCGCCCGCCGAGCGGGATTTTGACCTCGCGGCGGACGTAGCCGGCGGCCGAAGAGTCGAAGGCGACGGTCAGGCGGTGCTCGTCGGCGCCGACGCGCGCGGCCTCGAACCCTTCGCCCGGGCCGACGGCGCGGGGCGTCTTCAGCCGCAGCTCGTAGGAGCGGCCGGCCAGACCTTCGAGCAGGAGGCGGAGCGCGCCGCCCTCGGCCGTCGAGCGCAGCACGCGCAGCGACGAGGAGCGCGCGCCGGGCGCGGCCGGCTCGAAGCCGACGTAGACGTCCGAGCCCTCCTCGTAGGCGATTCTAACCTCGACGGCGCGGCGCGCCTCGACCTCGAACTCGGCGGTCTGCACGTCGCCTGCGCGCTCGACGCGGAAGTCGGCGGGGCGCCCGTCCACGCGCACCGAGCGGACGCGCGCGTCGAGCGGGAAGGCGGGGGCGATGACAAAAGTCACGCCCTCTTTAGCCTCGCCGTTCGGGGGGAGGCCGACGGGGAGCAGCCTGATGGTCATCTGGCCGCCGCCGCGCGCGAGCGTCACGTCGAAGAGGCTGGCCCCGGCCCTCAGACGTCTGACTTCGATTGCGGGCCAGTCGGCGGGCAGCCGCGGCGCGAACGTGACCGTCTGGCCGAAGTCCGAGACTTCAAGCCCGAGCAGCCCGCGCAGAAGCGGCGCGGCCGTCATCGCCTCAGACCAGACCTGGTGGTGCGACGAGCGGCCGAAGGGCGCGTGGAAGTCGCCCGACAGAAGCTCCGTCACGTAGCCGAGCGCCCACTGCCGGCCGAGCAGCACGTTCGACATCAGCGCGCGCAGGCCGACGTGCGGCCGCCCGTAGCGGTACGCGCCGACGCTCGCCCAGCCCGTAAACAGCGGCCAGACCGAACCGTTGTGGTACGAGAGCGGGTCGTAGAGCCGGCTGTCGTCGGCGAGCAGGCGCGAGCCCCAGTCGGCCGCGAGGCGCGCGCCGCCCAGGTGGTCAATCTGGCTCTGCGCGCGCTCTTCGTCGAGCGCGCCGAACCAGAGCGGGACGGCCGGCATAACCGTCTCTTCGTCCACGAGCCTCGCCCTGTCAAGCTCGTTCATGCGCGCCTGCCGCGCCGCGCGGTTCGGGCCGGGGTCGGCCTCGCGCGGCTCCGCGCGCGGGAGGCTGGTGGCGAAGGCGTAGAAGCCGCGGTCTTCGAGCCAGAAGGTCTTCTCGACTGCCGCGGAGGCGCGCTCGGCCGCCTAGCGCGCTTCGGCGGCGAGCGGGCGGTCGTCCAGCGCCTCGGCCATCTCCTCGACGGCGCGCAGCGCCTCGACCCAGAGCCCCTGCATGTAAATCTCTTCGTGCGGCGGGTAGAGCGCGCCGCCCTCGACCCAGCCGTGGCCGAAGCCGGAGTTTTCCAGCAGGCCGTCGCCGTCCGCGTCGGTCGAGCGCGCGAAGCGGTAGGCTTTAAGCACCGACTCCCAGTTGGCGCGCAGGTGCGCGAGGTCGCCGCCCGCGCGCGCCAGGTCTGCGTGCGCGATGACGTAGAGCGGCGTGGCGTCGGCGCTGGCCCAAGCGTACGGGTAGTCTGTGAACCAGGGGATGAGCGCGGCGCTCTGCGAAATCTCGTGCGGGATTTTGCCGTCGGCGCGCTGGAACTTTTTGAGGAAGTCGAGCGCGGCGCGCGCGCCCTCGAAGTCGCCGTAGGAGTTGAGCGCGAAGGCCGTCCAGAGCGCGTCGCGGCCGAAGAACCACGCGAAGCCGGGGCGCTCGGACTCGCCCGCCGTGCGGAAGCCCGCGACGAGGCCGCGCCCGAGCAGCGGGTTCTCGACGAAGCCCTTGTCCACGCCGACCTTCGCCCACCGGAGCGCGTCGTTGACGCGCGCGTCGGGCGTGTTGACGGAGGTCGTCTCGTCGAGCAGCCGGCGGTAGTGCGCGACGTTCTTCTCGTAGAGGGCGCGGGCGCCCGCGAGCAGCCGGTCGTAGGTGGCGAGCGCGTCGTCGCGCCCGCGGACGCCGCCGGCGATGACGAGGGGGATGAAGCGCGTCTTCAGCTCGGAGGCGGGCGCTTCGAGCCGGAACTCGGCGGGCGCGTCGCGCGGCTCCTCCTGGTAAGGCATGACGGAGACGTCGCGCGCCGCCGGGCTGCCGACGACGCCGGCGAAGCGCCCCGTCTCCTCCGAGATGAAGTAGGCGCGCCGCTTCTCGTCCCAGGAGAGCGAGCCGGTCCCGAGCCCCGCCGGCCACATCAGCTTGAGCCGCGGCCGGAAGCGCGCGGTGACGGCGACGGGGAGCGCCGAGTCAACGTCGAGGAGCATGACGACGCCCGGCTCGTCGAGCGGCGCGTAGGTAATCTGCCGGACGGTGAAGGCGGCGTGCGAGTAGGTGATAATCGTCGCCTCGGGGCGCGCCTCGACGGCGGCCGAGACGTCCGCGCCGCGGAATTCGAGCGGGTAGCCCTCGACGCGGAACGACAGCTCGAAGCGGTCGAGAAGCTGTAGAGGGTAGGCCCAAGCCTCCAACTGCCCGTGCTCGTAGCCGAGCACGGCCGAACGGCGCCCGAGCACGTCGAGGAACGCGCCGGGCCGCGTCCGCCGCTCCAGCCGCAGGCCGCTCTGCGGGAGAGGGAACCGGGGGACGAGCGCCGGCGCCGTTTCGCGCGCGCGCGCCGCGCAGTCGGCGGCGCACAGGACGAGGAGCGCGAGCGCCAGGAGGGGGAAGTGGCCGAGTCTGTTCACGACCGCAGATTGTAAGACAGGCGGGGGGGCGGCCGTGGAAAATTTAACCGCGGCGGACGAGGGGGCGCGGCCCGCGGGAC
>DASVUF010000280.1:0-5881 GCA_036387195.1 Pyrinomonadaceae bacterium | reverse complement strand
AAAAAACCGGCGTCAGACATCCCGCGGGATGTCTGACGCCGGTTTTTTCCGCTTTTTTCCGCTTTTTTCGGCCGGGGGCGACGCCCCAAGCCCCACCCAAGAATTAGCCAAGCCGCCGCCGCTAGACTGCCCCGGCCTCTGTTGAACTTCACAGGAACAGGCGCGGTCGCCCGGCGCGACCCCGCCGGAGACGCCAACGCCGCCGGTAAGGAAAAACTTTTGGTGATGAAAAATTCGAAAACACTTAAATCGAGCCGCGCCCTGAAGGCGTTCGGCGCGGCCGCCGGGGCCGCGCTGCTTTTGACACTGATTTTCGCCACGACGCGGCCGTTGACGGCCGACGCCGCCAGCCCCTCCGCCACGACGCTCACGCCGACCGCGACCGCGCCCGTCACCTGGACGGGGACGGCGCTCGGCGGCGGCGCGCTCAACGCCGCGCCCGTCCTCGGCAGCGAGACGCTCTGCCGCGAGGGGCTCACCTGCGACACCTTCACCCTCAACGTCGGCGGCACGGCGGCCTCGTGGGCGGGCAAGCGCGTGCGCGTCGTCATCGAGTGGAACCTGCCCGTCACCGACTACGACCTCTACATCCACAAGGGCTCGAACGCGGGCCCGCTCGTCGCCACCTCCGGCCGCGGCCTGACGGCGCCGGGAGAGCCGCTGACGTTCGAGGACACGACGATTGACCCGTCCGCCTCGGGCACGGGCCTCTACACCGTCCGCGCCGTCTACTACGCGGCGACGACGATTGACCAGTACCGCGGCAGCGCCTCGGTCGAGCTGAAGCCGGCCGCGCCGCCCGCGGCGACGCCGACGCCCTCGTCCGCCCCGCCGCCGAGCTACCAGAACTTCGCCGCGCCCGCGGGGGTCGGCGAGGGCGCCGGCGAGCCGACCATCGGCTCGAACTGGAACACGGGCGCCGCCATGTTCATCGCCGGGCTGGAGACGCTCCGCGTCCGCTTCAACGACTCGGCCACGCCCGCGACCGCGACGTGGGAGGACGTGAGCGCGCCGACCACCTCGCTCACCACGCTCGACCCGATTCTGTTCACCGACGGCGACGCCGGCGCGAACCGCACCAACCGCACCTTCGTCTCGCAGCTCGCCGGCAAGATCAGCCTGATGGCGTTCACCGACGACGACGGCGCGACGTGGACGCCTTCGCAGGGCGCGGGCATCAACTCGGGCGTTGACCACCAGACGGTCGGCGGCGGCCCCTACGCGCGCAACCCCGACGGCACGCTCAAGGGCGCGGCCGTCCAGTTGCCCGGCCTCGACCTCAAGTTCTACCCGAACGCCGTCTACTACGCGTCGCAGGACATCGGGCTGGCGCAGATTGCGCGCAGCGACAACGGCGGGCTGACCTTCGGCGTCGCCGTCCCGATGTGGACGCTCGTCCAGTGCGGCGGCCTGCACGGCCACATCAAGGTCGCGCCCGACGGCGCCGTCTACGTCCCGAACAAGTCCTGCGGCGGCCTCCAGGGCGTCGCCGTCTCCGAGGACAACGGCCTGACGTGGAACATCCGCACCGTGCCCGGCTCGACGCCGGGCGACACCGACCCGTCGGTCGGCGTCGGCGCGGACGGCACGCTCTACTTCGCCTTCGCCGACGGCGACGGCCGCGCGCGCGTCGCCGTCTCGCGCGACCGCGGGCTCTCTTGGGCCAGCGTCAGCGACGTCGGCGCCACGCACAACATCAAGAACTCGGTCTTCCCGGCGGCGGTCGCCGGCGACGGCAGCCGCGCCGCCGTCTTCTTCCTCGGCTCCTCGACCGAGGGCGCGAACGGGCGCGGCACGGACATGGCCTTCGACGGCGCGTGGTTCGGCTACGTCGCCACGACCTACGACGGCGGCCAGACGTGGGTGACGGTCAACGCCACGCCGAACGACCCCGTCCAGCGCGGCGTCATCTGCACCTCGGGCACGACCTGCCCGGGCACGACGCGCAACCTGCTCGACTTCAACGACGCGACCGTTGATAAGAAGGGGCGCCCGCTGGCGGCCTTCGCCGACGGCTGCGTCACGGCCGCCTGCGTCGCCGGGACCGACATGAACGGCGACGGGCGCATTGACGGCAACGACAACGACGGCGCGACGCGCGCCACCATCATCAGACAGTCGGGCGGCCGGACGCTGTTCGCCGCCTTCGACTAGCGGGTGTCGTCGGCGGCCGCCTTGTCGGGAGGTGGCCGCCGCTCGACCGACGAGCCGGCGGGCGAGTTCGACAGAGAACGCCCGCCGGCTCGCGTCATTCTCCGGCCTCGACTCGTCCGGAGAGCAGGCTCGACAGGCGCGGCCCCGCGGCCGCGCGCGGGTGCGGTATGAAGAGAAAAATCGTCACAGTCTGCTGCCTGCTGCTGCTCGCCGCGGCGTGCTCGAAGCCCGCCGCGCAGGAGGAGCCCGGGATACTAGGCGTCCGGCTCGGGATGAGCCGCGAGGAGGCGCACGCGCGCCTCCAGAAGATAGGCAAGCTGGAGAAGCAGGAGCGTAAGCAGCAGGAGGTCTGGCGGCTCGAAGGCGACCCCAGCTACACGCACCTGATGGTCGCCTACAACAAGGGGTACACCGCCGTGCGCTACGTCACGGCGGTCGCCAACGAGCAGGGCCGCCGCGTCCCTTACGCCGACGTCGTCAACCTCAACGGCGCGCGCCTCGACAGCACGCAGGCGACGCGCACCTACACGCAGGAAGCGCCGGCCAGCGACGGCCGCCCCGGCTTCATTACCAGGGCCATCGGCGCCGACCCGACCTACCTACAGTATTACTCCATCGAGCGCACAGAGCCCGACGCCGCGGCGCGTCACTGAGTCCTGCGCGGCCGCGCCCCGGACATGCGGGACGTCACCGTCGCGCCCGCGGGCGCCGGTGGGGAGGGGCATAGACGCCTCAACTCAATTCTTCGAGAGTTATTCGGCGGGGCGCGCGTCCGGGGACGCGCGCCCCGCGCCGTATGGAAGCTTGCGCCGAGACGCGCGCGAACGCGCTAAAAGCCGTGCGCGTCCGCGCCCCCAGCGCGTCGCGCGGCAGTTCGTGTCGAAGGCGTTTTCCGGACCCGGCGTGAAGGCCCGCGGCGCGTACGCGCGCGGCCGGCTTGACCGGCGTCCGCCGTCGCGAAGTAAAATCACGCGGGACAGGCTCAACGGCGGCGGCGCCAGGGCGGGCTGGAGGGGGTTAACTTTTTTGCCCTCACAACGTTCACGCGGCGACGCGCGGCGCCGCGCTACTCCACACACGTCACGCCGACGCCGGAAGCCCTTCGGCGCATACTTTTCGCGTCAGAGACGGGCGAACGCGAGGGAGCTTTGAAGCGGGGCGGCCGGGGGCGCGGGAGGGAAGGCGGAGACGTGAGCCGGGAGAAAGGTATGGGTTCGAAGGGCGCCAGGGGGGCGCCGCGCCTATCGCTGCTGACGGCGTACCGCCGCAGGGCGGCGCACCTCAAAGTCCTGCTGGCGTGGCTCGACAGGCTGAGGGCGGCCGAGCGGTTCACGGATTTCGAGCTGATTCTGGCCGAGGGCGACGCGCGCCCCTCGGCCGCCCGGCGCATGGCCGAGGGGCGCGCGTGGGTGCGCTACCTGCACGTCCCCATGTCCGACGTCTTTCACAAGGCCGTGCTGCTGAACCGCGCGGCGGCGGTGGCGCGCGGCCAGTACCGCGTCATCTTCGACGTGGACTTGCTGCCGGCGGCGGGCGTGCTGGCGCGTCACCTGACGCTGGCTTCCGAGTCGCCGCGCTGCCTCGTGGCCGGCTACCGCGTGCAGCTTCCGGGGATGCTCGACGCGCGGAGGCTGCCGGCGCCGGCGGCGCTCTTCGGCGGGCTCGACGTGCACGACGAGTCGCTGCTGTGTCTGGAGGACGACCCGTTCTCGACGCGCGAATACCTCGTGGACGGCCAGCGCTTCGGCGTCTGCCCGTACTTCCCGGCCGGGGTGTTCGACGCGCTCGGCGGGCTCCACGAGGGCTACGTCGGCTGGGGCTGCGAAGACCAGGACTTGATAGAGCGCGTCTGCGCCGGCGGGCTGACGCTGGTGCGCTCGTACGACCTGCTCTACTTCCACCTGCCACACGGCCGCGAGCCCGGCTGGCGCGACGCCTCGCTGACGGCCGCCAACCGCCGGCGTTACGCCGAGCGCCGGCGGGCGCGATTCACGGCGTCGGCCCCGCGCGAGTAAGACCCGGCGGCGCGCTCGTCTTTCGCCGCGGCGGCCTGCGGCCGTGAGGACTCGGACCCGCATGCAGCGCTTCATCATCCTCGGCCACGGGCGCAGCGGCTCGACGCTGCTGGCGCGGAGCCTGGCCGGGCACCCGAACGTACGCATGTTCGGCGAACTGCTCCACGACGAAGAGCCAGAGCGCGAGCGCGCCTTCCGCGCCTTCAACGAGGGGGTCGGGACGCGCCGGCGCGAGCCGCGCTTCTACCGCGAGGGCGACGACGGCGCGGCCTACCTCCGCGACACGGTATTCCGCCGGCGGCGCTGGCGCGACGTGCTGGCCGTCGGCTTCAAGATGTTCTACCTCCACGCGCGCACGAGCCCGCGCGCCGGGACGGCCTGGGACTACCTCATCGCGGACACGGATTTGCGCGTCGTCCACCTCGCCCGCGCGAACCTTCTGGAGTGCTGGCTGTCGCTCCAGATAGCACACGTCACGAACGAGTGGGAGTGGCGGAAGGGCGCGCCGGGCCCGCGCACGCACGCGCCGCCGCTTGAACTCGACCCGGCCAAGTTCGAAGCCTACTGCAACCAGACGCTCGCGCACCGGCGCTGGGCCGAGGAGCGTTTCCGCGGACACCCGACGCTCGGGATAGAGTACGAGGCGGACGTCGTCGGCCGGTTCGAGCAGACCGTCCACAGGATTCACGACTTTCTGGAGGCGCCGCGCGGGCCGGCCGAGCGGCTGCTTGAGAAGCAGGCGAGGCGGAAGCCGCGCGAGCAGATAGTCAACTACGACGAGTTCAGAGACTACTTCCGCCACACGCTCTACGAAGGCTTCTTCGAGTAGCGGCGCCTTCGTCCGCGCGGCGCGGCCGCCCCGCGCCGCGGGTTCGGGCGGCCGTCAGGCGCCGCGCCGCGCGCCGTCCGGAAAGCGGCGGAGGGTCGAGACGAGCGACATGCCACGCGCCACGCGCCCGAAGGTCAGCGTCTGCATCATCGCCCGCGACGAGGCGCGGGTCCTGCCCCGCTGCCTCGAAAGCCTCCGCGGGGCCTACGACGAGCTGTGCGTCCTCGACACCGGCTCGGCCGACGCCACCCCGCGAATCGCAAAGGAGTACGGCGCGCGGCTCGCGGTCTTCACCGGCTGCAACGACCGCGAGGGGCGCATGGCCGACTTCGCGCTGGCGCGCAACAAGTGCCTGCGGATGGCGAAGGGCGACTGGATTCTTTCGATTGACGCCGACGAGGTGTTGCTGAAGTCCTCGGTCGAGCGCGTCAGGTGGCACGCGGCGCACGACGCGGCCGCGGGCGTCAGAATCAACATGCGCCACAGGGGGTCTGAGTGGCCGGTCGTCCGCCTGTTCCGCAGGAGCCCGGAGAACGTGTTCGTCGGCAGGGTTCACGAGTGGGTTTCGGTCGCGGGCGAAGTGTCGGACGACCCGGCCGTCGTCATCAGGAACCTGCCCGACAAGAGGGGGAAGGAGTCGGCGGTCGCGCGCGACCTCAGGCTGTGCGCGCTGGCGCTCGAAGACGAGCCGGGGAACCTGCGGATGATTTTTTACATGGCGAGGGCGCTGCGGCGCGCCGGCGACTACGACGCGGCCATTGGTTACTACGAGCGCTACCTCGAAATCGAGAAGGAGTTCGCCCCCGGCCGCCACGCCTGCGCGCACGGCATCGCCGTCTGTCACATGCTGAGCGGGCGCTGGAGGCGCGCCGTCAGCGCGGGC
>DASVUF010000279.1:0-6475 GCA_036387195.1 Pyrinomonadaceae bacterium | reverse complement strand
CTGGTGAAGACGGACGGGAGCGGGCAGTTCCGGCGCCTGCTCCAGCACCGCTCGAAGGCGCAGGACTACTGGGCGATGCCGCGGGCGAACATCAGCTACGACGGGCGCTTCGCCGCCTTCACCTCCAACTGGGGCGGCTCCTCACGCACAGACCTCTTCATCGCGAGGATTGACCCGCCGCCCGCGGACACGCGGCAGCCCCCGGCAGCCCCGGCCGGCCGGCCCCAGAGGCGGCCGCGCAGGGCGAGGCCCGGCTGAGCCCCTTCACTTCAACTCTAAGTTGATTCTTTGAGGCGGCGGCGTCGAGAGCGGCGGCGCGCGGCGAGCGCCGCGAGGCCTGAGCCGAGGAGCGCGAGCGTCGCCGGCTCGGGCGTGGCCGTCGCCTGCGGCTCGAAGTCGTACCGGATGTTGCTGACGTGGTACTCCGTGCCGAACATCAGGAGGAGTTGCAGGGTCACGACGCCGGAGCCGTACACGTCCGAGACGAAGAACTCGTTGCGTGTGTTGTTGATGAAGTCCCACGCCTCGAAGCGGATGCTGCCCGTCATCGTGAAGTGCCCGGTGAGCGTGATGACCGAGTCGCCGACGGGCGGCATGACGAATTCGCTCGTGACGAACCGGAGCGACCCGTTGGCGTGCCCCGCGAAGGACTGCCCGTTGAACTCGAGCGAGTTGTTCGGCAGCGACGTGAAGAGGCCGGCCGAGTGGGTGAGCGAGAAGGTCTGGCCCGCGGCGCAGCGGAAGCAGCCCAGCGTCGTGACGCTCTGGGTGCGGCTGAAGTCGCCCTCGACGCCCCTCACGCGCAGTCCCGCCCCGCCGAAGTCGTAGCCGTAGGAGCGATAACGCTGCTCGAACGCGTTGGGGCTGCTCGCGGAAAAGGAGCCGCTCGTGATGAGGATGGGGTCGGCCTGCGCCTCCGGGCAGGCGAAGAAGAGGAGCGCCAGCAGCGCGAGCGCCGGCGACAGCTTGCGTGGGGCTTTCACGGTCTTTCTCCTTGCGGGGCGTTCGTGCGGCCGCGGCAATCGCGGGCCGCTTTTCGCGTCGCGGGTGCCTTTTCGCGTCGCGGACAGCTTTCGCGCCGCGGATGCTTTTTCGCGTCGCGGATAACTTGAACCGCGCCGCCCTTTTCGTCAAGGAAATTGTCGCGCGCCGCCGCCCTTTTTCGCTCTAACCTCTGAGCGATTGCAGGCCGCGCAGGGCGAGCCCGAGCGCGGCGCCCGCAGGCGTGCCGCAGACGCGCGCCGGCAGGTAGTAGGGGAGCCGCGCCGAGCCCCCCGTGTCGAAGCGTCGCGCGAGCGCGCGCGCCTCGCGCCAGTGCCCCCAGTAGCCGAGCACGCAGGCCGTCTTGAAGGCGCGGATGGCGAAGACGCGCGCGAGCAGCGGGCGCAGCGGCGCGGGGCACGCGGCCTCTATCTCCTCGGGGCGCAGCAGGAACGGCTCGACGGGGCGCGCTCGGCCGAGCGCGCGCAACTGGCTCAGGCCCGACGCGTCCCTGTGGATGACGGCCAGCGGGTCGAGGCTGAAGGCGACCGGCTCGTTGAGCAGCACGCGCAGCCAGAGGTGCGCGTCCTCGGAGTAGGCGCAGCGGTCGCGCTCGTAGAAGCCGCCCCACTTTCTGAGGACTTCCGTCCGCGCGACCGTCGTGCAGGGCGTCATGTAGGCGAGCATGTTGACGACGAGGCGCGCGTCCGCGTCGGGCGTGACCCGCGCGACGCCCTCGCGGACGCCGCGCCCGCGGTGCAGCCCGACGGCCGAGCGCCCGCCCGGCTCCTCGACGTAACAGCACGTCGCCGTCGCCACCCCGGGCCCGCCCTCTTCGAGCATGCGCACGCCCTCCGCGAGAAAGCCGGGCCGCCACTCGTCGTCCGCGTCGAGGAAGGCGACGAAACTCCCGCGCGCCTCGGAGAGCCCGCGGTTGCGCGCCGCGCCCGGCCCCGCGTTCTCCTGCCGCACGAGGCGGAAGCGCGCGTCGGCGAACGACTCGACGACCGCCGCGCCGCCGTCGGTCGAGCCGTCGTCCACGACTATCGCCTCGAAGTCCGCGAGCGTCTGCGCGGCGACCGACGCGAGCGCGCGCCCGACGTAAGGGGCCTTGTTGTAGAGCGGGATGACGACGGTGACGCGCACGGCTCTCGGGCTCAAACTCAAAACCAGGGCTCAGTAAAATTCGGGCTCAGTAAAATTCGGGCTCGGGCTCGGGACTTCGACCCGGACTCGAACTCGGACTCGGGCTCAGACTCCGGTTCTGGCGGACGGCTCGAAGGCGTCGGCCGGGGCCGCGGCGTCGGCGCCGCCGAGGAGGTCGCGGTAGAGGCGGACGAGCGCGCGCGCGTGCGCCTCCGGCGAGAACTCGCGGGCGACGCGGGCGGCCGCCCGTTCGGCGAGCGCGCGCGCGTATGGCGCGTCGGTCAGCAGCCGCGCGAGCGCCGCGCCGAGCGCGTGCATGTCGCGCGGCGCGACGAGCAGCGCCTCCTCCCCGTCGGCGGCTATCTCGGGCACGCCGCCCACGCGCGTCGCCGCGACGGGGACGCCCGCCGCCATCGCTTCGAGCAGGACGTTGGGCGAGCCCTCGCTGTGCGAAGGCAGCGCCAGCGCGTCGGCCAGCGCGTAGAACGGGCGCACGTCCCGCGTGTGGCCGGCGAAGATGATTCGGTCGGAGACCCGGCGCGCGCGCCCCTCGGCCTCGACGCGCCCGCGCTCGGGGCCTTCGCCGACGACGACCAGCCGGAAGTCGAGCGCCGGCTCGGACTGACGCAAATGCGCGACGGCTTCGACGAGGTCTGCGTGCCCCTTCTCGCGCGAGAGCCGGCCGACGGCGAGGACGACGCGCGTCCCCTCGGCCAGCCCGAGCCGCGCGCGCAACGCCCCGACCTCTTCCGCCGCGGGCGGCGCGGGCGGCGTCACCGAATTGTGCCGCACGCTGATGCGCCCGCGCGCGACGCCCGCGCGCGCGAGCTGTTCGGCGAACGGGCCGCAGACCGTCACGACGCGCGCCGCCGCGGGCAGCGACCAGCGGTTGAGCTGATTGTAGGCGAGCATCTTCAGGTCGGTCGTCGTGTAGCCGTGGTGGTACGCGACCCAGGGCCGGCGCCGCCCGAGCCCCGACAGCCTGACCAGGAAGTGCGACTTGATCATGTGCGTCTGGACGACGTCGGGCGCGCGCCGCTCGAAGATGTCTCTGAGCTGCGCGACGGCGCGCGGGTCGTAGCGGAACCGCTCGCGGACGACATCCACCTCGACGCCCGCCTCGCGCGCCGCCGCGACGAAGGGCGTCACCTCGGCACCTGCGCCGGCCGCGCCGCGCTCGAAGGTGATGATTGACGTCTCGACGCGCGGCAGCCCCTCCGCCTCCATCTCCGCGGAGCGCGCGCGCCGGCAGAAGGCCAGCAGGTTCTTCGCCGGCCCCGTCACCGTCGCCCCCTCAATCAGCGCGAGCAGTTTAATCGTCGGCGTCATCGGACTCGGGTGGAAAAAGTCTTGACTGAAGTCTCGCGGGGCTTCGTGGAGGACGGCCGCGGCGGACGCGGCGCCGCCCTTCGCTTCCCGTCACTCCGACTTCCGGAAGAAGAGGATGTTGCCGTAGGCGAGCCGCGGCTCGCGGACGCTGCGGAACCAGAAGTTGTTGACGCCGTGGACGGCCCTCTTGAGCGGGCCGGGCACGGCCATCGCGTACGCCTCCGAGAACTGCCCGGCGGCGCGGCGCACGAGCCGCAGGCCGTGACCGCCGAAGGCGCGCGCCAGCCAGCCCACGTCCGACTGCCTCGTCACCAGCGCGGCGTCGCCGCTCGCCTTCCAGAACTCGACGCCGGCCGGCGTCCGCTTCACCTCGGCCTTCTCCTGCCCGAACAGACGCTTGACTGCGCGCAGCGCCGTCGCCTCCAGCGAGTGCATGTTCCCCTCGCTGATGACGAGGTGGCCGCCCGGCCGCACGACGCGCGCCAATTCCGACACGGCGCGCCCGACGTCGGGGACGTGCATCAGCACGCCCCAGCAGACGACGTAGTCGAAGCTTCCGTCGGGGAAGGAGAGGTCGAGGATGTTCTCGCGCCCGAGGGTGACGCGGTCTTCGAGCCCCTGCGCGCGCAGGTGCTCGGCCGCCATCTTGAGCGCGCTCTCCGAGAAGTCCACGGCGCGGACCTGGAAGCCGCGGCGCGCGAGCCTGACCGAGTGCGCGCAACTCCCGCAGCCGACGTCGAGCACGGTCGCGCCCGGCGGCGGCTTGAGCACGCTCGCGACGAGGTCGAAGGCCGCCTCGAAGAAGCGCTCGTTGTCGGGCGTGCGGTAGCCGCTCGCCCACTGGCGGTGGACGTCGGGCTTCGCCAGCAGGTTCTCGACGAGCTTCGATTCCGAATCGCTCACGTTTAAATCCCCCGTCTGTTCGCGGCCCGCGGGCGGGGCAGTCCCCGACCCCCGGTCTGAAAGCTACGGCGCGCGTGTGTCGCTTAAGAGGTGAGGGAGGCGCGGCCGGGAACTCCCCGCGGGTCGAAAAGCTCGCCCCCCGCCCGTCGCCCGGAAAGCCCGGCGCGCACGCCGCCCCGCGGCGGGAAGCGCCGCGAAATCATTATAGGTTCCGGCGAGCGGCCGTGACAACACATTTGCCTTCGGGGGCGCCGGCGGGGCGAAAACACGGGAAAACCGTCGGCCGGCGGGCGCGAAAAAAAGGTCGTTGACAGTGGTGCAAAATTCTGTTTAATGTAGATGTGCGCCGCCCGACGGCGGCGACGTTCTTTCCCAGGCGATGATTGCACACGATAAGGGCAAACCTGCCGCGAGGCAGGGGCGCAAAGCCGTGAGTCTCCGAGGGGCGCGCCGCCGTGGCGGGCGCCGCGCGGAGATTGTCTGGTTGCCGAAGGCAATCCGTTGAAGCCTCTTCCCCGGCGGCAGGCGCGGATTTTCCGACACAGGCCCCCGGGCCCCGTCCGCACGCACTCTCACACGGCGCGCGGCGCGGGAGACGCGGAGGGGCTCAGGCTTTTGAACCGCGCGCGCCCTGTTTGCAATCACGCCGGCTCAAGAGTCCCCGACGGCGCTTCCTTCCCTTAAAAACCAACCGGACAGCCGCAGAGCTTTTCGGGCGCCGGCGCCCGACCCGACGTCCCGCCCAGGGCCGCACGTGTCGCCGCCGCCGCGCCCTTAAACCCCGACGCCTCTCCCCGAGGCGTCCGAGCGAATCACCGACCAAAGGCACCCCCGCAGCGATGCGGGTCCGCAAAGCCAGGAGTCTCGACGCCCGCCGCGGCGGCCGAGATCGTCCGGTTACCGAAGTGAGGCACAGATGTTTTCAGCAAGCAGGTTCGCGCCTTCGTTCTCCCGCGGTCTTCTCCTCCTCCTCCTGACACTGGCAGCCTTCCCCGGCCTCGACGGCCGCGGCTCGGCGCGCGCGCAAGGGTCTTCGACGAGGCTGAACGACTTCGGCGTCTACGTCGAGCCGCCGCTGCCCGCGCTGCCGGCCGCCGGCGGCAAGCTGCGCGACCCTTACTTCGGCACCGAGTTCATGCGCGTCACCGACGAGCGCGACGGCGCGCAGAACGGCACGTTCTACTCGCAGTGGCCGACGCTCAACGCCGACTCGACGCGCCTGCTCGTCCACCGCTACTACGCCGGCGACGCCGTCTGCGACTTCGACCCCAACGCCTTCACGCTCGGGCAGTGTCAGCCGCTGCCGCGGCTGCCGAACAACGAGTCGCCCATCTTCGAGGGCGCCATCTGGAGCCCGTCCGACCCCGAAGCGCTCTACGTCCTCGGCTGGCAGGGCCCGCGCCTGTGGCGCTACAACGCGCGGACGAAGACCTACTCGGTCGTCCACGACTTCTCGAAGGACGCGGGCTTCACGCCCGGCGACTACCTCTGGCAGATGAGCATGAGCGGGGACGAGGAGACTTTCGCCTTCACGCACAAGAACGGCTCGTACCAGACCATCGGCTACACGGCCTACCGCCGCACCGCCGACCGGGTCATCGTGGACGCGCGCAGCACCATCGAGGACGAGGTGCGCGTTGACAAGAGCGGCCGCTACCTGCTGCTCTACCTGTCTGTGCTCGACAACGGCAACGAGTGCTACGTGCTCGACCTCGAGACGGGGCGCAAGGAGGGCTTGAAGCCCGGCGCGCCCGACTACGCGCCCGGCCACGGCGACGTCGGCATGGGGACGACCGTCGCGTGGGACAACGACGAGAACCGCTTCCTCAAGCGCGACCTGGCGAACCCGCACCAGACGACGCCCGTCATCGGCATGGGGCGCGACTGGATGAACCAGCACCTCTCGCTGCTCTCGCGCGACGACGCGTGGGCGCTCGTCAGCTTCTTCAGCTACCGCGGCCAGGGTGTCGCGCCCGGGCTCTTCCACGACGAGTTGGTGCTGGTGAAGACGGACGGGAGCGGGCAGTTCCGGCGCCTGCTCCAGCACCGCTCGAAGGCGCAGGACTACTGGGCGATGCCGCGGGCGAACATCAGCTACGACGGGCGCTTCGCCGCC
>DASVUF010000278.1:0-39627 GCA_036387195.1 Pyrinomonadaceae bacterium | reverse complement strand
GACGAGAAAGGAGCCTGACTTCTCTCGTCACGGCCCGCGGTTTACGGCTCGCGGCGCTTCACTTATGGCGGTTCACGGTTTAAGGTTCGCGGTGTTATAGTATGCGCCGTTCGGCCGCCTCAGGGCCGCGGGAAGAGTTTTGAAAGTGATGACGATTGAAGATTTCGGCGCGCGGGTGGCGAGCGTGTGGCAGGGGCTTCGGCCCTCGACGCGCAGCATGGTCGAGCGCGCCCTCTCGACGTCGGCGCCGCCTCAAGGCCCGGCCGCGACGCCCGCGACGGCCTCACGCCGCGAGACCGCCTACGACGCGCGCTCCGAGTGGGAGTTGAGCCGCCTGCTGGCCGCGCTCGACGAGCGCGCCGACGAGGTCGGCCCCGACGCCCTGAGCGACGAGCAGTCGCGCGAACTGCGCCGCATGACCGAGACGTGCGCCGCCGTGCTCAACCGCGAGGCGCGCTCCTCCGAAGTCTTCGCGCAACTCCTCGAACGCGCGCTGCGCGCCAGGGACTACGCGCGCGTTGACGAGGTCGCCGACGCGATGTCGGAGCGGCTCGCGCCGAGCGAGTTGTGCGAGACGGCGCGCCACCTGAACCCGGCCATCCGCGCCGTCGCGCAGGAGGCGCTGCTGCAACTGCCGACCGCGCTGCTCGTCGGGCTGCTCGGCGACCCCGTGGACGCCGAGACGGCGCGCACCGCGCTCGAATCGCAGGCCGACGAGTACGAGTCCGAGGAGGCGCGCCTCGTCGTCCACGCCCTACAGCAGGCCGACGACATGGAAGACGATTTTTAAGAAGACCGGCAGCGACAGCCGAATACGAAAATTCGAGGGGGACGAGAAGCGCCGCGGCTCTCGTCCCCCTCTCGCTTTCCGAAGCTCGCCTTCCGCCCGGCCCCGCGTCAGCGCCCCCCACCCATCTCGCGGAGGCGCGCGACGACCTGCTCGATGAGCCAGTTGGGCGTCGAGGCGCCGGCCGTGACGCCGACGCGCGCCGAGCCTTCGAGGTCGGCCGGGTCAATCTCCTCCGGCGTCTCGATGAGAAAACTCTTCGGGCATTGCTCCTTGCAGACCGAGAGCAGCTTGAGGCTGTTCGAGGAGTGCTTGCCGCCGATGACGTAGAAGGCGTCAACGTGGCCGGCGAGGGCGCGCGCGGCGTCCTGGCGGTCGCGCGTCGCCGAGCAGATGGTGTTGACGACCTGCGGCTCGGCGTCGGACTTCGCCCGCACGGCCTCGGCCGCTTCGAGGAAGGTCTTGAGCTTGAGCGTCGTCTGCGAGACGACGAGCGGCGCGTGCAGCGGCGGCAGCGAGGCCACCTCCGACGCGTCGCGGACGACGTGCGAGCGTTCGGGCGCGTAGCCGACGACGCCTATCATCTCCGGGTGGTCGGGGTTGCCGACCACCACCACGTCGCGCCCCTGCGCGGCGGCGCGCTCGGCCAGCTTCTGCACCTTCGTGACGAACGGGCAGGTGGCGTCAATGACGCGGTCGGCGCGCTCTTCGAGTTCGCGCTGCACGCCGGGCGTGACGCCGTGCGCGCGGATGACGGCCGTCAGCCCCGGCGAGACTTCGCCGGGCGCGCCCACGGCCCGGACGCCCTCGGCTTCGAGCCGCTGAATCTCCTGCGTGTTGTGGATGAGCGGGCCGAGCGTGCGCACGGTGGCGCCCTCGGCCAGTGCGCCCTCGACCATCTCGACGGCGCGCTCGACGCCGAAACAGAACCCGTACTCTTCGGCCAGCAGAACTTCCATATTAGCTATGAGTTGTTAGCCGTTGGCTTTTAGCCCCGGCGCGTCGGCGGCCGACGGCTCGGCCTGACGGCCGCGAGCTTAAAGCCAACAGCTTCCTTTCTACCCCACGCCCTCGGGCGGCGGGGTCTGTGTGATGGGCTCGGGCGCTGACGGCGTGTTGCGCCGCCGCCACTCCTCGCGCAAGCGGTCGGCCGCCGCGAGGCTGTCGTCTATCCACCCGACGTTCTTCTCGGCGAACCAGCGGACGCCGCCCCAGAAGTTCTTCTCGAACTCGCCCAACTGCCGCGCCGCGTCGGGCGGGAGCAGGGCGAACGAGGCGTCGCACAAAAAGCGCGCCGCGTCGCAGAGTGGGTTGCCGGTCTTGTACCTCGAATCGTTCGTGTCAGCCATTAGTGGAGAACCTCCTTCCACAAGCCATACGGCCGAAACGCCACGCACGTTCCGCGCCAGAACATCTTAAAGAAGGGTCAGGGCAAAGGCAAACCACTCCGCCGAAGCCGAATGGCGGGGGCGGGGTTTATAAAGGCGTCGGCGAAGGGGGACGAAAGTGGGGTTTATAAAGGCGTCGGCGAAGGGGGACGAAAGTCAGGCCGCCCCTCGTCCCACGGAGTCGGGCCGCCCCCCCGTCATCTTTCGCTTTTTGACTACCCGCCCCGCGGCCTTTTGCAGTTTGCCTTTTGCAGCTCGCCCCCGTCCCGCGGCCGCGCTTACGACTCGCTAAGGGCCTTTTTGACCGTCGGCCACATCTCGAAGGCCCAGAACTCGTAGCCCTCGTCAGAAGGGTGGAAGCCGTCCGCGGAGAAGAACTCCGGGTGGCCGGGGATGACGGCGGCGCTCCTCTCGTAGGAGTCCGCGAGGAAGAGGCCGTGGCGGCGCGCGACCTGCGCGACGCGCGCGTTGAAGAGCAGGAGGCGGCGGCGGGCTTCGGCGCGCAGGAAGACGGGGACGGCGGGCGCGTGCGAGACGTCGGGCAGGTTCGAGACGACGACCGGCGCGGCGGTCTGCGCGCGCAGGCGGGCGATTATCTCTTCGAGGTTGCGCTCGTACTGTTCGGGCGCGACCTGGCGCGTCACGTCGTTGATGCCGATGCCGAGCGTGACGAGCGTCGGCGCGGCCGCGCCGAGGCGCCCGACCTGCGAGCGCAGCACGTCGCCGCTCGTCGCGCCGCTCACGCACAAATTGACGAGGCGCGAGCCGGGCCGCACGCGCTCGATGCGCTCGAACAGGCGCGCGACGTAGCCGCCGCCCTTGCGCGCGCCGACGCCCGCGCCCGTCGAATCGCCCAGCGCCGCGTAGACGACCGGCGCGCCCTTCCCTTCTTCACACATGGCTCGGAGTCCGATTCAAAACCGCCGGCGGAGGCGGAAAGCCTTGATTCCAAATTCGGGGTGCGAGAACTCAAACCTCACACGGCGGCCTCGGAGCGCACGGGCTCGCGCAGGACGGCGGCGGCGGCCTCGGCGGCGACGCGCGCGGCCTCCGGGTGCGCCTCCGTCAGGTTCGAGACTTGCAGCAGCGACTCGCCCGTGCGCGAGAGCATGCGGAAGAGGTCGCCCTCCTCGGCGCGCGTGCGGCGGACGAGCGTGGGCCAGTCCATGCCGGCGGCCCAGCGCGCGGCCGCGGCGGCGGCCGAGAAGTTGATTTCGGGCGCGGGCTCGATGTCCTGCTGCCACTCGACGCTCGCCACGTCGTAGGCGATGCGGTCGAACTTGGCGAGCGCCGTAATCAGCGCGTCGTCGAGTTCAAGCTCGCCGTAGTCGCGCTCGGCGTCGGCGGCGAGCGCGGCCATGAGCCCGGCCGCGCGCGGCGCGTCGAGCGAGGCGAAGAGCCCGCGCCCGATGGCCTCGCCGACGAGCAGCGGGCGGTCGAGGCGCAAATCCGCGAGCCAGCGCCCGCGCTCGGTGACGCGCTCGGCGAAGAAGTCGAGATAGCCGAAATGATGGAGCGCGCGTGCGCGCCGCTCGAACGGGCCCCACGCCTCGCCGCGCAGGGCTTCGAGCCTGCGCCCCAGGCGCTCGACCGTCTCGGCCTCCTGCATGACCGACCAGAGCGCCTCCTCGCAGCGCGACGGCTCGCCGCCCTCGCCGCGCCCGCCCGCCAGCGACTCGATGAGGTCGTTGATAACGGCGACGGCCTCCTCGGTCGAGGAGCGCGCCTCGCGCAGACGCGGCTCGCGCAGGGGCGTCGCGGCGTTGGCGCGCACCAGGTCGAAGGCCGCGTCGCGCGCCGCCTCGTTCAAGGGGTGCGTCTCCTCGAAGACGCGGCCGACGCGCTCTAAGGCGAGCGTGGCGCGCTGGCCGTTCTCGCGCACGCCCGCGAAGCCGTCGGCGCGGCGCTCGGTGACGAAGACGAGGCGGCGGCTGTTGCGCCCGACGGCGACGACGCGGCCGGGCACGACCTCCTTGTCGAGCCAGCGGACGAAGGCGTCCGTCCTCGTCTGCGGCGCCTCTTCCAGCAGGCGCGAGCGCGCGCTCGCCAGGCGTTCGAGCCCGCGCGCGGCCTCGGGCGGCAGGTCGCAGCCGGCCTCGGCCAGCTTCTCCTGCAAGCGCCGCTCGGCGCCGGCGCGCGCCTGCACGATGCGCGCCGCCTCCTCGGCCGCGCCGCGCCGCGCGTAGGAGCGCTCGGCTATCTCGCGCACCTGCGCGAACGTGCCGTAGGCGTCGAGCAGGTTGAGGAGCGTCGTGTAGGTGGCGCGGAACTGGCTCTCCAGGGGGTCCGGGTCGGCGTGGAGCAGCGTCGCGAGCTTCTGCGGGTTCTGGTGGAGCCCCGGCGCGGCGACGATGAAGCCGACGCGGTCGCGCCCGCGCCGGCCCGCGCGCCCCGTCATCTGCTGAAGCTCGGAGGCGGTCAAAGACTGCCACCCCTGCCCGCGCCTGACGTCCACGTTTTCGAGGACGACCGTGCGCGCGGGGAAGTCCACGCCGGCGGCGACGGTCATCGTGGCGAAGATGGCGTCGAGCAGCCCGGCGCTCATCAGCTTCTCGATGGCGAGCTTCCAGGCGGGCAGGTGGCCGGCGTGGTGCGACGCCACGCCGCCGCGCAGGACCATGTCCCAGTGCCGGTGCTTGCGCACCTCCGGGTAGTGCTCGGCCAAGCCTTCGAGCACGCGCCGGCGGGCCTCGCGCCGCTCTGGGCCGGCGCCGCGGCGCGGGGCGTAGGCGGCCTCGGCCGCGGCCTCGTCGCAGCGGCGGCGCGTCGGCAGGAAGACGATGGCCGGCAGCAAATCGTAGGAGCCGAGCGCCGCCAGCAGGATGGACGGCGGCATCTCGGGCATCCCGGCGCGGCGCTGCGGCGGGCCGCCCGGGCGGTGGCGCCCCTGCGGGCCCTGCCGCTCGCTCTTCGCCGTCTGGAGGAAGCGCGATATCTCGTTGTTGAAGTGGCCGCCCTCGCCGAAGAGCGGGGTGAGCCCGCCGTCGGGGAAGAGGAAGGCGGCGCGCAGCGGCACGGGGCGCGCGCCGGGGCGCGGGATGACGCGGCAGGGGTGGCCGCGCACCTCGGCTATCCAGTCGGCGAACTCCTCGGCGCGGCCGACCGTCGCGGAGAGCAGCAGCATGCGGACGCGCGGCGGCGTCAGGATGATGGCCTCCTCCCAGACGTGGCCGCGCTCGGCGTCGGCGAGGTAGTGCGCCTCGTCCAGGACGACGAGGTCGGCCTGTAGCTGCTCGCCGCGGCGCAGCGCGTCGAAGAGCTGGTTGCGGTAGACCTCGGTCGTCCCGACGATGAGCGGCGCGTCGGAGCGCTCCTTGCGGTCGCCGGTCAGGATGCCGACCTTCTCGTCGCCGAACTCCTCCGAGAACTCGTGGAACTTCGAGTTGGTGAGCGCCTTCAGAGGGCTCGTGTACCACGCGCGCTTGCCTTCGGCCAGGAGGCGCCGAATCTCCTCGCGCGCAATCCAGGTCTTGCCGCTGCCCGTCGGCGCGGTGACGAGCACGTCCTCGCGTTCGAGCGCGGCGAGGGCTTCGAGCTGGAAGGGGTCGGGGTTGAAGGGCGCGGGCTCGGGCGCGCCGATGCCTTCGAGGAGTTGCCGGAGCGGGCGCGTGCGCGCCTGGCGCGAGGCGACGCGCGAGGCCGTGTCGGCCGCGGCCGCCGCCGCCGAGCGCGACTGGCCGTCCGCCTGCTGGCGGGGCGCGTGCGGGCGCGGGTCGCGCCGGCGGTCTTCGCCGTCGCGCGCGCGGCCGCCGCCGCCGCCCTGGCCTTCGTCCGTGCGCCCGCCCACGCGGCGCGTCGAGGGGCCGCGTCGCCGTCCCCCGCCTCCTTTGCCAGAGCGCGTCATGGGCGTGATTGTACCGCAGGAACTTTGTGGAAAGCGCCCGCGTAATGCTAACTTTTGTGTGAATTTCGCAACGCGCGAAGGACATTAAGCGTCTAATCCTTCGTGATTTGCGGCCCGACCGGGGGTTGTCCGGTGGGGTGGAGTTTTCGAGCGAATGACTGAGCTTTTCGACAGGTTTGAGGTCAACCGGATGCCGCGCTGGCCGCTGATGTCGCGGCTGCTGGCGCTTTCGGTCGTGCTGCACGGCCTGTTTTTCGTGGCGGTCGTCTACGTGCCGGCGTTGCGCGGCCTGCTCGCGGTCGCCTCGTCGGTCTCGGGCATCAAGTTCGTCAACGAGGACTACGACCCGACGCTCGTCGGGCAGCGCGCCACCATCGTCAGGCTCGAACCGCATCAGCCGCTCTACTACCCGGCCGACTACTTCGGCGCGCCGCCCGCCCCCGAGGCGTCGGCGCTCGACCCCATGCTGGTGCAGCCGGCCGCGCCGCCCCCGCCGCCGCCCCTGCCGGTCTACAGGCCGCGCCGCGAGCGGCCGGCGCGCGCCGCCGCGACGCCCGAGCCGAGCCCCGACCCCGCGGACGAGACGGCCTCCGCCACGCCGACGCCCGGGGCCACGCCCTCGGCCGACGAGCAGAAGCAGGCCGAGGCCGAGTTGGACAAGCTGGCCGCCGAGAACGGCATCAAGCGCCCGCCCGCGCCCAACACGAGGCCCTTCGAGGACATCGCGCGCGAGGGCAAGAAGCTCTTCGACGAGGGCAAGCTCAACCTGAACAGCGCCATCGAGGTGACGGCCGTCGCGCCGCTCAACCCCGACGGCACGCTCGGCGAGCCGGTGCAGCTCAACTGGGTCTCGGCCAGCGACGAGAACACGGCGCTGCTCGCGCAGAAGCTCATCACCGCGCTCAGCCAGAGCCGTGTGCTCGCCGTCCTCGACGGCGCGAAGGAGGTCAGGCTCGCCCTCAAGCTCGACCAGCAGAACGTCTCGGTCAGAATCGCCAGCGAGCTGGCCTCGGACGCCGACGCCAGCAAGTACGCGACCGGCTACGGCCTGCTGCTCGCCATGGCGCGCAACAACAAGAAGGGCACGAACGAGGGCGAGCTGTACAAGAACCTGAAGGTGGACAACGACGGCCGCCAGTTCGTGTTGAGTTTCGAGATGCCGAAGGAGGCCGCCGGCAGGATGATCGCCGACATGCTGGCGAAGAAGGACAAGGGCGCCGCGGCGCCCGCCCCGGCGCAGGCGCAGAGCAAGAGCTGACGGGGGGCGAATCACGGCTTTGAGGGCCAACGAAAGAACCATGCGCGAACTCTTCAACACCATCTTCCACGCGGGCGGCGCGCCGCAGCAGCAGGGGCGCGGCGAGGCCGCCCGCCTGTTCGCGCGCTTCGCCGTGCTCGGCGCCTTCGTCCTCGGCGTCGCGCCGGGCGGCTGGGCAGCGCTCGCGCAGGCGCGCAGGTCGGCCGACGCCGCGGGCGTCAAGAAGACCTCCCGGGCCGAGACGCCGAAGGCCGAGGCCCCGAGGGCCGCCGCCGAGAAGTCGAAGGTGGACGTCAAGCCCATCAAGGCTTTCCTCGCGCGCTCCAGGCGGCTGCACGAGCAGGGCAGGCTCAAGCTGTCCGAGCCGCAGTCGGTCGTCGTCGAGGGCGACCGCGGCGAGGACGGCGCGCTGACGAACGTCCGCATCAGCGGCGACTCGGCCGCCGACCCCGTGATGCGCGCCGTCGCGCAGGACTTCGCCAACTCGGTCAACGAGAGCCGCGCGCTCGCCTTCCTGACGGACGTCTCGCACGTCCGCATGACCTTCGTCCTCGAAAATGAGCGGTTCAAGGCGCTGACCGCGTCCGACGCGCCTTCGGAGGCGCGCGCCGAGGAGATGGCGCGCGGCTACCGCATGCTCATCAACGTCGGCCGCCTCGCGCGCCGCGGCACCGACGAGGGCGCCATCCTCTCCGGCATGAAGGTCTCGGCGAGCGGCAAGCAGCTTCTGATGAACCTCGACATGCCCCGCGAGCAGATGGGCAACATCCTGCTGCGCCAGATCACGCCGAACTAAAGTCGCGAGGGCCTGGGGCGAAAGGCGAAGCCGGAAAGGGCGGGGCGAGGTCTTAGGCGGCCGCCCCTACCCCTTCCGCCCTTCGCCTTTCGCCTTTCCTTGCGCCCCTCCGGTCGCTCACATACAATCGAACATCGGCATAATGTCGTGCAGCCGCGGCCTTCGCGGCCGGGGAAGCGCCCCGCCGGGGGCGCGGGCCGCGCGACTCGCAGGGGGCGGGACGGCCCGCGGCCCCGACGGGACTCAAAAAGATGATAGATAAATTTCTGACCAAAGTTTTCGGCAGCAGCAACCAGCGTTACATCAAGACGCTCGCGCCGCTCGTCGCCGAGATTAACGGCCTCGAACCCTCCGTCAAGCAGCTCTCCGACGACCAGATGCGCGCCCGCGTCGCCGAGCTGCGCGAGCAGGTCATCGCTGAGGTCGGCGACACGACGGCCAAGGGCGAGGAGGCGCGCAAGGAGCGCAAGCGCCGCACGCAGGAGGCGCTCGACCGCGTGCTGCCCGAGGTCTTCGCCCTCACGCGCGAGGCCTCGGTGCGCGCGACCGGCATGCGCCACTTCGACGTCCAGCTCATCGGCGGCATCGCGCTCCACCAGGGGCGCATCGCCGAGATGCGGACGGGCGAGGGCAAGACGCTCGTCGCGACGCTGCCGGCGACCCTCAACGCGCTCACGGGGCGCGGCGTCCACGTCGTCACCGTCAACGACTACCTCGCCACGCGCGACGCCGAGTGGATGGGGCGCATCTACAAGTTCCTCGGCCTCTCGGTCGGCGCCATCGTCAACGACCTCGACGACTGGGAGCGCAAGGACGCCTACGCCTCCGACATCACCTACGGCACCAACAACGAGTTCGGCTTCGACTACCTGCGCGACAACATGAAGTTCGACCTCGCGACCTGCGTCCAGCGGCCGCACTACCACGCCATCGTGGACGAGGTGGACTCCATCCTCATTGACGAGGCGCGCACGCCGCTCATCATCTCGGGCGCGTCGGACGAGGCGACCGACAAGTACTACCAGGCCAACGCCATCATCCCGCACCTGCGCCGCGCCGAGCTGGTCGGCCCCGAGAACAAGCCGGGCCCGGGCGACTACATCGTGGACGAGAAGCAGCACTCGGCGGTGCTGACCGAGGACGGCGTCGAGCGCGCCGAGCGGCTGCTCGGCGTCGGCAACCTCTACGACCCGTCGAACATGGAGATGCTCCACTGCGTGGAGAACGCGCTCAAGGCGCACACGCTCTACCGGCTCGACCACCACTACGTCGTGCAGGAGGGCGCGGTCATCATCGTGGACGAGTTCACGGGCCGCCTGATGCACGGCCGCCGCTGGTCGGACGGGCTCCACCAGGCGGTCGAGGCCAAGGAGGGCGTCAAGATAGAGCGCGAGAACCAGACGCTCGCCACCATCACGCTCCAGAACTACTTCCGCCTCTACGACAAGCTCTCGGGCATGACGGGGACGGCCGAGACCGAGGCCGCCGAGTTCGACGCCACCTACAAGCTCGAAGTCGCCGTCATCCCGACCAACCGGGCGATGATCCGCAAGGACAACCCGGACGTCATCTACCGCACCATCGGCGAGAAGTGGGACGCCATCGTCCAGGAGATCATCGAGCGGCACGAGTCGGGGCAGCCCGTGCTCGTCGGCACCGTCTCGGTCGAGAACTCGGAACTCATCTCGCGCCGGCTCGCCAAGGCTGGCATCCGCCACCGCGACGAGACGGGCAACATCCTGATCGAGGGCGACGGGAGCATCCCGAACTACCACCACGTCCTCAACGCCAAGCACCACGAGCGCGAGGCCGAAATCGTCGCGCAGGCCGGCCGCAAGGGCGCCATCACCATCGCCACCAACATGGCCGGCCGCGGCACCGACATCCTCCTCGGCGGCAACCCCGAGTTCCTCGCGCGCGAGCACCTCAAGCGCCAGGAGGTCGACCCCGACGAGGCGACCAGGGAGCAGTTCGAGGAGGCGCTGGCCTACATCAAGCCCTTCGTCGAGCGCGAGCACAAGGAGGTCGTCGCCCTCGGCGGCCTACACATCCTCGGCACCGAGCGCCACGAGTCGCGCCGCATCGACAACCAGTTGCGCGGCCGCGCCGGCCGCCAGGGCGACCCCGGCTCGTCGCGCTTCTTCCTCTCGCTCGAAGACGACCTGATGCGCATCTTCGCCGGCGACAAGGTGAAGGCGCTCATGCAGCGGCTCGGGATGGAGGAGGGCGTCGCCATCGAGTCCAAGATGGTCTCGAAGCGCATCGAGGCGGCGCAGAAGTCGGTCGAGGCGCGCAACTTCGAGACGCGCAAGCACCTGCTCCAGTACGACGACGTGATGAACCGGCAGCGCGAGACCATCTACGGCCTGCGCCGCCAGCTGATGGAGGAGCCCGACCAGCGCGAGTACGTCCTCGGCGTCGCCGAAGACCTGCTGGCCGACCGCGTCAAGGAGTACCTGCCGGCCGACGCCTCGCCCGACGCGTGGGACGTCGAGGGCTTCAAGGTGCAGCTCCACGCCACCTACGCCTTCGACGCCGAGGCCGAGGGCATTGACTTCGACCACCTCTCGCCGGCGCAGATCAACGAGGCCATCTGGGAGAAGGCCAAGTCCTCCTACGAGTCGAAGGAGGCGCAGGTCGGGGCCGAGGCGCTGCGCACCTACGAGCGCATCATCATGCTCAACATCATTGACGCGCAGTGGAAGGACCACCTGCTCGCCATTGACCACCTCAAGCAGGGCATCGGGCTCGTCGGCTACGGGCAGAAGGACCCGCTCGTCGAGTACAAGAAGGAGAGCTTCGACATGTTCCAGGCGATGCTCGACCGCATCGACACCGCCACCGTCCGGACGCTCTTCAACCTCCAGGTCGTCGCCGAGCAGGCGCCCGAGCAGTTGCAGCAGCGCCGCCAGCGCCGCCCCTCCCCGATGACCTTCACGGGGCCGAACCAGACTGCTTCCGCCGCCGGCGAAGAGGCCGCGCGCACCAAGACGGTCACGCGCGACCAGCCCAAGGTCGGCCGCAACGAGCCCTGCCCCTGCGGCTCGGGCAAGAAGCACAAGAAGTGCTGCGGGGCCAGCGCCTGACGCGGCGGCCTCCGCGGGCGTGTCGGTGCTATCATGAAGGCGGGGCGGGGCCGTGTGGGCCGCCCCGCCTTCTCACTCTCCGGGGGTCCGACGAAAAATCTCTATGCCCCGCACGACGACACCCTTTCTCGCCGCCGCCCTCCTCGCGTGCTGCGCCGCCGCGGCCGGCGCGCGCCAGGGCGAGACGAAGCCGGCCGCGCCCGGCGACGCCGACGCGCTCCGGGCCGAACAGTTGTGCGAGCAGGGGCGCGCCCACGCCGCGCGCGGCGCCGACGGCAGGTCGGAGGCGCGCCGATCCTTCGCCCGCGCGCTCGGGCTCTACCTCGACGTCTACACGCGCGCGCGGCCGGGCGGCGAAGGGTCGCAGGCGCGCTTCCGCGAGCAGATGCGCGAGCGGCTGCGGGGCGCGCCTCGCTGCGTCGAGGACTACCTCGCGCTCGGCGCCGGCACGCCTTTCGAGCGGTCGCAGCTCGCGGCCTTCGGCGGCCAGGCGCAGATGTACCTTGAGACGGACGAGGCGCGCGGCGTCCTCCTAGGCTCCGAGGTGGACGCGCGCGCGCGCATCACCCGCAGGCCCGAGCCCCGCTACCCCCCCGACGCGCGGACGACGGGCGCGCGCGGCACGGTCAGGCTCCGCGCCGTGCTCGCCGCGGACGGGACGGTCAGGCACGTCCTCGTCCTCAAGGGTCTGCCGCACGGGTTGACGGAGGAGTGCGTGGCCGCGGCCCGGGGAATCAGGTTCGAGCCCGCCGTCAAGGGCGGGCGGCCTGTCTCGCAGTTCGTCCTGCTCGAATACAATCTGAGCCTTTACTAACGACCCAAGCGAATGAGCGCAGACAGCACCAGCAGCACCTCCACGAACCCGGTCGTCCAGGCCGTCGTCTCCGGCGCGGCCCCGCCGCAGGCGCGCATGGCGGCCGCGCGCGGCCTGCTGCCCGTCCCGCAGGACGTCATGATGGAGCTGCTCGTGGCGCTGCGCACGGACGCGGACGAGGCGGTGGCGCGCGCGGCCGAGGAGACGCTGGCCGGCCAGGAAACCGAGGCGCTGCTCGGCGTCGCCGCGGCGGCCGAGACATCCGCGGCCGTGCTCTCATACCTCGCCGCGCGCCCCGGCCTCGCGCGGCAGGTGCAGGAGTCGGTCGCGCTCAACGCGGCGACGCCCGACGAGGCCGTCGCCGCGCTCGCGCGCGCCACGGGCGAGGGCGGCGTGCTCGACCTCATCGCCGTCAACCAGCAGCGGCTCATCCGCGCGCCCGCCATCATCGACGCCGTGCTCGCCAACCCCGCGCGCACGGCCGACGCCGAGCGCCGCGTGCGCGAGACGCGGCGCGAGTTCTTCGAGAAGGAGCGCGGCGCCCGGCAGGTCGCCGAAGAGATGCGCGCGCGCGGCATGGGCGCGGCCGCCGAGTTCTTCGAGACGGCCGAGACGTTCGCCTCCGGCGACAGCCTCGGGCTCGACGACGCCCTCCTCATCGCCGCGCACATCGAGGTCTGGGACGTGGACGTGGACGACTCGTGGCTGCCGTCCGAGCGGTTCGAGGAGCTTCTGGACGAGACGTTCGAGCAGCGGCAGGCCGCGGCCGAGCGGCTCGTCGCCGAGCTGAGCGCCGACGGGGGCGCGGCCCCCGAGCGCATCGCGCTCGTCCGCCGCATCATGCTGATGAAGGTCAAAGACCGCATCAAGCTCGGGATGAAGGGCGACCGCGAGGCCCGCTCCATCCTCATCCGCGACCCGAACAAGGTCGTGGCTCAGGCCGTCATCAACAACCCGCGCATCACCGACCAAGAGGTCGAGGCCATCGCCGCCATGCGCACCGTCGCCGACGAGGTGCTCCGCCTCATCGCCATGAACCGCGGCTGGGCGCGCCAGTACCCCATCATCCACAACCTCGCGCGCAACCCGCGCACGCCGCTCCCGACCTCGATGGGCATCCTCACGCGGCTCCACACCAAAGACCTCAAGACGCTCGGCCAGAACCGCAACGTCTCGGACGCCGTCCGCCGCCAGGCGCTCCGCCTCTCGACGACCCGCGCCGGGCACTAAAAAGGCCGCGAGCCGTGACGAGAAGCCTCGCTCTCGTCGCGGCTCGCGGCTTACGGCTCGCGGCCTACGCCCCTGCGACTCTAAAAAATCTCCGAGCCCTTGCGGACAACCGACCAGGCGACGTCGGTGAGCGTGTGGCTGGCCGCGCCCCACCAGAGGCCGGCGAGCGCGGCGACGAGCGCGCGCGGGCCCACCCCGTAGCCGGCCGCCGCCGCCTCGGCCGCCCGCCATGCCCCCAACACCTCGCGCCACCCCGGCGGCTCGCCGCCCGCCAGCAAGACCGCGCGCAGATAGACGCACGCCCAGGCGACCAGCGTCACCACCGCCGCGAAGTAGACGACCCGAATCAGCGTCCCGAACACTATCCCGTGCGACCACCGCGAGCGGTGGCGGAAGGCCACCTTGTACGGCAGCCACAGGAACCGCAGCGGCCCCCAGCGCGTGTACTGCTTCGACTGGATGTCCAGGTCGGGCCCGAACATCAGCCCGCCGAACAGCATCGCCGCCGTCGCCGCCGCGCTCAGCGCCAGACTCCCCGTCAGCCCCCACGCCGCCGCGAAGGTCGGCGGCGCGAGCACCAGCGTCACCATGTCGTGGGTCTTACCGGAAGGCATAGGAAAAGTAGGCGGCGGCCGGCGGCCGGCGGAAAACCTTTATAAGCCGGGCCGCCTCCGTGACGGCCGGCGTCCGGGGGGCGGAGACTTCAGACCGGCGCCTGCCGCCTACTGCTTATAGCACGCGGCGCGCGGCCCAGACCAGCCGTTTGCCCGCGCGTCGTGCGGGCGTGTACACTGTGTAGCTTCCTCAGAAGACTTATGGGTAAGAAGGGCAAAGCGCAGGAACTTTTGGAGTACGCGGCCGCGCGCGCTCTGCTGTCCGGCCTGGGCGCGCTGCCGCGGCCGGCCGCCGTCCGCGCCGGTCGCGCGCTGGGGCGCGCCGCCTACGCGCTCGCCGGCGGCCTGAGGCGCACGGGCGCGCGCAACCTCGAACTCGCCTTCCCCGAGATGGACGCGCGCGAGCGCGAGCGCATCCTGCGCGGCTCGTTCGAGAGCCTGGGGCGGCAGCTCGGCGAGGTCAGCCAGTTCCCGCGCGCCACGCCCGAGCGCCTGCGCCGCATCGCCGAGTACGACGGCGAAGACGTCAAACTCCTCGACGTCGCCCGCGAGCGCGGCCGCGGCGTCATCTTCCTCACCTCGCACCTCGGCGCCTGGGAGATGCTCTGCTTCGCGCACTCGGCGCTCTACGAGCCCCTCAGCTTCCTCGTCCGACCCCTCGACAACCCGCGCATAGACCGGATGGTCGAGTCGCTGCGCACGCGCTTCGGCAACCGCCCCATAGACAAGGGCGCGGCGGCGCGCGCCGCGCTCAAACTGCTCAAACAGGGCGGCACGCTCGGCGTCCTCGCCGACCTCAACACGCAGCGGCGCGAGGGCGTCTTCGTCCCCTTCTTCGGCCACCTGGCCTGCACGACCGCGGGCGTCGCGACCCTGGCGCTGCGCACGGACGCCACCGTCATCCCCGTCTGCGCGCCCTGGGACGAGCGCCGCGGGAAGTTCGTCTTCCGCGGCGGCCCCGTCATCGAACTGGTGCGCACGGGCGACGACCGCCGCGACGTCGAGGTCAACACGGCCAACTTCACCGCCGCCATCGAGCGCCACGTCCGCATGTTCCCCGACCAGTGGCTCTGGATTCACAAACGCTGGAAGACGCGCCCCGAGGGCGAGCCCGACCTCTACACCCGCCCGACACAATTAGACTCGAAAAATGTCGGCGGGGCGAAAATTTCTCCCCCGCCGGCAACCGAAAAGATTTACAAAGCTTAGTGCGCGAGTTCTCACATATTACTTTAACCTTTGAGATTCAAAGGTTTACGAGAACCTTTCGCGCTTGTCACAAATTTGTTGAGAACGTTGCATTTTCTTCTTGACAAGTAACAATAAATACGTATAATTCCTCACCAAGTCACGAAGCTGTTTACAGATTAAATTTTAGCGGCGCTTCGGTGACGATTGACAATGACGGCCGGGTTGGTTCATTCGACCTTACGGGCAAGAGCGGTTCTTATATTCAGCTCTTGTGAGGTTGAGAAGGTTTCCGAGCAATACATTTCGCCCATCCAACACGACCGCCAAAACAGCCGGATCGCCCGTATGTGACGATCTCCAGCAAAAGCCAACGCCACCCTGAATCTCCGAGCCTGCCCGAAACATCGCCCCGCCGGTTTACCCTAGACCGGCGGGGCGCCTTCTTTTTACCGTAAAGCTAAACCCCTCTACATCGCCATCCCGCCGTCGGCCTGGATGACCTGGCCCGTGATGTAGCGCGCGTCGTCCGAGAGCAGGAAGCAGGCGATGCGCGCGACCTCGTCGGGCTCGGCGTAGCGCCCCATGGGAATCTGCTCGCGCAGCTTCTGGCGGTACGCCTCGTCGAGCGCCTGCGACATGTCCGTGGCGACGAGGCCGAGCGCGAGCGCGTTGACCGAGACGTTGCGGCTGGCGACCTCGCGCGCGAGCGCCTTCGTCAGCCCTATCATGCCCGCCTTCGACGCCGAGTAGTTCGACTGGCCGCCCATCCCGACCACGCCGCTGATGGAAGAGATGTTGAGGACCGAGCCGCCCCCTTCGTTCTTGAGCATGTGGCGGAGCGCGGCGCGCGAGAAGTTCCAGGCGCCCTTGAGGTTCGTGTCCAGGACCGAGTCCCAGTCCTCCTCCTTCATGCGCAGGATGAGGTTGTCGCGCGTGATGCCGGCGTTGTTGACGAGGAAGTCCACGCGGCCCAGCTCGGCCTTGACGCGCTTGACCATCTCGGCGGCGGCCTCGGTGTTCGCCACGTCGCACTGCGCGGCCAGCGCCCGCGCGCCGAGCGCCTCTATCTCCGACTTCAGGCTCTCGGCGGCCTCGGCGCTCTGCGCGTAGTTGAAGGCGACGTCGGCGCCGCGGCGCGCGAGTTCGAGCGCGATGGCGCGGCCGATGCCGCGCGTCGCGCCGGTGACGAGGGCCGCGCGCCCCGAAAAGGTTTTCGCTTCCTGACTCAACACTCTTCTCCTTTGTCTACTCGTTCAGCTTCAGCGAGCGCAGGTACTCGCGGAACTGCGGCCCGAGGTCGGGGCGCTTGAGGGCGAACTCGACCGTGGCGATGAGGAAGCCGAGCTTGTCGCCGGCGTCGTGGCGCGTGCCTTCGAAGCTGACGGCGTAGAACTCGCGCCGCTTCAGGAGCGCGCGCATGGCGTCGGTGATCTGTATCTCGCCGCCGGAGCCGGGCCTGGTGCGCTCGATCTCCCCGAAGATGTCGGGCGTCAGGATGTAGCGGCCGATGATGGCGAGGTCGGAGGGCGCGTCTTCGAAGCGCGGCTTCTCGACCATGTCGCGGACGCGGAAGACGCCGGGGCGCACCTCCTCGGCGTCGAGCACGCCGAAGCGCGAGATGGCCTCGCCCTCGACGCGCATCGTGCCCAGCACGGGCGCGCCCGTCTCCTCGTAGACGGCGAGCATCTGCTTGAGCGCGGGCGTCTCGGAGTCCACGATGTCGTCGGCGAGCATGACGGCGAAGGGCTCGCCCTCGACGAAGTCCTTAGCCTGGAGGATGGCGTGGCCGAGGCCGAGCGCCTCGCGCTGGCGGACGTAGGAGATGCGCGCCAGCTCCGAGACGGAGCGCGCCGCCTCGAACATCTCGTCCTTGCCGCGCTCGCGCAGATTGTTCTCCAGCTCGAAGGAGATGTCGAAGTGGTCTTCGATGGCCGACTTGCCGCGCCCCGTAACGATGATGATGGACTCGATGCCCGACTGGACGGCCTCCTCGACGACGTACTGGATGAGCGGCTTGTCCACGAGCGGCAGCATCTCCTTGGGCGACGCCTTCGTCGCCGGCAGGAAGCGCGTGCCGAGCCCCGCCGCCGGGAACACCGCTTTACGAATCTTCTGGGGCATTTTTCGGCTTTCGGCTGTTAGCTTTTGGCCGTCGGCTTAAAGCGCTTTCGGCCCGAGAAGGCGCGCGCGGGGCAAGAGTTCGGGGCCGAAAGCTAACGGCCAGGAGCTAACAGCTTCCTTTCTTGACAGCCCGCACGGCGTCCGCTAGCTTGAAGTTTTTAACCGAATCGGTTGAAAGAAACAAACTGATACCACAGCCCGAAGGGTGACAGCAAATGCTCGATCTGAACTACGTCCGCGCCAACCTGGAGCGCGTCCGCGCGGCGCTCGACGCGCGCGGCTTCCCCGCCGGCGCGCTCGACGACTTCGCCGCGCTCGACGCCGAGCGACGCCGCGCCATCGCCGAGTCGGACGCGCTCAACGCGCGGCGCAACTCGGCGAGCCGCGAGATAGGCGCGCTGATGAAGGAGGGGCGGAAGGACGAGGCCGAGTCGCGCCGGGCCGAGGTCGGCGAGCTGAAGGAGCGCATCGGCGAGCAGGAGAGGGCGCGCGACGAGGCCGAGCGGCGGATGCAGGAGCTGCTGGCGGCCATCCCGAACGTGCCGCACGAGTCGGCGCCCGTGGGGCGCGACGAGACGGCGAACGTCGAGGCGCGCCGGTGGGGCCAGGCCCCCTCGTTCGACTTCGAGCCGCAGGACCACGTGGACATCGGCGCGCGCCTCGGCATCCTCGACCTGGAGCGCGCGGCGAAGATAGCCGCCGCGCGCTTCGCCATCCTGCGCGGCGCGGGCGCGCGGCTGGAGCGCGCGCTCATCAACTTCATGCTCGACACGCACACGGGCGAGCACGGCTACGAGGAGACGCTGCCGCCCTTCATCGTCAACCGCGACGCGCTGTTCGGCACGGGGCAGCTCCCGAAGTTCGAGGCCGACCTCTTCAAGCTGACCGACGAGCGCGGCCTCTACCTCATCCCGACGGCCGAGGTGCCGGTGACGAACATCCACCGCGACGAGATTCTGGACGCGTCGCAACTGCCGATGAAGTTCGTCTCCTACACGCCCTGCTTCCGCTCGGAGGCCGGCTCGTACGGGCGCGACACGCGCGGCGTCATCCGCCAGCACCAGTTCGACAAGGTCGAGCTGGTCAAGCTGTCGCTCCCCGAGAACTCTTACGACGAATTGGAGGGGCTGACGCGCGACGCCGAGACGATTCTGCAGAAGCTCGGGCTGCACTACCGCGTCGTCACGCTCTCGACCGGCGACATGAGCGGCGCGTCGGCGAAGACCTACGACATAGAGGTCTGGCTGCCGAGCCAGAACACCTTCCGCGAAATCTCTTCCTGCTCGAACTTCGAGTCGTACCAGGCGCGGCGCGCGCAGATACGCTTCCGCCGCGGCGCCGGCTCGAAGCCCGAGTACGTCCACACGCTCAACGGCTCCGGCCTCGCCGTCGGCCGCACGTGGCTCGCCATCCTGGAGAACTACCAGCAGGCCGACGGCTCCGTGCGCGTCCCCGAGGCGCTCCGCCCGTACATGGGCGGCGTCGAGAAGATAGAGGGAAGCGGACAGTAGCCGGCGGGCGGCGGGCGCCCGAAACGAAGTGAAGGCAGCCGGGGCGCGCGCGCGCGGCTGCCTTCACGTTTCTACCGGCCGCCGACTGCCGGCGACTTCCCCCGCCGGCTTCCCTACTCGATCTTCAGCTCGAAGGGCATGATGGCGAGGGTCTGGCCGGGCGTGAAGCGCTCGAACATGGCGGCGCGGCGCAGGGCGGGGCGCATCTCGGCGGGCATCGAGTTGATGAAGGCGGCGCGCTGCTGCTGAGCCCTGACGCTGGCGGCGTCCTGGTCGTCGCCGCCGCCGAGCAGTTGCTGGAAGAAGGTGCGCGGCGCGGGGTAGACGACGCGGCGTACGCCCTTGTCGGCCGGTATCTTCGCCAGCTCCTTCGCCACCTCGACGGCGCGGTCCAGGCCGCCGACCTCGTCAACCAGCCCGAGCTCCTTCGCCTGCGCGCCCGTCCAGACGCGGCCGCGCGCCACCCTGTGGACGGCCTCGACGTCGGGGAAGCGCCGCCCCTTCGCGACCTTCGGCAGGAACTGCTCCCAGTAGAAGCTGCGCATCGAGCCCTCGAACTTCTCGCGCTCCTCCGGGGTGAACTTCTCGGTCTCGCGGAACATGCCGGCGTTCCTGCCGCGCAGGACGTACTCGCTCGTCACGCCGACCCAGTCGTAGAACTCCTTGACCACGGGCTTGTAGGCGTAGACGCCGATGGAGCCGGTCAGCGTCAGCGGCTCGGCGACGATGCGGTCGGCGCCCATCGAGACGTAGTAGCCGCCCGAGGCCGCGAGGTCGCCCATCGAGACGACGACCGGCTTCTTCTTCTTCGCCTCCTCGACCGCCTTCCAGATGAGGTCGGACGGGTAGGTCACGCCGCCGGGGCTGTCCACGCGCAGGACGATGGCCTTGACGTCCTTGTTGTCGCGCGCGTCGTTGATGGCCTTGACGACGGTGTCGGAGCCCGTGGTCTGGTCGCCGCCGAGCGAGCCGTCGTTCGAGCGGCCGGGCTCGATGGGGCCCGAGGCGAAGACGACCGCGACGGCCTCGCCCTGGTTGAGCCCGAGCGAGGTGGCGGCCACCCGCCGGTACTCGGCCGCCGACACCTTGCGCAGCTTCTCGTCGTCCTTGTAGCCGAGCCGCTTCTTCAGCTCGGCCTCGACCTCCTCGCGGTAGAGGGCGCCGTCGATGAGTCCCGCCTCGGCGGCCGCGCGCGCGTTGTGCGGGGCGGAGTCCACGAGCGCGCGCACGTCCTCGGGCGACTTGCGCCGCGACTCGGCGACCTGCGCGACGTAGCGGTTGAAGATTTCGTCGAGCAGCGAGTTCAGCGTCACGCGCTCGCCCTCCGACATGTCCTCGCGCGTGAACGACTCGGGCGCGTTCTTGAACTCGGCTATCTGGTAGGCGTCCCAGTAGACGCCGAGCTTGTCGAACGTGCCCTTGAAGTGCATGGACTCGGCCGCGAGCCCGTTGATGAAGAGGTCGCCGATGGGCGGCAGGTAGACGCGCTCGGCCGCGGCGGCGACGTAGTACTCCTTGTCAGAGCCGAACTCCATGTAGGCGTAGACGGGCTTGCCCGACTTGCGGAGGTCGGCGACCGCCTCGCGCAGCTCGTCGGCCTTGGCCCAGCCCGCGCCGAGCATGCCGAAGTCGAGCAGCACGGCGCCCACGCGCTTGTCGGCCTTCGCCTTGCGCAGTTGCAGCAGCAGGTTCGAGAGCGAGTCGGTCTCGCCGCCGAAGAAGCGGCTGGAGATTTCGTCGGCGTTGGTGTAGTCGGGCAGCGACCCCTCGACCTTGAGGACGAGCACGCTGTTCTGCGGCACGTCCGGCTCGTTCCCCAGGGACATCAGCACGAGCGCCACCAGGAGCCCGCCCGCGAGCACCAACACCATCAACAGCCCGACGACGATGAGAGCTATCTTGCGTCCACGCGTCATAAATTACGGCCTTCTACTTCTTATGAATTCGACCCGGCCGAGACACGAATCCGGGTCGGTTTTATTACGCGGCGTGGGGGTAAAAGGTTTTGGGGGAAGTGGTCCGCGGTCGGCGGCCGGCGGCCGGCGCTGAGTAGAAAAACCTTCACGGCCGGGCCGCCGGCCCGAAAGCATCGGGGCGCGCGTCGCGGGGCGCCGGCCGGCTATTGCCCGTCGCCCGCTTCCCGCCGCTCACGAACTATCCAGCCGCCGCCCAGCACCTCGTCGCCGCGGTAGAAGACGGCGGCCTGCCCCGGCGTGACGGCGCGCTGCGGCTCGTCGAAGCGGACGCGCGCGCGCCCCTCCCCGAGCGGGGTTATGACGGCGGGCGACTCGCGGTGCCGGTAGCGGACGCGCACGTCCGCCGCGAAGGGCTCGCGCGGCTCGTCGAAGGCAATCCAGTTGACGCCGGCCGCCGCGAACTCGGTGCTCAGCAACTCCTCGTCGTGGCCGACGACGACGCGCCGCGACTCCGGCTCGACGCGCACGACGTAGAGCGGCAGCGGGCGCGAGACGCCGAGCCCGCGCCGCTGGCCGACCGTGTAGCGGTGGACGCCCTCGTGCCCGGCGAGCACGCGCCCCCGCGCGTCAACTATCTCGCCGCGCTCCGGCCGCTCGTCCTCGCGCCCCTCGGCTTCGAGGTAGCGCTCGATGAAGCCCGCGTAGTCGCCGTCGGGCACGAAGCAAATCTCCTGCGACTCGCGCTTCTCGGCGACGTAGAGCCCGTGACGACGCGCGAGGTCGCGCGCCTCCTCCTTCGTCATCTCGCCGAGCGGGAAGAGCGTGCGCGAGAGCTGCCCCTGCGTCAGCTCCCAGAGGAAGTAGGACTGGTCCTTGCGCGCGTCCAAGCCGCGCAGGAGGCGGTGGCGGCCCGCCGCCTCGTCGTGGCGGACGCGCGCGTAGTGGCCGGTCGCCACCTTCTCGCAGCCGACGCCGAGCGCCGTGCGGTCGAGCGAGGCGAACTTCAGGCGGCTGTTGCAGGCGACGCACGGGATGGGCGTCTCGCCTTCGAGGTAGCTCTTGACGAACGGCCCGACCACGTCGCGCTCGAAGTCGCGCTCCAGGTTCAGGACGTAGAAAGGGAAGCCCAATTCCTCGGCCACGCGCCGCGCGTCGTACACGTCGTCGAGCGAGCAGCAGCGCGAGGGCAGGGGCTCGCCCTCCTCGTCCACGCTCAGCCCCCGGCGCTGATTCCAGAGCTGCATCGTGAACCCGACCAGCTCGTGCCCGGCCTCGCTCAACAGCGCCGCCGCCGCCGAGCTGTCCACGCCCCCGCTCATCGCCACCGCAATCTTCATAAAGCTAAAACCGGCGACCGGCGGCCGCCACGGCGACGAGCGCCGAAGGCTCTCGGCCCGCCGCCCGTCACCCGCCGCCCGTCACTTTCCTTCCTGTTTGCCGCCCTTTTCGGGGAGGTGCTAAGATGCCAGCCAGTTGATTTTAACTGCTTTTCCGGCACAGCACAGGATACCTGACATACCTGGAAACGTCAGCCCGCCGTCTGACCCCTGAAACCGGAAGGAGCGCATGACGATGAGTGAAGAGCGGATACTCCGCCTCGAAAACGCGATGGCGACGCTGGCGGAAATCTCGGCGCAGCACAACGAAAGGCTCGCGGCGATAGAGCATTCAAACCTGAGGCTGGCGGACACAATCCAGAGGCTGGAGCACACGGTGCAGAGGCTGGAGCACACAACCCGGCGGCTGGAGCAATCCTTCCAGACTCTCACCGGATTGGCGGCCGCCCAGGGCGAGAGGGTCGCGGGCGTGGAGCGCGCGTCTCAGACGCTGACGGAACTGTCGGCGACCCAGGTCGAGTTGACGGCCAACACGCAACGGCGCGTGGCGCGTCTGGAAGAGTCTTTCGTCACGGTGGTCAGGCTGCTTGAAAGCCAGCAAGACGGGATGACGGAGTTGAGGGCGGCGCAGGCCAACGCGGACGCCCGCATCGCCGCCCTGGCCGAGTCGCAGGCGCACAGCGACCGGAAGCTGGACGCGTTGATTGACATCGTGCGGGGCGGCCTCGGCGGCCCGGCCGGGGGTTGAGTCCGAGTAAAGCATTAACAATGGCTGAGAGAGCAATCGAGGAGTACGTCGTCACCGACGAGCCGTTCTACCTGGCGGTGGGGCGCGAGGTGGAGTTGTTCGAGGCGGCGCAGGCCGCCCGCCTGCCCGTCATGCTGAAGGGGCCCACGGGGTGCGGCAAGACGCGCTTCGTCGAGCACATGGCGTGGCGGCTGGGGCGGCCGCTCATCACCGTCGCCTGCCACGAAGACCTCTCGGCGACAGACCTGGTGGGGCGCTTCCTGCTCGAAGGCGAGGAGACGGTCTGGCACGACGGCCCGCTGACGGCGGCCGTGCGCGCCGGTGCCATCTGCTACCTCGACGAGGTGGTCGAGGCGCGCAAGGACACGGTCGTCATCATCCACCCCCTGACCGACGACCGCCGCCGCCTCCCCATCGAGAAGCGCGGAGCCATCCTCGACGCGCCGCCCGACTTCATGCTCGTCGTCAGCTACAACCCCGGCTACCAGTCCATCCTCAAAGACCTCAAGCAGTCCACGCGCCAGCGCTTCGTCGCGATGGAGTTCGACTACCCGCCGGCCGAGCTTGAGGCGGAAATCGTCGCGCGCGAGGGCGGCGTCACCCTTGAGGCGGCGCGCGACTTCGTGCTCATCGGCCAGAAGGTTCGCAACCTGCGCGGCCACGGGCTCGAAGAGGGCGTCTCCACCCGCCTGCTCATCTACGCCGCGCAACTCACGGCCCGCGGCATCCCCGCGACGGCCGCCGCCGAGGTCGCGCTCTGCTCGCCCATCACCGACGACCGCGACCTGCAGCGCAGCATCCGCGAGATAGTGACGACCGTCATCTGAGCCGGAGTCCGGCGTCCACCCTTCATCACCCTTCTCAGGAGGCTGTCAAATGGCGACTCGGCGGGGCGAGGCTTACCGGCGCTTCTTTCAACGTCTGATTGACGAGCTGCGCGAGGGGCACGGCTTCACGAGGGCGCGCGTCGCGCAGCCGCGGAACTTCCACCACTTCGCGTCGGGCGACGCCCCCGGCGTCTACTACGACGCCTTCTTCGCCGCGGGCGGGCGGGCGGTGGCGTCCGTCCTCATCAGGAGGGGCTGGGAAGATACGAGAAGAATCTACGGCCGGCTGGAACGGGATAAGGCGGGGATAGAGTCCGAGTTCGGGTCGCGGCTGCGCTGGTCGAACCCGCGGGACGTGCGCGCGTGCAGCATCGGCGTCGGCCGCGCCGGCTCGATAGAGGGCGACGCGCAAACCCTCGAAGAGAGTCACGCGTGGTTCGTCGAGAACCTGCTCAGATTCAAGAGGGTCTTCGGCCCGCGTCTGCGAAGTCTTAAGGATGGCTGAGAAGTACATTTTCGATTCCGAGGAGGAGGGCGGCGCGGAGGGGCGGCCGCTGGAGCGCGCGCTGCGCGAGCGCCTGCGGTCGGTGCGCGACGCGGGCGAGCGGCGGACGATTGCGGGGCTGGCGCGCGAGGTCGGCAAGCTGCCGGTGGACGTGGCGCGCGCGGCGCTCGAAGTCGGCGCGGGGCTCGCGGCGCACAGCCTGCGCGCGGGCGTGGACTTCCTGCGCGTCGTGCCGGAGGCGGCGCGCGTGCTCGACGCCGAGGAGTTGCGCGCGTGGGGCGAGATGGGGCGGCGGCTCCTGATGGCCGATGCGGAGACGGGCGCGGCCTTCATCGCGTCGGGCGTCGGGGGGCTGGCGGAAGTCCCGCGCGGCGCGCGTCTGCTGCTCTTGCAGGTCTGCGCGCGTCAGTTGTCGCTCTCGACCTCGACGGCGCTTGAGACGTACCGGCGCGGCCCCGAGTTGGCGCGCGCCGTGCCGGACGCGGGGCTGCTGCAACGCGTCTTCGCCGCCGCGCTCGAAGTGGCGCGGCGCTCCGCGCGCCACAGCGCCGACTTCCTCGAAGCGACGCCGGCGACGGCCGCGCGCCTCTCCGCCTTCGACGTGAAGGCCGACGGCGGACGCGACGCCGCGGACGAGAGCCGCGCCGCCCGGCAGGGCGATGAGGGCCGCGCCGCCGGGAACGAGGACGAGAATCGCAAAGAGGACGAGAATCGCAAAGAGGACGAGGGCCGCGCCTTGGGGAATGAGGCCGTGGGCGGGCGCGTGTGGGCGGCGGCTCTGGATTTGGCCGAGGCGTTCGCGCAGCGCGTCGGTGGCATCGCGGCCGACATGTGGGCGGCGGCGCCGGCGGCGGTCGAGGGACTGGGCGAGGAGGACGCGCTGCGGCTCTTCCGGCAGTCGGGGGGCTTCCTCGACCGCGGGGGCGCGGCGGCGCTGCACGTGCTGGCTTCGGGGGGCGAGGTGCTGCGGCTCGCGCCCGAGGCGTTCGCGCCGTGGGGCTCGCTGCTGCGCACGGTGGCCGGGCACAACAACGCGTGCCTCGTCGCGCTGGCGCGCACGGGGCCGGGCGCTTTGCGCTCGCTGGCCGAGCACGGCGCGGCGGGCGGGCGGCTGACGGAGGTGGCGCTCGCCGTCGTCGAGGCGGCGCACGAGGTCGCACGCGTGGACGCCGAGGCGGCCATCTCCTGCTTCCGCGCCGCGCCGAAGGCGCTCCGCTCCGCGACGCTCGAACAGTTCCGCGCGTGGGCGCGCGAGGGGCTTCTGGTCGAGAACCTGAGCGCGCGCGCCCGCCGCAGCTACTTCGCGCTGGAGACGCGCAGGAGCAACGAGCAGTTGCAGAGCGGCGGGCGCGACGGCCTCGCGCTCGAAGAGGTCGCGCAGACCTTGCGGCTCTACGTCGAGGGGCTGACGGGCCGCGCCGTCGAGGTCGCGCCGCTGGCGGCCGTCCCCGACGAGCAGCGCATCGGCGACGGCCGCACCATCCACCTGCCCTCGGCCGTCAACGAGTTCGGCGGCCGCGAGCTGGACTTCAGGCTCTACAAGGTTCTGGCCGCGCACGCCGCCGGGCAGATAGAGTTCGGCACGCGCGAGCCGGACACCGCCCCGCTGCGCTCGGCCTACGTCTCGCTCTCGGAGCTTTACACGCCGGAGAACGCCGACGCGCTCGACGCCTTCTCGCTCGACGGCTACATCAACGACCCTTCCCGGTCCGAGCGCGCGCTCGCGCCCGAGGAGGAGGCGCGGCTCGCCGCGGCGCGCAGGCGCGAGGCGCCCGCGGGCTCGGACTACCGCGCCGTGCTGGCGCTCTTCCCGCAGAGGGGGCTGGCGGCGCGCATCTTCGGGACGCTTGAGAACGGGCGGATTGACCGGCGGCTGCGCCACGCCTACAGGGGGCTCGGGCGCGACCTCGACCTCGTGCGCGAGCACCTGCGCGCGGGGCGCCCGCGCATCGTCTCGCTGCCCGTCACGCTCGTCCCCTTCGAGCTGCTCTTCCAGATTACGCTCTGCGGCGGCGCGCTCGACGACGCGCGCGCCGTCTACGGCCAGGCCATCTCGGAGCTTGAGTCCATCGTCGCCGAATACCTGACCGACCCCGGCTCGACGGTCGCGGACACCCTGATGGCGACCTCGCGCGTCTACGCGCTCTTCCAGTCGGTCGTGCCCGAGCTGGCCGAGCGGCAGACCGAGGCGGGCGAGGACGCCGGCGAGGACAAGCAGGGCGGCGCGCAGTCGAACCTCGAAGACGAGAGCGAGGAGGAGGAGGGCGAGGCCGACGACGACGAGCGCCGCCGCGAGCGGCGCCGGCGCGACGCGCGCGAGCTGTTCAACGCGTGGGCCGCCAGCGAGGCCGCCGAGGTGGGCGAGGAGACGCTGACCGGCGCCGAACGCTGGATGACGGGCGAGTCGGCCGAGCAGGCGCTCGAAGCCGGCGAGGAGGCTTTCGAGTACGACGAGTGGGACAGGGATTTGTCCGACACGCGCGTCGGCTGGTGCCGCGTCGTCGAGAAGCGGGTCAAGCGCGGCGACCGCACCTTCGTCGAGCTTACGCGCTCGCGCTACCGCGGCGTCATCTCCTCCATACGGCATCAGTTCCAGTTGATGAGGCCGGAAGGCATGCGCCGCGTGGCGAACGAGCTGGACGGCGACGACTACGACCTGAACGCGCTGATTGACTTCGTCATAGACCGCCGCGCCGACGGCCGGCAGTCCGAGCGCGTCTACACCAAACGGCTGCGGCGCGAGCGCGACGTGGCCGTCTCGTTCCTGCTCGACCAGTCTTCGTCCACGGCGCGCACCATCGGCCGCCACCCCTTGCAGCCCTACACGCACCCCGGCCGACGCATCATCGAGGTCGAGAAGGAGGGGCTGGTGCTGATGAGCGAGGCTTTGGAGGCCGTCGGCGACCCGTACAGCATCTACGGCTTCACGAGCGAAGGCCGCCGCAACGTCAAGTTTTACATCGTCAAAGACTTTGACGAGCCCTACGCCGGCGAGGTCGAGCAGCGCATCGGCGGCATCAACTACCAGAACAACACGCGGCTCGGCGCGGCCGTCCGCCACGCCGCCGCCAAGCTCCGCCGGCAGGCGGCGCGCACGCGCCTGCTCATCGTCCTATCCGACGGCCGCCCCTACGACCACGACTACGGCGACGCGCGCTACGCACGCGAGGACACGCGCGAGGCTTTAAGGCAGGCGCGCCTCGACGGCGTCACGCCCTTCTGCGTCACCATTGACCGCGACAGCGAGGCCGAACTCCGCGACCTCTACGGCGAGGTCGGCTACACCATCATTGACGACGTGCTCTCGCTCCCCGAACGCATGCCCGCCATCTACCGCCGCCTGACGACCTGAAGGCGAAAGACCCATACCGCGAAGACGTAAGGCGGCGTGGCGGGACGCGCGCCCCAAAAGTCGGAGGGGTCGCAGACGCCGCCAACGCCCGCGACCCCTCACCCCGGCGCGACGGCCGGGGCTGCGGCGCAAACCCCCTCAGCGGGCGCGCCACACTAATCGCGGACGTAAATGCCCATGTGATATCCTCTCGCGCGTTCCAGTCTTTGAAAATGAGGCAACGGTCGGATGCGTCGCGTAGCTCACCCTCAACCGCCGGAGAGATGAGCATCGCCGTTGAGAATGGAAGGTTCCTACTCACGGCGATAAGGTTACGCAGAAGCATTGTACTCTCAGTTGAGAGAAGAAGCAAGCTCCGGCTTGCCCTGTCAGGAGGTGACTCCTGATGGGCAAGGCGCGCCCCAAGCCGGAACGTCTGGCCGAGAAGTTAAAGCAGATTCGGGTCGCGCTCGGACTCTCTCAGCCGGAAATGCTCAAGCATCTGGGGCTCGAAGAGGCTATGCAGTACGCAAGAATCTCCGAGTACGAGACGGGGCAGCGTGAGCCGTCATTGTTGACCCTGCTCGCCTACTCCCGAGCCGCGGGCGTCCACATGGAAGTCCTGGCGGACGACGGGTTAAACCTCCCCGACAAGCTGCCCGCCCGGCAGACCGCCCGTTAATTCTTTAACGGGGGGCGCAAAATCTCCCACACGAGTGACAAAAGTTGTCACCCGGCGTGCTTTTGCCCGCCGGTGCGGGCAATTTTCTCGTCGGCGCCCGCACAATGCCTGCCGGTGCGCGCACAATGCCGTTCGGTGCGCATACATTGCCGGTCGGTGCGCGCCTCAGACGCCCCGGTGCGGGCTAAATTCCGGTCGGTGCGAGCAAATTCCCGGTCGGTGCGGGCAAATTCACGGTCGGTGCGCGCTTTTTTCGGCAGACGCGTGTCACAAGCCTGCCGGTGCGGCCGAATTTTGAGCGGCGCGCGCCTCAAACGCGGCGGGGCGCGTCCGGTTCGCGGCCGGCGGCTGTAAATTTCGTGGCGTGCGGGGGTCGGGTCGGGCGGCGGGGGCTTGAACGAGGGGCGCGCGTGTCAGAGCGCCGACTTGATGACGGCTTCGAGGGCGTCCGTCTCGCGGCGTACGCAGTCGCGCGGGTCTTCGCCGGGGAGCGGGGCCGGGTGGCGCGCGGGGTGAAAGACGACCTCTACGCGGCCCGTGCGCGGGAGGCGCTGGCCGCGGGGCCATACGCGCTGGCCGCCGCGGATGGTCACGGGCAGGACGCCCACGCCGGCTTCGAGCGCCAGCCGGACGGCGCCCGCCTTGAAGCGCGACAACTCGCCGTCGGCGAAGGCGCGCTGCCCCTCCGGAAAAATCATCACCGCGCCGCCCGCCCGCAGCCATTGCAGCGAGCGCCTGTGCGCCGTCGGGTTGCCGCGGTCGAGCACGATGGGCCACGCGCCCAGAAGCTCCAGCGCCTTGCCCACCACCGGCCACTTGAACGCCTCGTTCCAAGCGAGGAAGCGCACGGGGCGCCGCACGCGCGAGCCGACCCAGAAGGGGTCCACGTAGGTCTGGTGGTTGGCGGCGATGATGAGCCCGCCCGCGGCCGGCACGTGCTCCAGCCCGCGGTAGGTGATGCGCCACAACACGCGCGAGAGGCCGACGATGGCCGGCCGCAGCGCGTCTATCAACCACTCGGGCGCGGGGCGCGGCTCGGCCGACTCAGCCCGCGCGCGCCGCCCGCCGCCGTTCGTGTCCGCCTCCCGGCTCAAGACTGCTCGCGCCCTTCCCGCGCCTCGTCGCCGCCGCCGCCGCCCGCCTCTTCGCCCAGCGCCTTCCAGGCGTCGCTCATGCGCGCGACGGGCGCGGCCGGCTCCTCGTCCTCGCCGCCGCCGCGGGCGGCCGGCCTCAGCCCTTCCAGCGAGGCGACCTTCAACTCCTCCCACCAGTCGGGGATGTCGCGCTCCGTGAGCGAGTCTTCGTTCCGGCGCTCGCAGCGCGGGCACTCGAAGCCCGTGTAGCGGCGCGCCTCCTCCTTCGTCAGCGACAGACGAGCGCGCGCGTTGCACGCGTGGTCGCGGCACCAGCGCTCGACCTCGACCAGCAGCACCGCGCGCGGGAACGTGACGCGTCTACTCATGGCTCATTCTATCCCCTCCAGCGGCCAGAGCCGGTCTATGAATTCGAGGTGGAGCCGCGGGATGCCGTCGGCGCCCGTGCGCGCCGCGCGGACGGCGGCGACGACCGAGAGCCCCGTGTCCGTGCTCGTCAGCCGCACGAAGCGCCCCCGGCCGACCCGCAGCGTCGTCCAGACGGCCGCGCCGCGCGGGCTGATGTTCTCCGTCACCGTCTGCTCGCTCGCCGTCACGCGCCCGTCCGGGTCGAAGACCTCCACGCGCACGCTCAAAGCCATCTGGAGCCGCGTCTGCTCCGAACGCTTGCCCGACGACGGCGTCTGCTCGACCTCGCGCAGCCGCCAGAGGTTGTCCTCCGCCGAGACGGAGTCCACCTCGTAGAGCGTCGCCGGGTCGCGCTCGTAGCTCGCCGGCGGCCGCTTCCCCGTGAAGGCCACGCCCACCTCGAAGCGCATCTCGCCGCCGCCATCCCCGAACTCCGGGGCCGCGGTGACGCGGCAGACCACCGCCCAGACACGGTACTGGTCCTCTATGTGGTCGAAGCAGCGTAGCTGGCGCGGCATCGGCAGCGTCAGGTGCATCAGCCGCCCGCGCTCGGTCGGGCGCGTGAGCGCGAAGCGCGCCCCGAAGGGCGTCACGTCAACGAGCCTCGACATCTCCGTCCACTCGTGGTCGGCCGTCTCGCGGCAGTGGACGCGGACGGGCAGCGCCAGCTTGATGCGCTCGCGCAGGCGCTTCGATTTGCCGTCGTTCTCAGACACTTTTCGCGCCGCCTTCCGGCCCCGGGCCGCCCCCCGAAAGCGCCCCGCCGGACTCTAAAGAAGAATACCCGCCGACCGGGGCAAAATGGTTGATTTTACAGGAGTTTCAGCCCGCCACCGGGGTTGTCAAAACGCCCGTTTCGGGCTACAATATGTCGTGCTTTCTGAACGCTTTTCCGCACCGGAAAGTGACGCCCCGGACAGTCTGGACGAGCGCCCCCGGAGGGCGACGCATGTGCGCCGGGGCCGGGCTCGTTCGGCTGTTTCTTGAAAGGCGGAAGGCGCGCGGGGCGGCCCCGCCGCGGCGATTCCCCTTCGTGCCGCGGGGCGCGGCAAATTGTACCGGAAAGGTTTATTAGATGGAAACTTTTGATCGCAATTACGTCAACATCGAAGACGAGATGCGGCGGTCGTATCTCGACTACGCCATGTCGGTCATCATCGGGCGCGCGCTGCCGGACGTGCGCGACGGGTTCAAGCCCGTCCACCGGCGCGTGCTCTGGGCGATGCACGAACTCGGCAACCAGCATAACAAGCCTTACAAGAAGTCGGCGCGCATCGTCGGCGACGTCATCGGCAAGTACCACCCGCACGGCGACTCGGCCGTCTACGACACCATCGTCCGCCTGGCGCAGGACTTCTCGATGCGCTACCCGCTCGTGGACGGGCAGGGCAACTTCGGCTCGGTGGACGGCGACTCGGCCGCCGCGATGCGCTACACAGAGGCGCGCATGTCGAAGATCGCCGGCGAAATCCTCGCCGACATCGAGAAGGAGACGGTCGCCTTCAACCCCAACTACGACGAGTCGCTGAGCGAGCCCTCGGTCATGCCGACGCGCGTGCCGAACCTGCTCCTCAACGGCTCGGAGGGCATCGCCGTCGGCATGGCGACGAAGATTCCGCCGCACAACCTCTCGGAGGTCGTGGACGCGACCATCGCGCTCCTGAAGAAGCCGAACATGAAGGAGGCCGAGCTGCTCTCGCTTGTCCCCGGCCCGGACTTCCCCACGGGCGGCTTCATCTACGGCCGCGAGGGCATCCGGCAGGCCTACACGACGGGGCGCGGCATCATCCAGATGCGCGCGCGCGCCGGCATTGACCGCATCGGGCGCGGCACGACCGAGCGCGACGCCATCATCATCACCGAGATTCCCTACCAGGTGAACAAGGCGCGCCTCATCGAGCGCATCGCCGAGCTGGTCAACGAGAAGAAGCTCGACGGCATCGCCGACCTCCGCGACGAGTCGTCGCGCGACGGCATGCGCGTCGTCGTCGAGCTGAAGCGCGACGCCGTCCCGCAGATCGTCCTCAACAAGCTCTACAAGCTGACGCCGATGCAGTCCACGTTCGGCGTCATCAACCTCGCCATCGTGCAGGGGCAGCCGCGCGTGCTCACGCTGCGGCAGATGCTCGAACACTTCATCGAGTTCCGCCGCGAGGTGGTGCGCCGCCGCACCGAGTACGAGCTGCGCAAGGCGCGCGCCCGCGCGCACATCCTCGAAGGCCTGAGCAAGGCGATTGACGCGCTCGACTACATCATCCCGCTCATCCGCAACGCGCGCAGCGTGGACGAGGCGCGCCAGTGGCTGACGAACAAGACCGAGGCGATGACCGAGGTCAAGCAGTGGAAGGGCACGCCGGCCGACGTCACGCTGGCGGGCTTCGTGGACAAGCTGAAGAAGGTGATGCGGCGCCTCGAACTCTCCGAGGCGCAGGCGCAGGCCATCCTCGACCTGCAACTCCGTAGGCTGTCGGCGCTCGAACGGCAGAAAATCATTGACGAGTACGAGGGCATCATCCGCCTCATCGCCGAGCTGGAGGACATCCTCTCGAACGAGGCTTCGCTGCGCCGCGTCATCGTCAAGGAGCTGGAGGACGTGCGCCGCGACTTCGGCGACGCGCGCCGCACGCAGATCATTGACGAGGGCGTCGAGCTGTCCATCGAGGACATGATAGCCGACGAGGACGTGGCCATCACGGTGACGAAGAACGGCTACGTCAAGCGCACGGCCGTCTCGACGTACCAGCGGCAGGGGCGCGGCGGCAAGGGGCGCTCGGGCGCCTCCACGGGCAAGAACGAGGACTGGGTCGAGCACCTCTTCATCGCCTCGACGCACTCCTACCTGATGATCTTCACCGACGACGGGCAGGTCTTCAAGCTCAAGGTTCACGAGATACCGGACGCGCTCCCCTCGGCGCGCGGCAAGGCGGTCGTCAACCTCATCAACATCCCCTCGGTGCGGAAGCTGGCGGGCGTCATCCCGGTCAAGGAGTTTTCCGAGGGGCGCTACGTCGTGATGGTCACGCGCGCGGGCGTCATCAAGAAGACCGAGCTGTCGGAGTTCCGCAACATCCGCTCGAACGGCATCAACGCCGTCAACGTGGACGACGGCGACGAGCTGCTCGACGTCGTGCTGACCGACGGCACGAAGCGCATCTTCATCGCCACGCACGACGGGCTCGCCATCCGCTTCGACGAGTCGGACGTGCGCCCCATGGGGCGCACGGCGCGCGGCGTGCGCGGCATTGACCTGCGCAAGGGCGACTACGTCGTCTCGGTCGCGGCCGTCTCGGCCGACGACAACGAGAAGATGCTCTCCGTCAGCGAGTGCGGCTTCGGGAAGCAGACGCCCATCACGACCTACCGCTTGCAGTCGCGCGGCGGCAAGGGCGTCATCAACATGAAGACGACCGACAAGACGGGCAAGGTCGTCGCCGTCTTCCCCGTGGACGAGGAGTCGGAGGTGATGATAATCACCAAGAACGGCAAGCTCATCCGCATCGAGGCCGGCGAGATACGCAAGACCGGCCGCTCGGCGCAGGGCGTCCGCCTGATGAAGACCGACGGCGTGGACAAGGTGACGAGCGCGTCGCTGCTCGACGCCGAGACGCAGGACGCCGTGGTCGAGGTCTAGGACCGCGCGCCCGCGCGGCAAGCGAAAAGGCGGCGGGACTGTCCAGTCCCGCCGCCTTTTTCACATCCCGCGGGCGCGCGGCGGCCGGCTCAGGAGTCGTCGTGGGCGAGGTCCCACCAGAGGACGAGGAGGAAGACGCCGGCGGCTATCCCGGCGCCGATGGCGATTTTGGCCCCCGTCGAGAGGTTGTTGCCTTTGACCCCGGCGACCTGCGGGTAGGCGATGGTCCGCGCGGCGCCCGCCTTGTCGGTGACGACGAAGCTCTCGGCGCCGGCCTCGCTGACGAAGCCTTCGAGCCGGGTCTTGTCGCGCAGTTCGAGCCGCACGCGCGCCGCGGGGCCCGTGCCGAGTTTGGCGAGCTGCGCGCGCACCTTCTCGGCGCGGCGCGCCTCCTTCTCCTCCTTCGTCCCGGCCAGCGCGGGGGCGGCGGCGGCCTGCAAGAGCAGCCCCGACAGGGCGACTGCACAGAGCTTCTTTAACATGTTCGCTTCCCTCCTGTGTGATTCGGGGTGGACGTTGCTTCCCTGCGACCCTGCTCGACGGCGTCTCGTGCTGCAAGAGTGGCGCCGGCCCGGCGCGCGCCCTTTTCGACGCGGCGGCCGCCCGCCCGCAGCAGGAATCCGGCGCGTGGCGCGCGGGGGCGGCGCCACGCGCGCGCGGCCGCGCTCAACACAGAAGCGCCGTCACCCGGAGTTGAGTGACGGCGCTTCTTCACCTCCCCGCATCTTCACATCTTTACTTCTTCACTTCTTCCCCCTTTGCCTCTTCGCCTCTTCGCTTCTTCACCGCTTCGATTCTTCAACTCTCCGCGGCGGCGTCCGCTTTAAGGCTTCGGCAGCTCGATGGGCTTGCCGGTCATGAGCGTGGGCGCGCCGACGCGGCGCAGCGCGTCGTTGAGCCCGGGGACGGCTTCGGAGAGGAAGGCGTTGACCTCGCCGACCTTCGCGTCGTACTCCTTCTGCAACTCGCCGTAGAGGTCGCGGGCGGCGGGCGTGGGCGCGGCGTTGGTCGAGTCGAGCGCGAAGAAGAGGCCGCCGATGCGGTCCACGAGCTGCGCGCGCCCCTCGAAGCCCAGCCCGCCGTCGGGCTGTGCCAGCTTGTTCTGCAACTCCTCGACGCGCTTCTTCTGCGCGGCCAGCCTGTCGGTCAGGTCCTTAGGCACGTCCGCCGCGCCGAGCCTGTCCTTCACCGTCCGCTCGACGAACTCCATCTGCGACTTGAGGCTGTCGAGCGTGCGCAGCGCGTTGTTGGTCGCGGTCTGCATGTCGCGCAGGCGGAGCATCATGTCGAGCGTTTCGCGCAGGTCGGAGGCGGGCACGCTCACCGTCGGGTCGAGGCGGACTTCGACCTTCTGGTCGTAAGACTTGTCGCCGACGAGCAGCCGGACGGTGTAAACGCCGGGGAGCACCTGCGGCCCGCGCGGGCCGCCTGTGAACTGCGTCTCCTCGTCGGTCGGCGGCCGGCGCACCTGCGGCCCGCCGTAGCGCAGGTTCCAGTTGACGCGGTTGAGGCCGCGCTCCTTCGCCACGTTGTTTATCTCCGAGACGAGCTTGCCCGCGGCGTCCAGTATCCGGAGCTGCACCTTCGTCTTCTCGTCCGGCCTGGCGCGGAGGTAGTAGCTGATGAGCGCGCCGTAGGGCGGGTTCTGGCCGGCGAACGCCTTGTCGCCGACGCCGTAGCGCGTCATCCGCGTGGCGTAGCGCAGCGCCGGGCGCGGGGCGAAGAGGTGTACGTCCTGGCGCGCGACCTCGGGCGTGAGCTGCTGGACGGGGGTCGCGTCGTCGAGGATGTAGATGCTGCGGCCGTGCGTGCCGAGGATGAGGTCGTTGTCGCGCGGGTGGACGAGGATGTCGTGGACGGCGACGTTCGGCAAATTCTTCAGCGCCAGGCTCGTCCAGTTCCCGCCGCCTGTGTAGGAGACGTAGAGCCCCAGCTCCGTCCCGGCGTAGAGCAGCCGCGGGTTCTTCGGGTCTTCGCGCACGACCCAGACGTAGGCGTTGGCCGGCAGGTTGCCCGTGATGTTCTGGAAGGAGCGGCCGCCGTCGGCCGTCCTGTAGACGTAGGGCCGGCGGTCGTCGAGCTGGTGGCGGTCGAAGGAGACGTACAGGAGGTCGGCGTCGGCGCGCGACGGCTCGACGTGCGAGACGGGCGAGTTGGCGGCCAGCCCCGGCACGTTGCCCGTGACGTTGCGCCAGTTGCGCCCGCCGTCGGTCGTCACCTGGAGGTTGCCGTCGTCGGTGCCCGCCCAGATGACGCCGGCGCGCGCGGGGCTTTCGGCGAGGCTGATGACGGTCGTGTGGTACTCGGCGCCCGTGTTCTCGTAGGCGACGGGGCCGCCCGCGGACTTCTGCTTCGACTTGTCGTTGGTCGTCAGGTCGGGGCTGATGGCCGCCCACGTCCTGCCGAAGTCGGTCGTCCGGAAGACGACGTTGCCGGCGAGGTAGGCGGTGTTCTTGTCGTGCGGGCCGGGGACGAGCGGCGAGTTCCAGTTGAAGCGGTAGCGGGCGTTCTCGGCCGGGCCGCCGTCGTCGCCCATGTAGGGCACGACCAACTGCTGCTCGCGCGTGCGCATGTCGGTGCGCACGACGTTGCCGCCCTGCGACTCCGACAGGTACAGGTCGGGGTCGTCGGGGTGGTTGAGGACGTAGAAGCCGTCGCCGAAAGAGACCATCCGCCAGTCGTCGTTCTGGATGCCGACGGGCTCGCGCGTGCGCGAGGGGCCCGCCCAGGTGCCGTTGTCCTGCAACCCGCCCATGACGTAGTAGAACGGCTGACGGTTGTCGGCGTGGAGCTGGTAGAACTGCCCCCACGCGGCGTTGTTGACGTACTCCCAACTGTCGCCGCCGTCGTAGGTGACGGCGACGCCGCCGTCCTGGCCCGCCCAGACGCGGCGCGGCTGCTGCGGGTCTATCCAGAGCGCGTGGAAGTCAACGTGCTGGCGCCCCGTGATGTCGCGGAAGGTGCGGCCGCCGTCCACCGAGACGTAGAGGCTCGACGCGACGGCGTAGACGCGGTTCTCGTTCGTCGGGTCAACGCGGACGTGCGTGTAGTAGAAGCCGCGCGAGACGATGGAGGTCTGCTTCGAGACGTTGCGCCACGTCTCGCCGCGGTCGTCCGAGCGCCAGAGCGTCCCCTCCTTCGCCTCCGTGATGGCGTAGACGACGTTGGGGTTCGAGTGCGCGACGGCGACGCCGATGCGCCCGATGGTCTTGGGCAGGCCGCCCTCCAGCTTCTTCCACGTCCGCCCGCCGTCAACCGAGCGGAAGAGGCCGCCGCGGTCGTCGCCCGACGTGTGCGTCCAGGGCGTGCGGCGGAACTTCCACATGACGGCGTAGACGACGTTCGGGTTCGAAGGGTCTATGTCCATGTCGGCGACGCCGTGCTCGGGGCCGATGTAGAGCGTCTTGGCCCACGTCCGCCCGCCGTCGGTCGTCACGAAGACGCCGCGCTCCTCGTTCGGGCCGTAGGCGTGCCCCTGCGCGCCGACGTAGACCACGTCGGGGTTGCGCGGGTGGACGAGCACCTTCGAGATGTGGAGCGTGTCGCGCAGGCCCATGTGCCGCCACGTCCGGCCGCCGTCCGTGGACTTGTAGACGCCGTCGCCGAAGGAGACAGAGTTGCGCACGGCCGACTCGCCCGCGCCGAGCCAGACGACCTCGGGGTTGCCGGGCTCGAGCGCGATGTCGCCGATGGAGATGGAGCCCTGGCGCTCGAAGAGCGGCGTCCAGCGCACGCCGCCGTTGGTCGTCTTGAACAGCCCGCCCGAGGCGGTGGCGACGTAGACGACCTCGGGGCGGCCGGCGACGCCCTCGATGTCCGCGACGCGCCCGCCCATGTTGGCCGGGCCGATGGAGCGCCATTCCAGCCGCTCGAAAGACTTCGTCTCGGTCGTGGCGTCCTCGGCCTGCTCGGGCGTCGGCGTCGGCGTCGCCGCCGGCGCCTGTGTCGTCGGCGCCGGCTGCTGCTGCTGCTGTTGCGCGGCGGCCGCGAGCGCCAGCCACGCCGCGCAGAGGAGCGAGGCGGCGGCGCGCGCGTGCGGCGACTTGAATGTGGGCATGTTTCGACTCCGGTTCTGAAGCGCGTCTGGTTTCGGTAGAGCGGTTGGGGCCGCAGCATAACCCGGCGGCGGGTCGCGCGTCCACACCGGCGCGCTCGGGGGGCGCGGGCGCGCGCCGGGCGCGAAAAAAGGGGGCGCGGGCCGGCGCGCTTGGCCGGCCCGCGCCCCCTCGCGGAAGGGGCTTCCCCGCGGCGGGGCGCCGCTAGAAGTTGAGCCTCAGGACGAACTGCACCATGCGCGCGCCGGGGTCGTTCGTCGTCGAGATGTCCTGGTAGGCGGTGGTCGTCCGCCCGAAGGCGGCGTTGGCGAAGTTGGTGACCGAGGTCGTGGTGTTGCCCGCGCTCCCGACCTTGAAGTTGATGTTGTTGAAGGCGTTCAGGAACTCCGTCCGGAACTCGAAGTTGGCCGTCTCGGTGAGCTTGACCTTCTTGGAGACGCTGATGTCGGCGCGGACGAAGCGCGGCCCGTAGAGGACGAGGTTGGCGAAGCCGCACTGGCCGGTGTACGCCTGCACGCAGCCGTGGCTGCCGGCCGGGGCGATGTAGCGCCCCGTCGGGGACTCGCCCGAGTAGCCGGAGGCGGTGGTGGCGCTCGTGTTGAAGGCGCGCTGCGTGTTGGCGATGATGTCGTCGGGCAGGAAGAAGACGACGCCGCCCGGCGTCTGCCGTATCTCGATGGAGTCCTGCAACTCCTGCCGGGTCATGCCGACGAGCTGGACGTTGCCGAGGTTGAAGGGCGAGCCGCTCTGCATGCGGAACGCGCCGTGCACCTCCCAGCCGCCGACCAGCTTGTCCACGACGCCGCTCGGGCTGTCGAGGAAGGCGCGGCCGCGGCCGAAGGGCAGCTCGTAAATCCAGTTGGCCTTGAAGGCGTGGCGGATGTTGAAGGGCGAGTCCACCTTGTCGAGCCCCTTGTCGCGCAGCGACGTGAAGTTGGCGGCGACGGCCGAGCTGCTGGCGTACATGTTGCCCAGCGACTTGCCGAAGGTGTAGCTGCCCTGGACGAGCAGCCCCTTCGACAGCCGCCGGCGCAGCTCCAGCGTCAGGGCGTCGTACCAGGTGCGCGTGCTGTTGTCCACGACCCACGCGCCCTGCGGCACGGTGCCGCCGAGGAAGGTCGGGTTGACGAGGAAGAGGTTGGCCGGCAGGCCGGCGTTGAGGGCGTTCGTGCGCCGCCCCGCGTTGTTCAGGAGCGTGAGCGCGAGCCCCTGCGGGTTGGCGTTCGTCGGCGCGAGCGGGCTGGTGAAGGTGGTGCTGGCGAAGTTGGCGCTGGTGTACTGCGCCGGGTTGTTGGCGTTGATGGGGCTGGCCGCCGTCGAGCCGCGGAAGTAGGAGAGGAAGATGGGCAGCGGCGCCGTCCCCGTCCCCGGCCCGAAGTAGGCGAAGTTGTTCTGGCAGCCCGGGTTCGTCGTCGGGTTCTGGCCGCCCACGCAGCGCCCGGCGGCGATGTTGGCGCGCAGGTTCTGCTGCGCCAGCAGGAACTCGCTGAAGAAGCCGCTCTCCAGCGTGTTGACCTCGTTGATGTTGTACTGCCGCCACAGGTCAACGCCGCGGTTGCCGACGTAGCGCGCCTCGAAGACCGTGTCCTTCGTCAGCTCGCGCTGGAAGCCGAACGTCCACGAGCGCACCTGCCCGAGCTTGAGGTTCGGGTCGAAGACGTTGATGGAGTCGTTGACCGAGCTGGACTTGAGCGGGAAGGAGGGCGCGCCCGGCGAGTCGGCCAGCGAGGAGGACGCGTCGAGGTTGCGCAGCAGCGTCCCCGGGGTCAGGTTGCCGAGCGCGACGCTGCGCGTGACGCTGACGCTGGCGCCGGGGTTGGCGGCCAGAATGCTCGAAGCGACGTTCGTGCCCTCGCGGACGAAGGCGACCGAGTAGCCGCCGCGCAGCACGCTCTGCCCGCCGTTGCCGAAGAGCGCGTGGAGGAAGCCCGAGCGCCGGTCGGGGCTCCAGGCGAAGCCGATTGACGGGCCGAAGTTGTTCCAGTCGGTGTTGTAGGCGCGGTCGCCCGGCTCGAAGAGCGAGAACTCGGGCACGCGGCCGCCGCTCGCGCCCGGGTCGAACAGGCCGCCCGGGCCCGACGCGCCGAAGACGTCGTCGTAGGTCGTCTGCGTGTAGACGCTGTTGAGCGTCGTGAAGGGGAACTGCACCTCGTAGCGGAGGCCGTAGTTGAGCGTCAGGTTGGGGCGCACGCGCCACGAGTCCTGCGCGTAGAGGCCGAACTCGCGCTGGCGGATGCGCTCGACGTAGCTGCCGAGCGGCTGGTACTCGCCCGTCACCTCGTCGAGGTAGGCCGTGCCGCTGATCGCCGTGACGCGCCCCGTCAGCATCGCGTAGAGGCCGGCCGCGTTGCCGAGGTCGGTCGAGGAGGCGCCGGGGAAGTTGGCCGTCGTGAAGAGGCTGTTGGCCGGGTCGGTCGCGTCCACGCCGAAGCTGAGCGCCGGCACGATCTGGT
>DASVUF010000277.1:0-4416 GCA_036387195.1 Pyrinomonadaceae bacterium | reverse complement strand
CGCGCCGCCTTTTCGACTGCCGGCTACTGTCTACCGTCTACTCTCTACGGCCTACGTTCTACCGCCGGCCGCCGGCCGCCTTACTGGGCCGCCACCTTCTGCCAGCTCTGCGCGAACTCGTCGGCGCGGCGGGTCTTGGTGTAGTTGTCGGCGCGGCGGGTGGAGCCGTCCGCGCCGACGACGTAGAGGTCGAGCCAGCCGTCGGCGTTGCCGCCGTGGAAGGCGACCTTCGAGCCGTCGGGCGACCAGAAGATTTCGCCGCTCGTGCTCTGGACGTCGCTCAGCGCCGTGAGGCCCGAGCCGTCGGCGTTGACCGCGTAGATGCCGCCCGTCGCCGAGCGGAAGGCGAGGCGCGACCCGACGGGCGACCACGCCTGCCCGCCCCACGCGCCCACGGCGCCCGAGACCAGCGCCTCGGCGCCCGTGCCGTCGGCGGCGGTGACGTAGACGCCGCGCTCGCCGCGGTCGCCCTCGTAGGCGATGAGCAGGCCGTCGGGCGACCAGTGCGGCGCGGAGTCGAAGCCGGGGCCGGTGGCGAGCGCCACGCGGCCGCCGCCGTCCGCGGCGTTGACGACGTGGAGGTCGGAGCAGCCGCCGCAGCTCGTGAAGTTGCGCAGCACGAGCCGGCCGCCGTCGGGCGACCATTGCGGCTCGCTGTCGGACGAGCCGGCCGGCTTGTAGCCCGAGACGTTGACCGGCGCGGCCGTGCCCTCGACCTCGATGACGTAGGCGTCGCCGCCCCTGGCGTAGGCCAGCCGCGTCCCGTCGGGCGACCACGCGAACGCCTGCGGGGTGACGGGGCTCTCGTCGCGCAGCGGGCGCTGGTTCGAGCCGTCGGCGCCCATCACAAAGATTTCGTAGGCCCCGCGGCGGTCGGAGAGGAAGGCGACGCGGTCGCCCCGCGGCGACCAGGCGGGCAGCACGTCGTCGGCCGGGTCGTCGGTCAGGCGCGTCTGGCGCTTGCCGTCGGCGTCCATGACGAAGATGTCGTTGATGAAGCCGTCGCTGCCCTGCGTGCTCTGGAAGACTATCTTGCCGTTGGGCGACTGCGGGCGCGCGTTCTTCTCGGCGGTCCCCTGCGCGGCGTGCCCGGCGGGGAACGCCGCGGCCAGGCATGAGAAGGTCAGGAGTGCAAAGAGCTTAACGCTCGCTCGGCGGGGGTCGGTCATGGGAGTTCTCCTTAAAAACGTCTGGGGGTTAAAACGACTCGGGCTCGTCTTCGCCCGGCTGCGGCGCACGGCGGCCACGGCCCCCGGGCCGGGCGCGCCCCTCCGCGTCGGAGGGCGGCGCGGTCTGGCGGGACGGCGAAGCTGTCCGGGTCTCTGTATGTCGGGATGCTTTACGGGCGTTCTGGCTAGAGCGCCGACACTACGGGACGGGCGGGGGCTGGTAGAAGCCCTTCGGCCTGCCTGCGGTCTGTTAAACGCGGCGTAGCGTATTTCTTATTGGCGCCGCTGTCAAGCGCCGGGAAGCATCTCGGAGCCTAATGTTTTGCAGCCTAGGTAAAGGGGAAATGGCGCGCCGTTTCCGAAATCGTCGCGCGCCCCCGGAGGTTTTGCGTCGCCGGCCGGAAAGTGTTATTGCTTCCGCGGCATGAGAATCAAGGTCGGCGTGATGGGCTCGGCGGGCGACGCGCCCGCGGGCGAGGAGGGCGCGGCGTTGCGCGCGAAGGCCGAGGCGCTCGGGCGCGCGGTCGCGGCGCGCGGGTGCGTGCTGCTGACGGGCGGGACGACGGGGATGCCGCACGCGGCCGGCGCGGCGGCGCACGCGGCCGGCGGCCTGCACGTCGGCGTCTCGCCCGCCTCGGACGCGCGCGAGCACGCCGGGCGCTACGGGCTCCCGACGGCGGCGACGGACGTGCTCGTCTACACGGGCTTCGGGCTCAAGGGTCGCAACGTCGTGCTGGTGCGCTCGTGCGACGTGGTGCTCGTCTTCCGCGGCGGGACGGGGACGCTCAACGAACTGACGGCGGCGTACGACGAGGGGCGCGTCGTCGGCTGCCTGACGGGCACCGGCGGCGTCGCCGACGAGGCCGAGCGCCTGCTGCGCGCGCTCCCGAAGAAGACCGGCGCGGTCGTCGTCTTTGACCCGGACCCCGGGCGCCTGCTCGACCGCTGCCTGGAAGCGCTGGAGGAGAGACAAAGCGATGGGGACTGAGTGATGAGTACTGAGTGAAGACGAGATGCTTCTTAACACTCAGCCCTCAGTCGTCGGCCCTCATCACTTCTTTAAACTATGTCGGCGGGAGAGAACGAGGCGGCGGGCGTCGTCGAGGCGGCGCGGGCGGGGCGCGAGGTGGCGGCGGGCGACTTCGACGACCCGGCGTGGGCGCTGGCGCGGGCGGCGCGCATCGAGCGCTACTGGTCGGGCGAGGACGCGCCCGAGGGGCGGCGCGCCGAGGCGCGCGTGCTGTGGGACGAGCGCGGGCTCGCGGTGCGGTTCGACTGCCGGCAGGCCGAGCCGCTCGTCGTCTCCGCCGAGCCGCGGCTCGACCGCAAGACGCTGTCGCTGTGGGACAGGGATGTCTGCGAGTTGTTCATCACGCCCGGCGAGGGGCCCGTCACGCGCTACTACGAGTTCGAGGTGGCGCCGACGGGCGAGTGGGTTGACCTCTCGCTGAGGGTGCTGCCAGAGGGGCGCGAGACGGACTGGGACTTCCGCTCGGGCATGACGGCGGCGGCGCGCGTCGGCGCGGGCTCGGTCACGATGGGGCTGCGCGTCCCCTGGCCGGCGCTCGGGCGCGCGCCGCGCGCGGGCGACCGCTGGCGCTGCAACCTCTTCCGCTGCGTCGGCCGCGACCCCGACCGCGGCTACCTCGCCTGGCGCCCCACGCGCACGCCCGAGCCCGGCTTCCACGTCCCCGAAAAATTCGGCTGGATGGCGTTCAAAGGATAAGGACTGAATGCTGAGTATTGAGTACTGAGTGAGAGGCAAGACCTCTCTCGTCATTCAGCAGTCAGTCCTCAGCATTAAGCCTTCAGTACTCAGTACTCAGTCCTCATCACTTCTTCAAGCTCTTGAGGTATTCGGCGAGGGTGGCGCGGTCGCCGTCGTCGTGGAGGCGGACGCCGACGAGGAAGTTCTCGTCGGGGCGCTCGGGTTCGAGGCGCTCGTAGCGGACGGGCGTGCCGTAGAGGCGTGCGCTCGCGTCCGGGAGCTTGAGCGTGAGCCGGAGCGTGACGCCGTCGCCGACGAGGTAGCGGTCGCCGACGCGGATGCTCGGGAGGACGAGCGCGACGCCGCTGTCGCTCGCGTCGCGCGTGTGGCCGGCGACGCCCGCGGGCGGCGCGCCCGGCCCCGCGTCGAGCAGCGAGACGAAGACCGGGAGGCGCACGGCGCGGCGCGGCGCGCGCCTCCGGTTCCCCACCAGCTCGCGCAGACGGCCGGCGATTGTGCGTAGCAGCTCCGGCATCTTCCTCCCTTTAAGCAGCGCCGCGCGCCCGGCTCACTTGTCGGGCACGACGGCCGCGTAATCCTTCACCTCGCCGGCGCGCAGCGAGACGCGCGGCGCGAGCGGCGCCCGCCGCCGAAGCTCGCGCTCGAACGCGGCGGGCGCGGCGCCCGGCGGCAGCGCGACGACGTGGTACTCGCCCGGCGGCGCCGTGATGAGGCAGGAGCCGCCGTCGTCCGTCGTGCACGAGAGCAGGCGCGCCGAGTAGGGCGGCGCCTCCGGCGCGTCGGCCGGCGCGAGGCAGACGGTGGCGTAGAGCGCGGGCTTGCCGTCGGCGGCGCGCGACGCCTTCAGGCGCAGCACGGCCGGGTCGGTGGCGAAGACTATCTCCACGCCCTCGGCCGAGGCGCCCTCGGCCAGCTCCAGCGGCTCGCGCGTGAGGTCCCTGCCGTTCCACGCGATTGACTTGAGGTAGAGCCCTTCATCGGTCCCGTAGGCGGAGGTCTGGAGGAAGAACCTGCCCGGGGGCAGCCCCTCGAAGGCGAAGCGCCCGTCGTCCACTTCGGCGCTGTGCGTGTTCTCCTCGGCGGCCGGCCGCGCCCTAGCTTCGGGCGCGCGCAGCGCCGTCACCGAGGCGTAACGCGGCGCGCCCCGGCCTTCGACCTTGAGCGTGCCCGCGACGCGCGCGCCCTCGCCCGCCTCGACCAGCACGTCCGAGAGGTCGCCCGAGACTTCTACGTCGCGCCGCGCGGGCGCGGGGCCGCGCTTGCGCCGCGGCAGGACGTACGCGCCGCCGCCGCTCGACCCGCCGCCCGCCGCCGCGGCCGCGTTCGTGTTCGCGTTCGTGCTCGTGTTCGTCGCGGCGGAGCCCGGCTCGTACTCGGCGGCCGGCTTGACGAAGACGGTGTACGGCCCGTCGGGAACTTCCTTGAACTCCCAGCGCCCCTCCTCGTCGGTCATCGTGGTGTTGGAGGCCGACTCGCCGGGGTCGAGCCCGGCCGCGGGCGGCGCCGCGGCCAGCGGGT
>DASVUF010000276.1:0-25987 GCA_036387195.1 Pyrinomonadaceae bacterium | reverse complement strand
CGCCGCGTTGAGGTACCCGCGCGCCACCCCGTCGCCGCCCGCGTAGAGTTCGCCCGCCACCCCCTCGGGCGCGAGCCCCATCCGCCCGTCCAGCACGTAGACCCGCGTGTTCGCCACCGGCCTCCCCACGGGCACGGGGGCCCGCCCCCCCGGCCGCGCCTCGTGGCAGCACGTGAAGGTCGTCCCCTCGGTCGGCCCGTAGCCGTTGATGACGCGCAGGCGGCCGCCCCCCGCAAGGAGGGCGCGCTCGACGTGCGGCGGCGAGAGCACGTCGCCGCCCGCCAGCAGCTGCCGCAGCCCCGCCAGCGCGGCCGGCCGCTCGTCTACCACGACGTGGAAGAGCCCGGCCGTCAGCCACAGCGTCGTCACCCCGTGCCGCCGGAGCGCGGCGTCGAGCGCCTCGACGGTGACCGGCCCCGGCGGCATGACGGCCAGCCGCCCGCCGTTGAGCAGCGCCCCCCACAGCTCGAAGGTCGAGGCGTCGAAGCTCACGGGCGCGAGCTGGAGGAAGACCTCGTCAGGTCCGAGCGCCGCGTAGTCGGTGTTGCAGACGAGGCGCGCCACCGACCGCTGCTCGACCATCACGCCCTTCGGCCTGCCGGTCGAGCCCGAGGTGTAGATGACGTAGGCGAGCGATGAGCCGCCGACGCCGCGCTCCTCTTCGGGGAGGTCGTCGCCCGGAAGCGCCGACAGCTCCTGCTCCAGGTCGTCGTCGAGGGAGACGACCTGCCCCCAGTAACTGGGGGCGGAGTCGAGGAGGTGGCTCTGCGTGAGCAGGACGGGTGCGCGGGAGTCTTCGAGCATGAAGGAGAGCCGCTCCAGCGGGTACTCCGGGTCGAGCGGGACGTACGCCCCGCCCGCCTTGAGCACCGCGAGGAGCGAGACGACGAGCTCGGCCGAGCGCTCCATCAGCACGCCGACGCGCGTCTCCGCACCGACGCCGAGCGAGCGGAGGTGGCGCGCCAGCCTGTTGGCCTTCTCGTTCAAGTCGGCGTAGCTCATGAGCCCGTCCCCGAAGGCGAGCGCGGCCACGTCCGGCGAGAGCGCGGCCCGCCGCTCGAAGAGAGAGGCGAGCGAGGCTTCGCGCGGGTAGGCGGAGGCCGTGCGGTTGTAGACGTCGGCGAGCAGGTGGCGCTCCTCGCCCGAGAGCACTTCGAGCGACTCGACGGGGAGCGAAGGGTCTTGAGCCGCGGCCGAGAGCAGCGCCACCAGGTGGCGGGCCATCCGCTCGGCCGTCGCGGCCTCGAAGAGGTCGGCGTTATAGACCAGAGAGGCGTCAATGACGTCGCCCGCCTCTCGCATGTCAAGCAGGAGGTCGAAGGCGACCTTATAGTTGTCGCTCTCGACGATGCTCATGCTCACGCCGGGCAGGCTCAACTCGCCGAGCGGCGCGTTCTGGAGCACGAAGGCGGCCTGGAACAGCGGGTTGCGCCCGAGGCTGCGCTCCGGCTCCAGTTCCTCGACCAGCTTCTCGAACGGCACGTCCTGGTGCGCGTACGCGCCGAGGCACGTCTCCCGCGCCCTGCGCAGCAGTTCGCGGAAGGAGGGCGAGCCGGAGAGGTCGGTGCGCAGCACGAGCATGTTGACGAAGAAGCCGATGAGCCCTTCCGTCTCCGCGCGGTTGCGGTTGGCGACGTCGGCGCCGACGACGACATCCTGCTGATTCGTGTAGCGTGAGAGCAGCGCCTGGAAGCCCGCGAGCAGCGTCATGAAGAGCGTGACGCCCTCCTCGCGGCTCACTTCGCGGAGCCGGCTTGTGAGTTCCGCCGGAACCCTGAAGCGGTGCTGCTCGCAGTTAGCCGTCTGCACGGCCGGGCGCGGCTTGTCGGTCGGCAGCTCCAGCACGGGCGGCGCGCCTTCCAACTGCTTACGCCAGTAGGAGAGTTCCCGCTCCAGCACCTCGCCCTGCATCCACTCGCGCTGCCACGCCGCGAAGTCCGCGTACTGCACGGGCAGTTCCGGCAGAGGTGAAGCTTCGCCTTTGAGGAAAGCCTCGTACAGCCGCGCCACCTCTTTAACGAGGATGCCCATGGACCAGCCGTCGGTGACGATGTGGTGCATCGTCAGCAGCAGCACGTGCTCCTCATCACTCAGCCGCAGCAGGCGAGCGCGCAGCAGCGGCCCCGCCGAGAGGTCAAAGGGGCGCGCCGCCTCTTCGTTGAGGAGTCGCTGAGCCTCGGCCTCGCGCTCGGCTTCGGCGAATGCGCCGAGGTCTTCGACCTCCAGCGCCATCTCGGACGCGGGGTGGATGACCTGCGCGGGCTGGCCGCCTGCGACCGCGAAGGTCGTGCGCAGCGACTCGTGCCGCCTGACCACCTCCGTGAGCACGCGCGCCAGCACCTCCCCCTCCAGCCGACCGCCCAGCCGCAGCGCCACCGGCACGTTGTAGAGCGTCCCGCCCGGCTCCAACTGGTCGAGGAACCACAGCCGCTGCTGCGCGAACGAGAGCGGCGGGGCACCTGCGTTGCCCGCGGGCAGGATGGGCGGGGCTTCCGGCCCTGCGCCCGCCCGCAGCACGCCCTCTACGTGGCGGGCCAGTTCGGCGATGGTGGGCGACTCGAACAACTGTCGCAGCGCGACCTCGACGCCGAAGGCTTCGCGCAGGCGCGACATCAGCTGCGTGGCCAGCAGCGAGTGGCCGCCCGACTCGAAGAAGTCGTCGTGGACGCCGGGGCGACCGACGCCTAAGACTTCCGACCACATCCCCGCGAGCATCTCTTCGACGGGCGTGCGCGGCGCGGCGTAGTCCGTGCCGGGTTCGCCCTCCGCCTGCTCGGGCGCGGGAAGCAGGCGGCGGTTCACCTTGCCGTTCGAGGTGAGCGGCAGCGCCTCCAGCGTCACGAACGCGGAAGGCGTCATGTATTCCGGCAGCCGCTCGGCGACGAAGGCGCGCAGCTCGCCCGGGGTCGGCGCGCGCCCTTCGTCGGGGACGACGTAGGCGACCACGCGCTTCGCGCCGCCGTCCTCGCGCACGATGACGACGGCCTCGCGCACCGAGGCGTGCCGCGTCAGCATCGCCTCTATCTCGCCCAGCTCGATGCGGAAGCCGCGCACCTTCACCTGGTTGTCCACGCGGCCGAGGAACTCGACATTGCCGTCGTGCAGGAAGCGCCCGAGGTCGCCGGAGCGGTAGAGCCTTGCGCCGGGCTTCGCGCCGAAGGGGTCGGGGACGAAACGCTCGGCCGTCAGCGCGGGGCGGCCCAGGTAGCCGCGCGCGAGGCTGTAGCCGCCGATGAAGACCTCTCCGCCGACGCCGACCGGCAGCGGCTGTAGATGCTCGTTGAGGACGTAGACCGACGTGTTGGCGATGGGGCGCCCGATGGGCACGGAGCCGTATTCGCGCCGCTTCGCCTCCCCTTTGAACTCGTAGGCCGTGTTGGTGACGGTCGTCTCGGTCGGCCCGTAGACGTTCAACAGGCGGACGCGCTCGCCCACCAGACGCTTCGCGAGGGCGAACCCTTCCGGCAGCCCCTTCTCGCCGCCTATCGCCGCGACGCGCAGGCTCTCGCCGACGCGCGAGTTCGTGCGCGCCAGCTCCGCCATCAGCTCGTTCCAGTAGGGCGTCGTGAGGTTGACGACGCTGACCCGCTCGCTCTCCAGCAGCCGGAAGAAGGCGGCGTGCGAGTCGAGCACGTCGTCCGTGCGCAGCACCACGCAGCCGCCGCGCAGCCACGTGGGGAATATCTCCTCGACGGCCACGTCGAAGCTCAGCGAGGCGAACTGCAACACGCGGTCGCGCGGGCTCAGCTCGTAGAGCGCGGCCGTGGCGAAGTTGTGGTTGACGACCGAGCGGTGCGGGATGAGCACGCCCTTGGGCCGACCCGTCGAGCCCGAGGTGTAGATGACGTAGGCGAGGTCGTCCGGGCGCGCGAGGTTTTCGAGGTTCTCTTCGTCGCGCACGTCGCCGCGCGTCCACTCCGCGTCGAGGATGATGACGCGCGCGGCCGTCTCGGGCAGGTTCGCCAGCGCCTCGCGCGTCGTCAGCACGACGGCCGGGCGCGCGTCTTCGAGCGTGAACGCGAGCCGCTCGCGCGGGTAGTCCGGGTCTAAAGGCACGTAGGCACCGCCCGCCTTGAGCACGCCGAGCAGCGCCGCCACCGTCTCGGCCGACCGACCCGACAGCAGCGCCACGAGCGAACCGGGGCCGACGCCGAGCGCGCGCAGGCGGCGCGCCAGCGCGTTGGCGCGGCGGTTCAACTCGCCGTAGCTCACCTCGCGCCCCTCGTGCGAGAGCGCGGGCGCGTCAGGCCGCAGCCGCGCCTGCGCCTCGAACAGCTCGTGCAGACACTTGTCCGTCGGGTACTCCGCGCGCGTCTCGTTCCACGCCGAGAGCATCTCGCGCCGCTCGCCCTCGGTCAGCACGCAGAGGTCGGAGAGCTTCTGCTCGGGGCGCGCGGCGAAGCCCTCCAGCAGCGCGCGGAAGTGTTCGCCGAGCCGCTCGATAGTCGCCGCGTCGAAGCGCCGGCTGCTGTAGAGGATGTCGAGCGACAGGGGGGGGCCGGGGATGGCCGCGATGTTGAGCGCGAAGTTGGTCTTCTCGGAGAAGCGCACGTCGCCGATTTGCAGCCCCGCGGCGCGCGCCTTCAGCGCCTCGTCAACGGGGTAGTTCTCGAAGCCGAGGATGCTCTCGAACAGCGGCTGCCCGCGCTCGACCTCGCTCCAACCCTGTATGTCCACGAGCGCCGTGTAGTCGAACTGCTGCCGCCGCGACTGCCGCGCCTGCAACTCCTTCAGCCAGGACAGGAGCGTTTCGCCCCCCGGCGCCTGCACGCGCACGGGCAGCGTGTTGATGAACAGCCCGACCATGCCCTCGACGCCGGCCAGCTCCGCCGGCCGGCCCGACACCGTCATGCCGAAGACGACATCCTTCTCGCGGCTGTAGAGGCTCAGCAGCAAGGCCCACGCGCCCTGCACCAGGGTGTTGAGCGTCAGGCGGTGGCGGCGCGCGAGCGCCTGCAACTCGCCCGTGAGTTCTTCGGTGAGCGAGAATTGACGCCGCCCGTAGGACTCCTCGCCCTCCCGCCCGCGCGGGTCGCCCGCGGCCCTCTCGACGCCGAGCGGCGTCGGCGTGACGAACCCGGCGAGTTCCCGCCGCCAGTAAGACTCGGCCTCAGACCTGTCCTGCCGCTGAAGCCACTCGATGTAGTCGCGGAAGGGGCGCCTGCGTTCGGCGCGCACCTCCTCGCGCCGCGTCAGCGCGTCGTAGGCGGCGAAGAGTTCCTGGAGGACGGAGAAGAGCGACCAGCCGTCGAGCAGGATGTGGTGCGAACTCCAGAGGAAGCGGTAGGCGTCGGCGCCCGTGCGTATCAGGTAGAGGCGCATCAGGGGCGCCTCCGAGAGGTCGAAGCCGCGGCGGCGGTCGTCTTCGAGCAGGGCCTCGAAGCTCTCGCGCCGCGCCTCCTCAGACATCGCGCGCCAGTCGCGCCGCTCTAGCGGCAGCTCGACCTCGCGCCTGACAACCTGCAACGCCTCGTCGAGCCCCTCCCAGACGAAGGAGGCGCGGAGGGCCGGGTGGCGCTCGACCACGCGGCGCCACGACTCGACGAAGGCTTCGGCCTCCAGCCCCGCGCCGAAGGAGCAGCTCAACTGCTGTACGTAGAACCCCGACTCCGGCGAGTAGAGGCTGTGGAAGAGCAGGCCCTGCTGCATCGGCGAGAGCGGGTAGATGTCCTCAACGTTTTTCATGCCCTTGAACGGCTCCTGCTAACCACGCTTGTTGATCATGGCGGCCAGCTTATTGAGTTTCTGCTGGTCGAGTTTGGCGAGTGGGAAGTCGGACGGCGCGACGGCCGCCCCGTCGCCCGCGCGCCCGCGCGAGACGAGGTCGCGCAGCGCCGCCGTGAAGGCCGCGGCCAGCCGCTCGACGGTGGCGCGGCGGTGCACGTTCTCGCTGTACGTCCAGGCCGTCCGGAGCCTGCCGCCGAGGACGCTCGCGCTGACTTCTATCAGGTAGCGGCGGCGCTCCCGCGGGTCCTGACTCGGCCCCGCCGACTCGCGCGACGCGCGGAACATCGCCGAGCCGGCGAGCGCCTGATCCAACTGCCCGAGGTAGTTGAAGCTCACCTCGGCGGCGGGCGCGGCGCGCAGCCGCGCGGCCACCCCCTCCTCGCCCAGGTAACGCAGGAGGCCGTAACCGACGCCGCGCCCCGGCACGGCGCGCGCCTGCCCCTTGACGTTCTTCAGCGCGTCGGTGACGCCGCCGCCCTCGCCCGCTTCGAGCAGCAGCGGGTAGACCGCCGTGAACCACCCGACGGTGCGCGAAAGGTTAAGCTCGCCCGGCTGTTCGTCGCGCCCGTGCCCTTCCACGTCCAGCAGCAGCCGCCGCACGCCCCACTGCCTGAAGCCGTGCGCGAGCGCCGCCAGCAGCGCCTCGTCAATCCGCGTGTGGTAGACGGCCGGCGCCTGCTGAATCAGCGAGCGGGTCTCCTCCTCGTCGAGGCCGGCCTCGACGACGGCCGACGAAGCCACCGTGTTCTCGCCGCGGCCGTCAACCGGCAGCGGCGCCGCGCCCCTCTGCGCGGCCCCCAGCCAGTAGCCCGCCTCCACCTTCCCCGAACGCGCGTGCCCGCAAAGCGCCTCGGCCCACTGCCTGTAAGAAGCGGTCTTCGCCCCGAGGCCGACGGCCTCGCCGCGGCTCAACTGCCCGTAGGCGGTCTGCAAATCGTCGAGCAGGATGCGCCACGAGACGCCGTCTATGACGAGGTGATGCGCCACCAGCAGCAGGCGGCCGGCGCGCCCCGCGCCGAGGTCGAAGAGCACGGCCCTCAGCAGCGGCCCTTCCGAAAGGTTCAGGCCGCCCTGCACGCGCGCGGCCGTCTCCTGCACGGCGCCGGCCTGCGCAGCTTCGTCAAGGCCGGAGAAGTCCGCCGTCCGGAAGGCGCCCGGCGGCGCGGCCCCTGCGTTGAACTGCCGCCACCCATCCGCCCCGCGCTCGAAGCGCAGGCGCAGCGCGTCGTGGTGCGTGTAAAGGTGTTCGACGGCGAGGCGAAGCAGCCCCGCGTCGAGCGGCTCCTTCACCTCAAGCAGCAGCGCCTGGTTGAAGTGGTGCGGGTTGACCGGCTCGCTCTCGAAGTACCAGCGCTGGACGGGCGAAAGCGGCACGTCCCCGACGACCGCCCCCTGCTCGGCGTCCGACGCCGCGCCTGCGCCGGCCACGGCCGCCAACTCGGCGATGGTCTGGTTCTGGAAAAGCTGGCGCGGGGTGAAGTGCAGCCCCGCCTGCGCGGCGCGCGCGATGATTTGAATGCTCAGAATCGAATCGCCGCCCAGCTCGAAGAAGTTGTCGTGGACGCCCACGCGCTCAAGCCTCAGGACTTCGGCCCAGATGCCGCACAGCGCCTGCTCGGACGCGCTCGCGGGCGCGACGAACTCGCGCCCCGCCCCGGCGCCCGAGTAGTCGGGGCGGGGCAGCGCCTTGCGGTCCACCTTCCCCGAGGGCGTCAGGGGCAGCGCCTCAAGGAAGACGAACTGCGTCGGCGTCATGTACTCGGGCAGGCGCCCGCGCAGGTGCTCGGCCAACTCGGCGGCGTTCGCGCCCCGCGCGCCGCCCACGTAGGCGACCAGGCGCTTGACGCCCGGCGCGTCCTCCCTGACGACGCACACGCACTCGCCGACCGCGGGGTGGCGCGAGAGCGCCGCCTCTATCTCGCCCAGCTCGATGCGGAAGCCGCGCAGCTTCACCTGATGGTCTACGCGCCCGAGGTATTCCACCTCGCCGCCCGCGACCCTGCGCGCCACGTCGCCCGTGCGGTAGAGGCGCGCGCCCGGCTCGGCCGAGAAGGGGTCGGGCAGGAACCTCTCGGCCGTCAGGCCGGGGCGGTCCAGGTAGCCGCGGCCCACCTGCACGCCGCCCAGGTACAGCTCGCCGGCCACGCCTTCGGGCGCAGGCTCCAGCCGCGCGTCGAGCACGTGAACGGACGTGTTCGCCACGGGGCGCCCGATGGGCACCGTCCCCCTCGCCCAGTCGCGGCGGCACGCCCACCAGGTCACGTCAACGGCCGCCTCGGTGGGCCCGTAAAGGTTGTGCAGCTCGACGCCCGGCAGGCGGCCCCAGAACCGCTCCTGCAACTCGGGCCCCAGCGCCTCGCCGCTGCAAATCACCCGCCGCAGGCTCGCCGGCGCCTCCGCCGGCCCCTGCTCGCCGAGCCACGCCCCCAGCATCGAAGGCACGAAGTGAAGCGTCGTCACCGACTCGCGCCTGATGACCTCTCGGAGGTAGGCCGCGTCGCGGTGTCCGCCCGGCCGCGCCATCATCAGCCGCGCCCCCGTCATCAGCGGCCAGAAGAACTCCCACACCGACACGTCGAAGCTGAAAGGCGTCTTCTGAAGGACGACGTCCGAGGCGTCGAGGCCGAAAGCCTCTTGCATCCACACGAGGCGGTTGACGATGCCCGCGTGCGAGTTCATCGCCCCCTTCGGCCTGCCCGTCGAGCCCGAGGTGTAAATGACGTAAGCGAGCGATGAGCCGCCGGCGCCACGCTCCTCTTCGGGGAAGTCGTCGCCCGAAAGCGCCGAGAGTTCATCCGCCAACTCGTCCACGGCCACGACGCGCCCTTCATAGTCGCCCGCCGCCCCGCGCAGCCGACCCTGCATCAGCAGGACGGGCGCGCGCGAGTCTTCGAGCATGAAATGGAGCCGGTCGGGCGGGTACTCCGGGTCAAGCGGGACGTAAGCCCCGCCGGCCTTGAGCACCGCGAGGAGCGAGACGACAAGCTCCGTCGAGCGCTCCATGAGCACGCCGACGCGCGTCTCCGCACCGACGCCTAGCGAGCGCAGGTGGCGCGCCAGCCTGTTGGCCCTCGCGTTCAACTCAGCGTAGCTGAGACGTTCGCCGCCGCTAGCCACCGCCACCGCGTCGGGCGAGAGCGCCGCCTGCCGCTCGATGATGCGTTGGAGCGGGAGCGCGGCGTCGGCGTACGAGACGCGCGTGTCGTTGTAGCCTTCGACGAGCAGGCGGCGCTCGTCGTCCGAAAGAAGGCGAAGCTCTGAGAGCGGGCGGCCGGGGTCGGCGGCGGCCGAGCCGAGCAGCGACAGGAGGTGGCGCGACATGCGCTCGATTGTCTGCGCCTCGAACAGGTCCGTGTTGTACTCCCAGGAGCCGACGAAGCCTTCCTCGCCCTCTTCCATAAAGAGGGTCAGGTCGAACTTTGAGGCGCCGCTGTCCGAGGGGGTCAGCTTCAGGCTGACGCCCGGCAGCTCCAGCTCGCCGCCCGGCGTGTTCTGCATCGCGAACATCACCTGGAAGAGCGGCGGGCGGCTCATGTCGCGCTCGGGGCGCAGCTCGTCCACAAGCTTCTCGAAGGGGATGTCCTGGTGCGCGTAAGCGCCGAGCGTGACCTCGCGCACCTGCCCGAGCAGCGCGCCGAAGCTCAGGCCGCGCGAGGGCCGGGCGCGCAGCGCCAGCGTGTTGACGAAGAAGCCGACGAGCGGCTCTATCTCGCCGCGCGTGCGGTTGGCGATGGGCGTGCCCACGACGATGTCTTCCTGCCCCGTGTAGCGTTGGAGCAGCGTGAAGAAGCCCGCCAGCAGCGTCATGAAGGGCGTGACGCCTTCGCGCCGGCCGAGCGCCTTCAGCCCGCGCGAGAGGTCTGCGGGCACGTCGAACTTACGCGTCGCGCCGCGGTAGGACTGGACGGGCGGGCGCGGCCGGTCGGTCGGCAGTTCGAGCGCGGACGGCGCGCCTTCGAGCCGCCGCTTCCAGTAGTCGAGGCGGCTCGCCAGCGCCTCGCCGCGCAGCCACTCCTGCTGCCAGCAGGCGTAGTCCGCGTACTGCACCTCTAACTCTTCGAGCGGCGACGGCCGCCCTTCGGCGTAGGCGGCGTAGAGCGCGCCCACCTCGCGCACGAGCACGCCGAGCGACCAGCCGTCGGTGACGATGTGGTGCATCGTCAGCAGAAGGACGTGCTCGCGCGCGCCGAGCCGCAGGAGGCCGACCCGCATCAGCGGCCCGCGCACGAGGTCGAAGGGGCGCGCGGCCTCTTCGGCGACGAGGCGCCGCGCCTCGGCCTCCCGCTCGGCCGCGGGCAGGCGCGCGAGTTCGACGCGCGCCAGCGGAAGCCAAAGCGCCGCGGCGATGCGCTGGACGGCGCGGCCTTCTACGGCCGGGAAGGTCGTGCGCAGGACTTCGTGGCGCCGCACCACCTCGTTTATCGCCCCTTCGAGCGCGGCGTCGTTCAGCTCGCCCGTCAGCCTCAGCGCGGCCGGCACGTTGTAGAAGGGGCTGTCCGGCTCCATCCGGTCTAGGAACCAGAGCCGCTGCTGCGCGGACGAGAGCGGCGGCTCGGCGTCGCGCGGGGCGGGGCGCAGGGGGGGCAGGGGCGAAGACTCGCCGCCCGCCAGCGCCGCTTCGATGAGGGCGGCCATGCCCGTCAGCGTCGGCGACTCGAAGACGGCGCGCAGCGGCAACTCCCTGTCGAAGACCGTACGGACGCGTGAGAGCAGCCGCGTGGCGAGCAGGCTGTGGCCGCCCAGCTCGAAGAAGTTGTCGTCGGCGCCGACCCTTTCGAGGTCGAGCACGTCCGCCCAGAGTCGCGCCAGCACCTCCTCCACGGCGGTCGCCGGCCTCGCGCCGGAAATCTCCTCCGCACGGAGCGAAGGCGAAGGGGCGGGCAGCGCGCGGCGGTCTATCTTGCCGTTGGGCGTGAGCGGCATCGCCTCCAGAAAGACGAAGGAGGACGGCGCCATGTATTCGGGCAGGCGCTCTCTGACGAAGGCGCGCAGCCCTCCGACCGTCGGCGAATCGCCGCCGCGGCCGACCACGTATGCGACGAGCCGCCTGTCGCCCGGCGAGTCTTCGCGCGCCACGACGACGGCCTGCGCCACGTCCGCGTGCTGTTCGAGCACGGCCTCAATCTCGCCCAGCTCGATGCGGAAGCCGCGCACCTTGACCTGGTTGTCTGCGCGCGCGAGGTATTCGAGCTGCCCGTCGGGCAGGTGGCGCGCGATGTCGCCCGTCCTGTAGAGCCGCGCGCCCGGCTCCGTCGCGTGCGGGTGCGGGATGAAACGCTCGGCCGTCAGCGCCGGGCGGTTCAGGTAGCCGCGCGCCAGCCCTTCGCCGCTCAGGTACAACTCGCCGGGCACGCCCGCCGGCGCCGGCTGTAGATTCGCGTCGAGGACGTAAGCCTGCGTGTTGGCGATGGGGCGGCCGATGGGCGGCTGGCCCGAGTCTTCGCGCCGCAGCCGCGCCATCGTCGAGTAGGTCGTGTCTTCGGACGGGCCGTAAAGATTTATCACTTCGGCGGCCGCGTGCCGCCGGTGAATCTCCTGCACGAGTTTCGCGGGCAGCGCCTCGCCCGCGAGGTTGACGACGCGCACCGCGTCCGGCGCCGCGGACGTCCTCAGCAGTTCCGCCATCACGGACGGCACCGTGTTGACGAGCGTGACCTCGTCCTTCGCCGGCAGCGCGGGCAGTTGCAGCGCGTTCTCGGCCAGGATGACGGTCCCGCCCCAACTGAGCGGCGCGAACAGCTCGAACACGGAAAGGTCGAAGCAGATGGAGGTGGCGGCGAGCACGCCGCGCAACTGTTCCGCGTCGAAGTTCTCGCCGGCCCAGTGCAGCAGCGTGACGGCCGAGCGGTGCTCGATGGCGACGCCCTTGGGCCGCCCCGTCGAGCCCGACGTGTAGATGACGTAGGCGAGCGCGTCGTGCGGCGCCCCTGCGCCCTTCACGTCGCCGGGCTCGCGCGCCTCCTCCTCCTCCCAGTCGCCGTCGAGGCAGAGGGCGCCCGCGCCGCCCGCGGGGAGGGTCGCGGCCAGCGTCCGCTGCGTGAGCACGAGCGCCGCCCGCGCGTCTTCGAGGATGAATTCGAGGCGCGACGAAGGGTACGCCGGGTCGAGCGGGACGTAAGCGCCGCCCGCCTTGAGCACGCCGAGCAGCGCGACGACCATCTCCGCCGAGCGCCGCATGTAGACGCCGACGAGCGTCTCGGGGCCGACGCCGCGCGCGCGCAGCGTGCGCGCAAGGCGGCCGGCTCGCGCGTCGAGTTCCCCGTAGGTCAGCCGCGCGTCGCCGTCAACCAGCGCCACGGCCCCCGGCGTGCGCGCGGCCTGCGCTTCAAAGAGGCCGTGTATGCTCCCGCCGCGCGGGTACGCGCGCGCCGTGTCGTTCCATTCGACGAGCAGGCGGCGCGACTCGGGCCGCGTGAGCAGCGGCAAAGACGAGACGGGGCGCGCCGGCCCGCCGACGGCCGCGCGCAGCAAAGTCTCGAAGTGGCCGGCCATGCGCGCGACCGTGGCCGCGTCGAAGAGCGCCGTGTTGTACTGGAGGGCGCCCCTCAACTCTTCGCCCGCCTCGGCCAGCGCCAGCGTCAGGTCGAACTGCGCCACGCGCTGGTCGAGCGACACCGACTCCAGACGCAGCCCGCCGCCCAGCTCCAGCCGCGCGCCCTCTTCGCCGAGCGCGAAGGCGCCGAGGTCCGCGCCGCCCGGCAGGTGAGACTTCTGAAAAACGAACATCGTCTGGAAGAGCGGCGAGCGGCCGGGGTCGCGCTCCGGTTGCAGACGTTCGACGAGGAGTGGGAAGGGGTAGCTCTGGTGCTCGAAGGCGCCGAGCGCCGTGCGCCGCACGCGTTCGACCGCCTCGTCGAAAGATGGGTCGCCCGAGAAGTCGGAGCGCAGCACGACGGGGTTCACGAAGTAGCCGACCACGCCCGCGGCCGAAGCCCCGCCCCTGTCCGCCGTCGGCGAGCCGACGACGACGTCCGTCTGCCCCGTGTAGCGGTGCAGAAGCGTCTGGAAGGCGGCCAGCAGCGTCGTGTAGAGCGTGGCCCCGCGGCGGCGCGCGTACTCCTTCACGCGCGCGCTCAGCTCCGCGTCGAGTTTGAAGAACTCGGAGGCGCCGTCGAACGTCTGCACGCCGGGGCGCGGCCTGTCGGCCGGGAGGTTCAGGACCGGCAGCTCGCCCGAAAGCTCGCCCTGCCAGAAACGCCAGAGCCTCTCGCCGCCCTCGCCCCGCAGCATCTCGACCTGCCGGCGCGCGTAGTCCGTATAGTCTTCCGCGGGCGCTTCGAGCGCGGCCGGCTCGCCCTTGAGTTCCGCCGCGTAGAGCACGCCGAGTTCGTGCATCAACACCGCCAGCGACCAGAAGTCCGCGACGATGTGGTGCATCGAGAGTTGCAGCACGCGCCCGCCCGAAGGCCGCGCGTAGACGCGGACGCGCAGCAGCGGCCCGCGCTCAAGGTCGAACGGGCGCGCGGCCTCTTCGTTCAGTAGTCGGCGCAGCGCCCCCTCGTCTAAAGAGGCGGCGTCGCGCACGTCGAAGTCCACCTCGGCGCGGGCGTGTACGCGCTGCACGGGCTGCCCGTCGCGCTCGCCGAAGGTCGTGCGCAAAGACGCGTGGCGCTCGACCAGCCGCCGGAAGGCGCGGCGCAACACGTCCACGTCAACCGGCGAGACGAACCGCGCCGCGTTCGTCAGGTTGTAAGCGGCGCTCTCGGGCGCCATGCGGTACAGGAACCAGAGGGCGCGCTGGCCGTATGTGAGCGGGCGCCCGTCGGCGAGCGGTCGCTCGTCGTCGAGAGGGCGCCCGTCGGCGTGCGGGCACGCGGCCGTCTCGCCGTCGCGCGTCGCCGCGGGTCGCGGCGCGGCCGAGTCGTCGCCGCGGCGTCCGAGCAGGTGAGCGGCCAGCCCCGCGACGCTCGCGTCGTCGAGGAAGAGCGAGAACGGCGCCTTCACGCCGGTCTGCGCCTCGACCTCGTGCATCAACTCGATGGCGGCCAGCGAGTCCAGGCCGTAGCGCGAGATGGGCTGCTCGGCGTCAATGGTCCGCACGTCCGCGCCCAGCTTCTTCGCCAGCAGCGCCCGCAGCCACTCTTCGAGTTCGGACGCCGCGCCGCGCGCCTCGCGTTCGGGCGCCTGCGCGACCTCCGACACGGACGCGCGCCCCGCGTCCCACCGCGCGAGCACGTCGAGGCCGCCTTCGACGAAGGCGCGGCGGCACGCGTGACGCTGGATTTTGCCGCTCGAAGTCTTCGGCAGGCTCCCCGGCCTGATGAGGACGACGGCGTGCGCCTGCAACTCGTGCTCGCGCGCCAGGGCCTCGTTGACGGAGGCGAACAGCGCCTCCGGCTCGAACCGCCCGCGCGCGTCCGCCTCCTGCACGACGACCAGTTGCTCGCCGCCGCCCTCCTGAACCGAGAAGGCGGCGCCGCAGCCCGGCCGCAGCGACGCGTGGCAGCGCTCGACCGTGTGCTCGATGTCCTGCGGGTAGTGGTTGAGCCCGCGGATGATGATGACGTCCTTGAGGCGGCCCGTGACGAACAGCTCGCCGTCTTTGAAGAAGCCGAGGTCGCCCGTGCGCAGGAAAGGGCCTTCGCCCGTCCCGGCGACGCGCGCGCGGAAGGTTCGCTCGGTCTCTTCGGGGCGGTTCCAGTAGCCGCGCGCGACGCTCGGCCCCGCGACCCAGATTTCGCCGACCTCGTCCGGCGCGCGCCTTTGGAGAGTCTGGGGGTGGACGATGGCGAGCTGCTGGCCGTCGGCCGCCTCGCCGCACCCGACGAGCGCGACGCCTTTGTCGTCGCCGGCCGCGGCCTCGACGACGCGGTGGCCCTCAAGCCCCGCGGCCTGCACGCGCCCGACCCTCGGCGGCGCCCCGCGCCGGCTCCCCGAGACGAGCAGCGTCGCCTCCGCGAGCCCGTAGCAGGGCAGGAACGCTTCGCGCCGGAAGCCGCACGGACCGAAGGCCGCGCTGAACCTCTCCAGCGTCTCAAGCCTGACGGGCTCGGCGCCGTTGAAGGCCACCTGCCAACTGCTCAAATCGAGCGACTCGCGCTGCGCCTCCGTCACCTTGCGCGCGCAGAGGTCGTAGGCGAAGTTCGGCCCGCCGCTCGTCGTCGCGCCGAAGCGCGAGATGGCCTGTAGCCAGCGCACGGGGCTTTGCAGAAATGCGACCGGCGACATCAGCACGCACGGCGCGCCCACGTAGAGCGGCTGTATGACGTTGCCGATGAGCCCCATGTCGTGATAGACGGGCAGCCAGCCGACGGTGGTCGAGAGCGCCGTCTGCCCGAAGGCGCGCCGTATCAGCCGCTCGTTGTGCAGCACGTTGCCGTGGCTGACCATGACGCCCTTCGGCGCCGACGTCGAGCCGGACGTGTATTGCAGAAAGGCCAGCCCCTCGGGCGTGACGCGCGGCTCGACCCACGCGTCTTCCCACACGCCCCCGGCGCCCGCCGCGGCGTCGTCCGAAGCCAGCCACCGCAAAGAGCCGAGCAGCGGGTCTTCGGAAAGCTGCGGGGTGATTCTCGAAAGGATGCGCTCGGTCGTGAGCGCGGCGGACGCGCCCGCGTCGGCCACGAGTGACTGCAAGCGGAGGAGGTTGCGGTTGCGCCGCGGAGGGTAGGCGGGCACGGCGACTGCCCCCGCGTAAAGACAGCCGAAGAAGGCCGCGATGAACTCCAGCCCCGGCGGGTAGAGCAGCAGCACGCGCCCGCCCGCGCACCCGTTGGCTTGCAGCCACGCGCCGATGCGCCGCGCCTGCCTGTCAAGTTCGCCGTACGTGAGCGCGACCTCTTCCAGCTCGCCGTCAACGAGGAAGGTGTAGGCGTTGCGGCCGGCCCCCTCCCGCGCGCGCAGGCGCAGGAGTTCGACCAGCGTCTGCGCCTCGGACGGCTCAGGCATGGCGTGCTCTTCGGCGGGGCTCTGTATCAGGCTGCTCATTTATCTCTCCAGGAGACCGCGTGCGGTTCTCCGCGCCGGCCCGACGTTGAAGGCCGGCGCGATTCGCAACAGCTCTTGTCGTCTCTCTGAAACTCGCTCCGGCAGGCGGCTGGTCGCGGGGCGTTGTCGGCGGGTCGGTCGGGGACGCCGCGGCCGTCCTCAGTTCGCGCCCTGCTCCATCTTCTTGCGGAGGCTCAAGGGGCGCATGTCAGTCCACACCTCCTCGACGTGGGCCAGGCATTCCGCCTTCGTCCCCGACTTGCCGGCGTCGTTCCAGCCGAGCGCGTTCTCGCGGTCGGCCGGCCAAATCGAGTACTGCTCCTCGTGGTTGACTACCACCTTGTAAATCGTGTTGTCTTCTCTCTCTTCTGCGTTCATCGTCGTCTCCTTGGGCTGTGGTCTTCCGCGACGCGGCCGGGGCCGCGGCGTGCGGAAGTCTGTGGGAATGGGTCCGGGGCGCGCGCGGCGTGGCGCGTCAGAAGGTGAAGGTCTTGTCTACGGGCGTCCGTTCGCCGCAAAGCCGCCGGGCGCGCGGGCATCGGCCACGAAGGGCGCCCGTCCGCGGGGGCGCGCGGCAGTCGAAGCGTCGCCGTGCGCCTGAAGCGTCAGGGCGGGCGCGCGCCTCTGCGACCTGACGCGCGGGCGCAGCGCACGCACGCCGTCCGCCACACACGCCCTGAAGACAGAGCTGCCGCATGTCGAGCCGAGGCTCAATCTGCGTGGAAGGGAGATTCGACTGTTGGGAGGAGGTAGAACGGGCCGGACGCGCGGGTGGGCCCCCGCCGTCGCCTCATTCGGTTGTTTGGCGAGCCCCACGGGCGGGGCCGCCGCTATTTTGAGTCAGTCCCGCGGGCGCAGGCGCGCCGCGTGACCCGAAGCGCGAAACCTCAGGCCACTTTCCTGACCATCTCTTTACCGACCGAGAAGCTGCCCTGGTAGCTGATGGTCGTCAGCAGCACCATGACGCGCTCGCTGTCCTTCATGCCGCGCTCGAAGACGCCGGCGAAGTCCTTGAGCGGCCCGCCGGTGATGACGATTCTGTCGCCGTGCTTCAGCTCTTCGCCGAGCTTCACGTAGCCGTCCGCGCCCACGCGCGCCTGCAACATGGCGATGACTTCGTCGTCAATCGGGACGGGGCTCCCGCCGAAGCAGACGACGTTTTTGACGCCCCTCGTGTAACAGATTTTGTGGAGCAGGCTCGCCGCGTCGAACCGCGCGAAGATGTAGCGCGAGAACATGGGCTTGCTGAAGTAAGTCACGGCGCCCGTGAACTGGTTACGCCGCCCCTCCCTCAGCCGCGGGCTGAAGGCGCGCAGGCCCCACGCCGCGAGGTTGCAGTAGGCGCGGTCTTCCTGCTTCAGGTGAGTCTGGATTGCGTACCAGCACGCGCCATCCTCTCTCAGCTCGGTCTTCATGAGGCTCCCCCTTTACCGATTCCGGGCGGACGACCGCCGGAGCAGCGGCTTCGCGGCCCCCGAAAAGGGCCACTCAACCACCGGCCGTCCGGGTCGCGCCCGCGCCCGCGCACGGGCTCCAAACATAGGTTGATGAATTAAACGGGGGCCGCGGTCTTCGGCCGCGCGAACCGGGAGTCGGCGCGCCCTGAAATTTTCTGACCGCTTCCCCGCGATGTTCGCCCGCGCGCGTGTCGGGGCGACTACGCGCGGCTGACGTGACACACCGCTCTGATTCGCCGGCGCCTCGACGCGCCGAAGCCATCTGAGGAATGGCGACGGGATTCGAGTCTTACTCCGCCGGCGTCCGCCCCGCCGTCCGGGGCCTTATCGCACAGACGTTCCGCTGCCCGGAGGCGCAACCGCCTCGGGCCGGAAGTTATTAAGGAGAGAACTAAAGGCGCTTCTCTTAATTGTTATTGGCCCGGTCAGGACACCGCGAGAACTCTTTCTGAGGGCCGGGGAGAGTTATACAAGAGGACGGAGAGGCTTGTCTGTCGCGCCTCAGACTGAGTCTGCGACACGACTCTGTCTGAGGCGCGACATAGCGCGGCGGAAAGCCGTGAGGCGGCGACACTTAACCTTCGAAGAACTGCTCGAACTCGTCTTTAACAATTTGGTAGCACTCGCAGGAGTTGGCTTCGATGGCCTTGAGGTCGAGTATCTCTATCCTGCCGCGGCTGTAGCGGATGAGGCCGGCCCTCTGCAACGACCCGGCCGCCATCGTGACGCCCGTGCGCGGGATGCCGAGCATGTGCGCGATAATCTCCTGCGTGAGGTGGAGCGTGTTGGACTGCACGCGGTAGCGCGCGGTGAGCAGCCAGCGGCAGAGGCGCTTCTCGATGGAGTGGAAGCGGTTGCAGACCACGGACTGCGAAATCTGCGTGAGCAGCACGTGCGTGTAGCGCAGCAGGAGCCTGTTGAAGACGCCGCCGCGCCTGAACTCCTCTTTGACGAAATCGCCTTTAACTTTTATCAGGTCGGAGTCGAGTTGAATCATCATCCCGTACGGCGTCGTCTTCAGTTCGAGGACGCAGCCGAGCCCGACGACGCCTTCGTTCCCCACCATGCCTATCTCGATGGTCGTGCCGTCCTCGTTCATCGCGAGCAGCGAGACCATGCCGTTGTTGGGGAAGTAGATGGTGTTGACCGTCGCGCCCGGCTCGTAGAGGATTTTGCCCTGGACTTTGTGGACGGCCTCCATGTGCGGCAGCAGTCGCTCTATCTCTTCGGACGGGAGCGCGGCCAGCAGCCGGTTCCCTATCTTGACGCCGTCCGAACTGTGTGCGGTTTTAGTGGTGCGGGAATAGGCCATGAGGGAAACGTGCAGGTAAGATGCGACAAAACGAAGAGGTTAGGGGCACGAGCGTAACTTGAGGGCCGTCAAGGGATTATACGCCTTATTGACGCCGTGTCAACAAAATGGTTCCGGCGCAGAAACCACCCTCCGGCCGTCGCCCGCCCGCCCGTCCCCCGCCGCGGTCCCGTCCTCAAAACCGTCAGGCGTCGTAGGCCCCCGCCCAAGCTGAAGCTCCGGCCGTCACGTCTCGTCGGCGCGTCCGCCCGGGGGTTCCGTCGCGCCTCAGTCGTGGCGGAGCGCGACCATCGGGTCAACTTTCGTCGCGCGCCGCGCGGGGACGTAGCAGGCCAGGAGCGCCGAGAGCGTCAGCGCCCCCGCCACCCCGCCGAAGACGAGCGGGTCTGTGGCGGAGACCTCGTAAAGAAGACTGTTCATCACGCGCGTCAGGGCCAGCGCCCCGGCCAGCCCGACGGCCAGCCCCGCGAGCGTCAGCCCCAGGCCCTGCCTGATTATCATCCCGAGGACGTCGCGCCCGCGCGCGCCGAGCGCCACACGCACGCCTATCTCGTGCGTGCGCTGCGCCACCGCGTGGCTCATCACGCCGTAGACGCCGACCGCCGCCAGCAGCAGCGCCGTCGCCGCGAACAGCCCTATGAGGAGCGTGTTGAAGCGCTGCTGGCCCACGGCTTGCGAGACTACCTCCTCCATGCCCGCGACCTGCGAGACGGGCAGGTCGCTGTCAATCGCCCACACCTCGCGCCTGACCTCCGGCCCGATTTCCGGCGCGCCCGGGGCGGCGCGTATCACGAGCGTCATCGTCCGCGGTGAGGCGGCTTGCAGGTGCGGCAGGTACATCTCCGGCTGCGGGGCGGACGCCCACTCGCCCTGCTTCACGTCCCCCACCACGCCGACCACCTCGCGCGGCCTCGCGCCCTCGCCGCTGACGGTAATCCTCTTCCCCAGGGGCTCCTCGCCCGGCCACTGCCGGCGCGCGAGCGCCTCGTTGACTATCACCACCGCGGGCGCGGCGTCGTCGTCGCCCTCCGTGAAATCACGCCCTTTCAGCAGCGCCGCGCCCATCGTCCGGAAGTAGTCCGGGCGCGCCACGCGGTAGACCGCGCTCGGCCGTTCGGCGTCGGGCGGCGCGGGGCGGCCTTCGACCGTAAAGCCCAACGTCCACACGTCTCCCCCCAGAGGGATGTGGTTGATGGCGCTCGCCGACTTGACCCCCGGCAGCGAGCCGAGCTGCGTCGTCAGCCGCCGGAAGAAGGCCGCGCGCTGCTCGTCCGTCGCGTAGCGCGGCCCCGCGAGCCGCACCACGGCGGTCGTGACGCCGCGCGGGTCGAACCCGGGGTTGACCGACGTGAGCCGCAGGAAGCTGCGCATCATGAGGCCGCCGCCGACCAGCAGCACCAGCGACACCGCGACCTCCCCCACGACCAGGAGTTGGCGCACGCGCTCGTGCCGCCGGCCGCGGGCGGCGCCCTGCGCCCTGCTCTTGAGCGACTCGGTCAGGTCGGTCTTCGTCGAGCGGAGCGCGGGCGCGAGCCCGAACAGGAGGCCCACGAGGACGGAAAGCCCCAGCGTGAACAGGAGGACGCCGGCGTCGAGGCTCGCCGTGCGGACGCGCGGGAGCGTGTCCGGGCCGAGCGAGGCGAGGGCCGCGTTGCTCCAGAAGGCCAGCAGGAGGCCGGCCGCCCCGCCCGCGAGCGACAGCGCAAGGCTCTCGGTGAGCATCTGCCTGACGACGCGCCACCGCCCGGCCCCCAGCGCGATGCGCACGGCTATCTCCCTCTGGCGCAGGGCGGATTTGGCCAGCATCAGGTTGGCGACGTTGGCGCAGGCTATGAGGAGCACGAACCCGACCGCCCCCAGGATGATGAGCAGCGCCGGGCGCGACTTCCCGACCACCTTCTCGTGCAGCGGGTCTACCGAGACGGTCAGCCCTTCGTTCTCCCTCGGGTGCTGCTCGGCGAGCCGGCGGTTGATGGCCTCCATCTCGGCCTGCGCCTGCCCCGCCGTCACGCCCGGCTTGAGCCGCGCGAAGACGCGCAGACTCTGCCCGCGCCGGTCGTTCACCCTCCGGCCCAGGTTGAGCGGCGCCCACGCCTCGGCGTGCGTGGCCCAGAAGGGCGCGAACTGGAAGTCGGGCGGCATGACGCCGACGACGGTGTACGGCTCGCCGTCGAGCGTCACCTGCCGGCCGACCACGTCGGGCGCGCCGCCGAAGCTACGCCGCCAGAAGCCGTGGCTGAGCACCAGGACGCGCTCGCGCCCCGGTTGGTCTTCGCCGGCCGCGTACGTGCGGCCCAGCGCCGCCTCCACCCCGAGCACGTGAAACATCTCGGCGCTCGTCTGGAGCACTTCGAGCTGCTCGGGGCGCTCCCGCCCCGTCATCGTCAGGCTCCACAACTGCGCCGCGGCGATTGACTCGAACGAGCGGCTCTGCTCGCGCCAGTCGAGGAAGTTCGCCGGGGCGACCGGCTTCCAACCGTCGTGCAGCACGGTCACGAGTCGCGCCGGGTCGCGGTACGGCAGCGGCCGCAACAGCACCGCGTTGACGACCGAGAAGATGGCCGTGTTCGCGCCGATGCCGAGCGCCAGCGTCAGCACGGCCACGGCCGCAAAGCCCGGCCCGCGGCGCATCGTGCGCAGCCCGTACCTCAAGTCCTGCGCGAACTGACGCAGCAACACCCGGCCCCACATCTCGCGCGTGACCTCCTTGACGAGTCCCACGTTGCCGAACTCCCTGCGCGCGGCCGCCTCCGCCTGCTCCGGCGTCTCGCCCCGCTCCACGCGGTCTTGCGCCGCCATCCGCAGGTGGCTCTCTATCTCCTCGTCCAACTCTTCGTCTCGGCGTCCGCGCCCCGGCGGCCTCACGCCCCGCCCTCCTCCGCGCGCGGGTTCAGGGCGCGGGCGATGGCCTCCGAGAGTTGCTCCCAGCGCGAGCGCTCGGACGCCAACTGCTTCTTGCCCTCGGCCGTCAGGCGGTAGACCTTGACCCGCTGGTTGTTATCAGAGACCTTCCACTCGGAGCTGACCCACTGCTGCCGCTCCAGCCGGTGCAGCGCCGGGTAGAGCGAGCCGGTGTCAATGCGCAGCACGTCGCCGGAGTTGGCCCTGATGGCCTGGCTGATGCCGTAGCCGTGTTGCGGCCCCCACTGGAGCGTCTGGAGGACGAGCAGGTCGAGCGTCCCCTGAAGCAGTTCTATCCTGTTCTGGTAGCGGGCTCCCTTTGGCATGTAGACAATCTACACCCTAACATGTAGTTTGTCTACACCCTTTCCGCCTTGAGCCGACCTGCGACGCAAACCCGCAAGACCGTTCCCGCGACGCCGCCGGGTAGAGCCCGCGCCGGGAAACCGCGGAACAACCGGCGCGCCGGGGAGCGTATTGGTCTGATATGAGCGTCGCCCGGGCCGGCGACCCAACCCTTCAGAAGCCGTTCCGGACGTGGCCCGGCGTGTTCATTGTGGCGGCGCGGCTACCGCCGCAATTCCAGAGGAGAGGCGTCCACGAGGTTAAACGAGAGGATGAGAACGATTCCGAAGCCCGAACCGGGCGAGTATCCCGACTACGCCGAAATGTATTTGAGACTGCTGCCCGCCGACGGCATGGTCCTGAAGCGCCTGGCGGACAATTTTCGGGTGGTCAAAGATTTAATCTACTCACTGCCGCCGGAGAAACTGCTTTATAAGTACTCGGAGGACAAGTGGACTATCAAGGAGATTCTCGTCCACGTCGTTGACGACGAGCGCATCTACGCCTACCGCGCGCTCTGTTTCGCCAGAAACGAAAAGCAGTCGCTGCCCGGCTTCGACCAGGACGATTACGCGAGGTATTCGGGCGCCAACGCGAGGGATTTGGAGAGCATCTTCGCGGAGTACGAGGCCGTCCGCCGCGCGACGATATGTCTATTCGAGGGGCTGCCCGAAGAGTCTTTGACGAGGAAAGGGACCGGCAGCTCTTCCTACCACGCAGCGACCGTCCGGGCCCTCGCGTATCACATCGCCGGCCACGAGCTGAGGCACCTCAACATCATCAGGGAAAAATATCTGTAAGGGGACTTCAACGGCGGCGCGCGCCGAAACGTTGGCGTGAGCCGTCGGGCCGGCTGCGCAGACGGCGCACGTCGGCGGCCCGGCCGAGGACTCGGGGCCGGAAGCGAAAAACGCCCGCACGCGGCGGCCTGAGCTTGCGCAAACAGGCCGCCGCGTGCGGGCGTTTCTTTCAGTCGAGCTTTCAGTCGAGACGCGGCCGTTCCTCTTCAGGCGCGAGGACGACTGAAGGGGACGGCCGCCGTCGCTGCGCGCCCCCCTTAGTTCGGAGGGTACTCACACATGCAGGTGACGTAGTTGAACGTGCCGCCCCGCAGCTCACACCAGCGGGTCGGCCCCGGGTCGCAGGGCAGAGTGCCGTCGTCGCCGTCGGCCCTCGCCGCGAATTTGCCGCCCTGCCCCGCCGTAAGCAGGGCCAGCAGCATCAAGAGCATCGAGGCGCTTCGCAGAAGTCGTCTTTTCATCATCTTCCTCCCTTACTACTCCGGTGTGGAAAATCGACGAGTGAGGTTAAGCCGGGGGGGCCCCGACCGCGCGGCAGTTCACTGACGAGCCTTCCGCCGGTAGAGCTTTTTGTTTATCGAAGTGAGCGCCTGCCGTCTGAGGTCTTCGTCGGGCTCGTTCTCGGCGACCTTGACCAGGAATTCGGCGGCGGCGCCCTTATCTTCGCTCTTGGCCGCGACGCGTATGATGTGGGCTTTCAAATCCCTGTCGGCGGCCGCGTTGTTATACAGGTCTTCGAGGGTCGAGAGGAAGGCCGGCTCGCGGCCCTTGGCGATGGCGGTGACGGCGGCGTGACGCACCTCGGGCTGCTCGCGGCCCTCACGCGCCAGTTCGGCGAGGAGCGGCAGTTGTCCGGGGAGGCGGCCGAGCCACGCGACCGCGGTCGTCCGCACGGGAACGTCCTGAGAGTTTTGCAGGACTTGCCGGAGCACGGCGGCGACCGAAGGGTCGTCGTGGAGCGCGATGGCGACGACCGCCTGCTGCGCGGCCGGGCCGGACGGGCGCGCCTTCAACAGTCCCTGTAGGAACTGTAGGCTCTCTTCGTTGGCGGACTTCTCAAGCCAGAAGGCCGGCAGCCCCCCGACGGCCGGCGTCTGGTCGAGGCTGAGGACCTTAATCTCCGAAGGCGAGGCGGCGCCGGGCTCGTAAAGCATAAAGAGCCCCGCGCGCCTCGTCTCGAACTCGCCGACCTTTCCGGTGGCGACGCCGCTGAGGCCGGGCACGCTGTCTATGGCGACCCCGCCGCGCAGGTTGAACTCGTAGGCCAGCCAGAAGCGGCTGCGGGCGGCGCGGGCGCGCGCGAGTTTGAGCGCCTCGTCCACACGCGCCGGGAGGGTTTGCCCCTGCACGGGGACGAACCCCCGGCCCTGGGCGCAGGCGACCGCGCCCCCGCTCGCGCTCAAGAGAATCGCCGCCAGCCCCCACGCATACAGCTTTCGCATGAATAAACCCCTCCCCGGCCCGGACGCCGTCCCGCAGTTAAAAATCGCGCCGGCCGCTTCACTGTTCGCCCGCCGCCTTAGAGCCCTTTGAAAATCTCTTGGCCTCCGGGTCGGGGCTGCGCGCGAGCCACGCGAGGGCCTTCCTGCGCATCTCCGCGGAGGCGTCGCCGCGCGCCACGTCCAGAAGCTTTTGCGTAGCCCGCCGGCTCCGGCTCTGCGCGAGCACGAACAGGATGCGCTCTTTGACCTCCGCGCCCTGCTCGGCGTCGTAGAGTTCCGAGAGCAGGACGGCGCTCTGCTCGTCCGCCCGGCGGCCGAGCCAGAAAATCGCCTGCTTGCGCTCCTCCACGCTATCGGACGCGCGCGCCACCTCGGCGAGTTTGGCCCGCGCAGACGGCGCATCCATCTGCGAGAGCGCGAGCAGCGCCTCGCGCTTGAGCCCCGCGTCGGCCTCGGCGTCGTAGATTTTTATCAACTCGCCGGCGGACGCGTCGCTGTCTCTGCGGCGCAGCCAGGTTACGGCCTCGCGCCGCACCGGCAAAGGCGCCGCGGAGCGCGCGACCTCGCCGAGCACGAGGACGGCGCGCGCGCCCCCCTGCCGCGAGATGGCGTAGAGCGCGGCCTCCGTGATGTCGGGGTTGGCGTCACCCGTCTGCTCTTTCAGGTAATCGAGCGTGCGCTCGTCCCCTATCTGCCCGAGCGAGACAATCGCCGCCCGCCGCAGTCTCACGTCCGCCTGCCCGCGCGCGACGCCCAGCAGAAGCGCGACGGCCTGCTCGCCGCCGACCCTGCCGAGCAAAGCCACGACGGCCTGCCGGTGCTGCGCGCTGGAGGGCGAATCCGGCCCGAGGAGCGATTCGACGTGGCGGGACGCGGCCGCCGGGTCGGTCTGAAAAAGACCTTGCAGCGCCACCAGCCTCAGCGCCTCGTCGTCGCTCGCGAGCGCCTCTTCGATGAGGCGCCGCTGGCCGAGGAACGGCGCCATCTCGACGCGCATCGCCTCCGCGTCCGCGCCCCATGTGGACCGGGGGTAGTCACGCCTCAGGCGCTCCAGCCTGCGCTCGGCCTCAGCGTACTTCGCCTGCTTCTTCAGCACGTAGGCGAGCCAGTAGAGGGCTTCGTCCACGTTCTCGTCGCCCGCGTACGTGTCTATGAAGCGCTCGAAAGTCTCGGCCGCGCGCCCCCAGTTCTCACGCTCGATGAAGTCGCGCCCCTCGCGCAGCGCGCGCGAAGGCCCGTCGGCCGCGCGCGCTCGCTGCGCGTTCGCGGCCGAAGGGTCAGAGGCGACGAGGCCGCGGGCGGGACGGCCGCCCGGCCAGCAGACGCAGAGGAGCGAGAGGGACACCTTGCAGACGGCGGCGGCGAGAGACGGCGCGGCGGCGAAGCGCCCGCGCGCGCGTCGGCGCGAGCGCCCGCGTCCTGCCATTTTGTCGCCGCCGGAAGCCATGAATTACTTCCCCGCGCCCCGCGCGTAGATTTGCAGCCTCGCGACCACCTCGCCGTTCCGTACGCGCTCTTTGACGGCGCGCATCGCGTCGCGCGTAGGGCGGTCGGGCAGGTTGGCGATTTCCAGCAGCAGCGGCTCAAGCTCGCTGAGGGCTTCCCTGACGGGCAGGTCGCCGCTGCTCTCGGCGTGCTGCTTGAGCACGGTGTTGCGGTACAGCAGTCTCTTCGACTGTCGCTTTTCGTAAGAGATGTCGAGCGCCGCCCGAGCGCCGTCCGCCCGCCTGTTCTTCAGCGAGCGCAGAAGCAACTGCGCCATCTCGAAATGGCGGGCGGAGTCGTCCGGCGCCGTTTCCGTCTCGGGGCGCGCGGCGCCGAGCGCATCGGCCTCCGAAGCGCGTTCGTCAGCTTCGACGGCCTCCTCGACCTGCTCGATGCTGCTGAAGGCGGACGCCTCGCGCGCCGCGCCGTAGGCCGTGGAGGGGGTCGTGCTCGCCGCCGGCGTCTCGCCCGCGCGCGCGGGGGCGCGCCCCGCGACGTGGTCGCGCCCGGCGTCCCGCCGTCCGCGCAGATACGGCGGCGGCGCCGCCGCGACGGGCTCCGCGCCGCGTTCGACGCGGGCCGTCCGCACGT